>NZ_JBQFMP010000004.1:0-369344 GCF_056531905.1 Ruegeria sp. K11
GATGAAGGGTGCGGGAGTGCCTTTCGGAAAGGATGAGCGAAATGTACAGTTTCGAGTTTGAGAAGCCCTCGAGCATTGCGGATGCGGTTGCTGCGCTGGGGGCTGAGGATGCGCAGGCGTTGGGGGGTGGTCAGACGCTGATCCCGACGCTGAAGCAGCGGCTGGCGGCGCCGTCGGTGCTGGTCAGTGTGAGCGGGATTGCCGAGATGACCGGGGTTTGTGTCGAGGATGACGGCGCGGTCTCGGTGGGTGGGGCGACGACCCATGCGACGGTGGCGCGCGAGGCGGCGGGGTCGTACCCGGCGCTGGCGGCTTTGGCGGGGCAGATTGGTGATCCGGCGGTGCGCAATCGCGGCACCATTGGCGGCTCGGTGGCCAATAATGATCCGGCGGCCTGTTATCCGGCGGGTGTGTTGGGTTCGGGCGCGACCATCGTGACCAACAAGCGCGAGATTGCGGCGGATGATTTCTTTGAGGGCATGTTCGCAACCGCGCTGGACGAGGGTGAGATCATCACCTGGGTCCGCTTCCCGGTGCCGCAGGCGGCGAGCTATCAGAAGTTCCTGCAGCCTGCCTCGCGCTTTGCGCTGGTGGGCGTTTACGTGGCGCGGTTCGCAGATGGCGTGCGCGTGGCCGTCACCGGCGCCAGCGAGGATGGCGTGTTCCGCTGGTCCGAGGCCGAGACGGCGTTGAACACCGAATTCCGCGCCGATGCGCTGATGGATCTGCGGATCAACCCGGCCAACATGATCGGTGATCTGCATGGCAGCAAGGACTATCGCGCACATCTGGTCAGCGTCATGACAAAACGCGCCGTCAACGCCTGTACCTGACACACCACAAAACAAAGCGGAAAACACACATGCCCCCGGCACAAAACGCCGGGGGATTTTTATCAGGCGATCGTTTCAACCAGACCGGTCGGGTGCACGCAAATTGCCGTTGGGTTGCCGTCCATACGCCTTAGTGTTTTGGCGATTTCGGCGGCGTCGGCATAACAGAACGCAGTAGATAGCGCGTCGGCAGTTGTCGCATCTGCAGCCTGTACGCTGATCGTCGACCAACGCCAATCTGCAGTGCCTATCGGGTTCAGGATATGAGACTGACCATCCTTGAATTCCATTGCGCCGGGGCTGGAGGTTGCGATCGCGCGATTCTTCAACCGCAGAGTTTCAACCAATCCAAACTCTGGGTCGGACACGCCCAGCGTCCAATACCGACCGCCAGCATGGAATTCGCCAATATTGATCAGAACATCACTCCAGCCGGATTGTTTGAGTTCCTGCGCGACCAGATCCGTCGCAAAGCCCTGCGCTATTCCGTTTAGTGTCAGAGACTGCCCTGTTCCCAGCGCAATTCGGTCCGGCGAGATGCGCACCCGATTCCACCCGACGAGCTGGCGCGCCGACGCCCCGTCTTCGCCACGCGCCAGAGCGGTCCAAAGGGGTTGAACTGTGGGGTCGAACCGGCCTCCGGTGGCGGCATGAGCCTGCTGGCAGGCCTGCATCAATTGCAGAAACTCGGGCTCGGGGTTGACCAGAAGACCCGTTTGGTTGAGGCGGGAAAGACCGGACTCGGGCCTATACAGGCTGAACAGGGTCTCGCATCTGTCCAGCAGGTCCTGCACGCGCATGATGGCGGCCGTTGCCGCGCTGGGGCAAGCATCAAAGCTGAGGCTGACTTCGGCACCCATGGCATAGCCGGTCCACCGGGTCGGCGTGGCCGAGGCCGGAGCAGCAGCAGCGACGGCCGAGATAGCAAGGAAGCGACGGCGGTTCATCATTTCGCGGCCACCCCTCTGGACTGGCGTCGTGCTGCGACGATCAAAGGAACGCAACGGGTGCGGTCATCATGGATCGCGACGCAATCCAGGCATTGAAAGCACTCGTCGTACTGGATTTCTCCGGTCTTTCTGATCGCTCCGTATTTGCATTTGACCCTGCAAAGCTGGCACGGAGAACCGCATTCGGCGCGACGCTCGATCCAGTCGCGCCCACGGATCAGACCCCCGATCGCCAGAAACGCGCCCAAAGGGCAGACATAGCGGCAGAACCCCTTGAACAGCACCATCCCGAACAACAGCCAGAACAGCGCGTAGGCGACATAATACCACTCTCGCACAAAAAAGGTGGTGATGGCTGTCTTGAACGGTTCGACTTCGGCGGCCTTGTCGACATGATCGGGCGTAACAAAGACCATGGCGACTAGCCCGGCCAACACGATGTACTTCAGCCATTTCAGGCGTTGGTCCCACACACGGGACGGTTCGATCTGGCGAATACCAAGGAACTTGCCGATATGATGCGCGAATTCCTGCAGGGCCCCGAACGGGCAGAGCCAGCCGCAGAACAGCCCCCTGCCCCAGGCGACCAGACCGGCGATGGATACGGCCCAGATCAAAAGCGAGAACGGGTCGTAAAGCAAGAACGCGTAACTGCTCCCATCCAGCGCCGTGCGCAATGTTCCCAGAGCCGTGACAATGGACAATTGCCCCTGCCCCCACCAACCGACAAATCCCACGACAACGGCCAACACACCAAGCCGGATCGGCGTGAACGCCGGTTGCCCGGCAAGCGCGTTCACCCGCACGCCCAACGTCGTCACGAGGCCCACAAGAAAGACACTCAGAATGATCATGTCGGTTTGCCGATTGCGCAGTGCCTCCAGCCATGGCGGGGCCGGAGTGATCTGGACCGGGCGGTCAAAGAACCGTTCAGGCGTGGCATGAGGAATGTCGAGCGTGACCGAGCCGGTCTCGGGCTGAAACATCCCGTGTTCGCGCACGGCCAACACCTTGAGCACCCATTCGCGCGAAGGATCCAAACCAAGACGGCGATCTGTGCGCAGGATCATGGCGACCCCATCGGGCATGTCATCGGCCAGTTCGACCAGCAGGTCAGCATCGCGAAGCGCAACCGGCAAACCATCCTGTTCGGCGGAAATCCAATCGGGGGCGGTGTTGCGCACAAAATCCTCGCTGACCAAGCCGTGACGAGCGGTTTCGATCAACAGGATCGGCTCGTCATTGTCCGAAATCTCCATGAAGTTCTGCAGGTCTTCATAGCTGTCTTCTGACAGTGCGGCCCGGGCGATGGATTTGGGGCCAAGATCGACGATCCACAGGTCCAGAAAAGCTTCGTCAGGGTAATCCTGCGCCTCGGGGTCGTCATCTTCCCAAAGCGTGCCTGCGAACAGCGCGTCTACCTCGGCGTTGGTGACGGTCTTGCGGGTGGCAATACCCTGGGTGACCAGATCTTCCCAGTCCAGCGCTTCATCATGGTCGGGTTTCGGGAAGGCAGGTGGCGCACTGGCAAGGCCCTGCATCTTTTCGCGGGCGACCGCCAGCGCCGCCCCCATGACGGATTCGTGCGCAATTCGCACGCTGGCCGTCGCCTTGGTGACCCCATCAAGGTAAACAAGCTGTGAGCCGGACGCCGCATCACCATAGGGTGTCCCGACCACAATCGAGTCCGAAATCGACAGGCCGCCATATTGTTCGAAATACTTGTGAAACGGTGCTTCACCCAGTCCGGATACAAAGATCGGCTCGTTATGTTCGATCAGTTGGACGTCCATGAAACGGCCTTCGAGGTCCAGCACCACCAACGCGTTGATCGGCGCGCCTGAAAACCCCGGCAAAGGCGCCAAGGGTTCTGTTTCAAAGACATATCCCGCCTCGATGCCGCCTGAATTCAACAGCGCATAGACGCCCTTGTCGTTCAAAACATCGCCCAGCGAGAACGGAGCCCGGACATAGGTTTCGATCTGCGCGCGCGGCAACGGCTCGGCAAGGGCCGACAGTCCGTTAAGGAATAACAGAAGACTGCAAATGAACGCGCGCATAAGCGCGAGATTATAAGCCCGTATGCCATGGCGACATTCGACAAAGGTCCTAAGTGTTTGCATCTACGACCCCAAGGCCATTGACGGGCGGATCGCCGACACAGACACCCATCGGCACCCTTACGACCAAAGCAGCATTTTCCGAGAGGGGCACAGGTTGTAGGTTTTCTGTCGACCACCAGTCATTCATGGGAGGACATTATGGCCTGGAGCGCACCGAAGCTGAAAGAAGTGAACTGCGGCATGGAGATCAACATGTATTCTCCGTCCGAAGACGAAGGCCGCGAGCACGAGCGCGACCTGTTCTGATCACCTGAACGCAGCGGAGGCCCTAAGTGCATTTTCCGGGTCTTGGGGCTTCTGCAGGCGGTGACCTGGCGCCATGAAGTTGTAGGTGCCGGAATTAAGCGGATGGCCGTAAAGGGACCATTCTGCCTTCCGTACACTTGTCTTTGTCGGTGTCGCCAGATGGGGTGCGGTGGAGCATCCTGAACGCCTCGTTTGATATTCGACAGCAGATGCCGGAGAATCGTGGAATACACCTCAGATCGCTGCGCGAACCTCCTGTTGCGTCGGTCCTGCTGGCCAATGGGGGCATTGATCATATCGCGAGATTGCCAAACCTGCGCCAACCAGACGCTGTTCGGCCCGTTTGCTACCGGTGACATTCTGAATGTGTTGGCAGACAACCAATTTTTCGATGCGGCGGACCGTCGGCAGATTGACCTTCGGGACGTTTTTGCGCTTTGGGATAGCCTGCAGGCCAGTCTGTTCGCTGGACCCGACAAAATCACCTTGTTCATGTAATAGTGCGCGGTTCAGACCAATCTGATCGGCGAACAAACCGTTGGGGTCCGCCTAAGCTCGGGCGACAAGATTGCTTGTTAAAATCCCGGCTGCGCGCAGGTATCGGACAACCTGCTGGACCGGCTCACAAATGCTGATCAGTTGTTTTTTGACGGACCGCTCTGCCACGCCGCCCTGATGATCACACACTTGACGTGCGGTACGGTGCACGACAAACCTCTGTCGGATATCTGGTACCAACGCGACGCGCTCAATGCCGATCGTGGCACCGATTGAATGCCCGCACCCTGCCAGAGCTGCGACCGGAAGGAGATCGATTTTGGCAGCAGCCGCAGCCGGGCTATGCGCTGGCCGGGGATGCAGGGGCGACAGACCCGATCTGCCAAAAAAATACCAACGCATGCGCAGTTTGGGGTACTTCTGTTCGAGCAATCCGAAAATGCCCCATGGATTTCGTCTATCGCAAAATTTGACTGGGCGCTTCCCTCACAATGATCGATAACGCCCGGCATCAAACGACTTGACCCGGACCGGGATCAGGCCGAATGCTGCGCACCGGGCGCGGTTTTGGCCACCCCGATCATGACCTCTTTGGGAGCATCGCATGGACTGGGACGAATTCAATCATTGGGGCAAGCACATTTCCGATTGGGCGGCAGACTATCACAAAGGGCTGTCAGATCGTCCCGTACGTGCGCAAACCGCCCCTGGTGAGATTGCGGCTCTGCTGCCTCGGAACGCGCCGGATGGGGCCGAGACCATGGAAACCATCCTCAGCGACTTTGAACGCATCGTGATGCCCGGTATAACCCATTGGCAGCACCCGCGCTTTTTTGCATATTTCCCGGCCAACGCCGCGCCGCCGTCGATGTTGGCGGACATGCTGATCACGACCATCGCAGCGCAGTGCATGTTGTGGCAGACCTCGCCCGCAGCGACCGAGTTGGAAGGCGTCATGGTGGATTGGCTGCGGCAGGCCATGGCCCTGCCCCAAGACTATACCGGCGTCATCCAGGACAGCGCCTCTTCGGCCACGCTTTCGGCCGTCCTGACCATGCGCGAACGGGCCACAGGTTACACCGGCAATCGCGACGGGCTGAATGCTAAAGGCGATTTGCGCATCTATTGCTCGGAACAGGTGCATTCCTCGATCGATCGGGCCTGTTGGGTCGCCGGGATCGGGCAGAACAATCTGGTTAAAATCCCCACCACCGGGCCGCGCCACGCCATGGAGGTCGAGACGCTGCGCGCTGCGATCCGCGAAGATCGGACCAATGGCCATATTCCTGCCGGTCTGATTGCCGCGACCGGGGGCACCGGGATCGGGGCCAGTGACGATCTGGCGCCGGTCCTTGCGGTTGCGGCCGAAGAAGACCTGTACACCCATCTGGACGCCGCCTGGGCCGGGTCTGCCATGATCTGCCCCGAGTTTCGCAGTGACTTTTGGAACGGAGTCGAAGGGTTCGACAGCATCGTGTTCAACCCGCATAAATGGCTGGGCGCGCAGTTCGATTGCTCGGTGCAGTTCCTGCGCGATCCGGTGCCGCAACTCAATACCCTGAAAATCGAACCCGAATATCTCAAGACCACCGGGGCCGAAGTGACCAATTACTCGGAATGGACCATCCCTCTGGGTCGCCGTTTCCGGGCCCTGAAGATATGGTTCCTGATCCGCGCCTATGGCCTGGACGGTCTGCGCACGCGCATCCGAAACCATGTGACCTGGGCCAATGACGTGTGCGAGGCGATCCGTTCCATGGACGGGTTTGACATCGTGACCGAGCCGATCCTGAGCCTGTTTTCTTTCCGGTGCCCCGGCGATGATGCGGCACAGCAGCGACTGGTCGATGCGCTAAATGATGATGGGCGGATATACCTGACCCAGGGCATGTTCGAAGGCCGCAAGATCATCCGGTTTCAGGTCGGTCAGTTCGACACGACACGCGATCAGGTCATGATGGCCCCGCAAGTCATCCACGAGGTCTGGCGCGGGCTGTCCTGATCCCACCGGGGTCAGCCGCGCCGCCCCGAGATGTCGCAAACAGGAGTGACCCGCCCCGCGCGCCATGATAAGCGCCGGACAGAGGCCCCTCGATGACACACCAGAAAACACTGCATTACCCGTCGGCGGGCATCGGTTTCGTGCTGGTCGGAATCCTTGCCATTTCGGTCAACGATATGCTGATCAAGTTCTTGTCCGGCGGCTATCCCCTGCACCAGATGGTGTTCACCCGGTCGCTGATCGGCATCGGCTTCAGCCTGGCACTTGTACAGGTTGAAGGGGGGTGGCGCATTCTCAAAACAGATCAGCCGGGCCTGCATGTGCTGCGCGGGCTGGTGCTGGTTATCGCCAACCTGACCTTCTTTACCGCCCTTGCGGTGATGCCTCTGGCCGAGGCCACCGCCGTCTTCTTTGTGGCCCCGCTGATGATCACCCTGCTCAGCATCCCATTGCTGGGTGAAAAGGTCGGCCCGCTGCGGATCGGAGCGGTGCTGGTTGGTTTTGCCGGGGTGATCATCATGACCCGGCCATGGGAAAGCGGCAACAACCGCGAGATCAGCCTGCTGGTCTACCTGCTGCCCGTTCTGGCCGCGTTCACCTATGCGCTGAACACTGTCATGACACGGTTTTTGGGCGCAAAGTCCAAGGCGTCAGCCATGGCAGTCTACATCCAAAGCGCCTTTATCGCCGTCAGCCTGTTGTTTTGGGTCTTTGCTGGCGATGGCCGGTATCTGGACGGCATTGAAAACGAAAGCCTCATCTTTCTACTGCGTCCCTGGGTCCGGCCCGAGGGCACGGACATCTGGCTGTTTGCGGGTCTGGGTTTCAATTCGGCCGTTGTCGGATACTGCCTTGGTCAAGCCTACCGGTTGGCCGATGCCGCCACAGTTGCGCCGTTTGAATATGTCGGGCTGCCGCTGGCCATATTCTGGGGCTGGATGATCTGGGGCGAGTTGCCCGATCTGCCCGTCGCAATCGGCATTGCACTGATCCTGAGCGCGGGTATCTTTGTGTTTCTGCGCGAGCGGCAGAAGGACAAGGCTGTCAAGCGGAGCAAACGCTTAGATCGCAGGTTTTAAAGCACGCGCAGCGTCACACCTCAAAGCCGGGCATCAGAAAAATGCGCATACTCACGGCGGCAAAGAACAGGCCCGTGCCCGAAAGAACAAAGACATGCCAGATCGTGTTGTGGAAGGGCAACCAGTCCATCAGGTAGAACGCAATCCCGGCCGTATAGACGATGCCTCCGGCCATCATCAGGAACACCACCATCGGCGACAGTTCCTCGAGCATGGCGGGTCCGGCCCAGATCACGGCCCAACCCATCAACACGTAAAGCGCCAGCCCGATCCAGCGAAACCGGTGCGGATCCACCATCTTGAGCGCAGACCCCAAAGTGGCCGAAGACCAAAGGCCAAACAGCATCCCCGAAACCGGCGCGCCGGACATCAGCAGAAACGGCGTATAGGTCCCCGCGATCTTGATGTAGATCCCAGAATGATCCAGACGGCGCAACAATCCCGACCACTTCTCGCTTTCGATCATGTTGTAAAGCGCCGACATGCTGAGCATCAGAACCAGCGTGAAACCGTAGATCGAGGCCCCAAGGACGGCAAAAGGGTCACCCTGATACAGAATGGTCGACGCGACCAGCACCGGGGCAGCAACAAGGGCCAGAGACACGCCCAATATGTGAACCACACCATCGCTTCTGCGTTCGGCCCGGCTGTACGCCGGTCGGATGTCTGCAAAAGACCACATACAAATAAATCTATTCACCACTTGCGCTTGCGGCAAGGCAACTGCGGTCACTTCCTGTTTCGGAAATGATACAATTGCCATTTGCCGACGGCACCTTGCCAGATGTCGGATGCCGCGTCACAGTGCAGGAATTGCCGGAAAAAGGGGACGGATCATGAGTTGGGAAAACTATCTGGACACGCATCAGCAGCGCTTTATCGACGAGCTTTGCGATTTCATCCGCATCCCCTCGGTGTCCGCCAAACCCGAGAACGCAGGCGATGTTCGCACAGCCGGTCAGTGGGTGATCGACCGACTGACCGCCGCCGGGATCGAGAATGCAAAAATGTATGAAACCGCGGGGCATCCTGTGGTTTGTGCCGACTGGCTTCATGCGGGGGCCGACAAGCCGACGATCCTGATTTACGGTCATTTTGACGTACAACCGGCCGAGCCTTTCGACCTTTGGACCTCACCACCGTTTGAACCCACAATCCGCGGAGACAGGGTATACGGACGCGGCGCGACAGATGACAAGGGCGCCATGTTCGTGCCGATCGTGGCGGCTGAGGCATTGTTGGCCGAAACCGGACGTCTGCCGGTCAATGTACGGTTCTTTTTCGAAGGCCAGGAGGAGATCGGTTCGCCCGATCTGCCGCCATTCATCGAAACAAACCTGGACCTGCTGCAGGCTGACATGATCTTTTCTGCAGATGGCAGCCAGTGGGACACCGAAACACCTCAGGTCGTGTTGGGCCTCAAGGGGTTGACATCGCTGGAGGTCAAGGTGACGGGCGCACGGTCCGACCTGCATTCGGGGATGCATGGTGGCGGCGTCGCGAACCCCGGAATGGCATTGTCGCAACTGCTGGCCAGCATGAAGTCCATTGACGGGCGCATTACCGTCGATGGGTTTTATGACGACGTGGTCGATCTGACGGATGAAGACCGCGAGGCAATTGCGCGCGTGCCGTGGGACGAGGCTGCCTATCTGGCGCAGACCGGTGCACCCGCCACCTATGGAGAACCCGGGTACACCACGCGCGAAGCGTTGTGGGCGCGCCCGACGCTGGAGGTTAACGGGATCACTTGCGGCTGGCAGGGCGACGGCACCAAAACGGTTCTGCCTTCGACCGCGTCAGCCAAAATCACCTGCCGGTTGATCGCCAATCAAAATCCCGAACGGGTATTTGACCTGATCACAGCCCATGTCAAAGCGCACTGCCCCCCGGGCGTGACCGCCGAAGTGTCGAAAAACCCCGGTCGGGCCGATCCCTTTCTTGTGCCTGCCGGTCACAATGCCACGGCCATCGCCGGACAGGTTCTGGAAGAGGTCTACGGCAAGGCCCCCTTCAAGACCCGCGTCGGAGGGTCCATCCCTGTCATGTCCACCCTGCTGGATCAGCTTGGGCTTCACGCGGTGATGTTTGCCTTCGGCCATGAGGACGAAAACCAGCACGCCCCGGACGAGTTCTTTCGCCTGCCCACATTCCGGCGGGGTCAAACGGCATATGTCCGGCTGATGCAACGGCTTGGGGCGTAACGCTCAAGCGTCACGACGGTTGTCCCGGGCCAATCAAAAAAAGTCGTTTGATCCGGCAAGACGATGCTACCGGCACAGAGAACCGTTGCTGCGGCGCGCCAGATCCAGATGGAAATGCCCCTTGTGAAACCGATCGGCCTCGGGCCCTAAAACAGTGCCGAAAAGACCACAGGCACCGGCGTGCAGGTCGCGCAGGGCCGCGCCGAATTTGTCGGACCCCCACCCATCGCTGACTTTGATGATCGTGCCGTCGTTCAGCACAAACGCAGAAATATCGACGGCCCTGCCCGTGGCATGCTGGGACAGACGGGCACGGGGTTGGTTGTTCTGGGTCTTGCAGGCATAGTGACCGGCCAGCCGCATGCCTTTCAAGCCGTCCCCAAGCTCTGCGAACACAGGTTTGGCCGTGATCTCGATCCATGTCTTCAACGTCACCGCCATCTGGCAATCCATGACCGCCAACTGACTGAGCGCGACGTCCGACACGTTGTAGATCCGCACGGGCTCGGCGATGCCACAGCCTCGGAATTTACCCCGGATCGGCGCACGCGTTTCCCCCAGAATGGTCCAGTCACCACAAACCGCGCCGCGTTGGCGCATTTGCGCGCGTCCAACCGAAATCTTCTGGAACTTGCAGGGCCGCAATCTTGGTCTGGGTGAGGTTTCAAGGGGCAATTCAGGCAGCACCAATGGTTCTGCAGCGCGTACTGTCTCGTCGAAAAGGGGCTCATATGCGATCAGAGTGGAGGGTTGCAGAACTGGCCTGTCCCCACAATCCAGTGCGGCGCTCACTGCACTAGGAATTAGGAACAGGACAAGACACAATGCTGCCCCAGTCTGTCGCGCTCGCGCGACCAAAAGGAAATTTCGGACAAACCGCACCGCTTCAGGAGACATGATTGGCCAAAAACGCGACAACTGGATACTCCACTGCAAACAGGCATCCCGGCTCAGGATACGTAGGCTACGCGTTCAACTCCAACACTTTCTGATGGCAATCTTGCGGCGCGTTGGCACAGCGCTTGCAGGCATGAGAAACCGGATTGCCCAAAGCCACGTGTCGCTCAACTGGCCCGTCGAACGAGGAAATTCAGGAAGAATTGTCCGTCAATACGGCGCGGCTCGTATACCAGTCTGCGCCCTGTTTCCAACCCTTGCGGAAGTTTCACATCGATCCGGACCTTATAAGGCGTGACCGGAGGACCGAAATGCGAACTGAGGGTAAACCGCAGGGTCAACTGACCGCTGTCATCAAAGCTGCCCTTGAAGTCCCTGAACCAGGGCCCGCCACCGGTGAAGGCCTGTGCCGAAACCAGCGTCAGGGTGTTTCCGCTTTTCCTGATCCGTAGGGCAGCAAGCGGTTCGACCTTGCCGGGGTAATAGGCCGAATCCGGGCGGCTGGTCGTTTGCCAGAAATCGTCGTCCCATCTGCGTCGGATCGAGATGACATAATCCCCGTCAAATCCCACTGCTGCTTTCGGCACAACTTCTTGACACACCCGGCCCTGCTCTTTTCTCAGGGCCGCCAAAGTTGCCGGTGTGTCGTGACCATTGGCCGCCAGCCCGAGGTTCTTGCGCGCACTGCGATACCGTGCATAAGCCGATCTTGTGCGAGGGCCCACGACGCCATCCGCCGTACCCGCGCTGCACCCCACCCTGTTCAGTTCACTTTGAATATCGCGGACAAGCGCGCGCGTTCGGGCGTCGTCGTCCGGTTGCTTGGGCGGCAATGCGACGGTGTCCGGCGGAGATGGCGGATCGTCTTCAGCCGGGGCTGGTTGCGCTTCTTTCTGCCGCAAGTCTTCGCGCAGAGACAAGGCCAGCGTCACCGCAAAATGGTCCTTTTGATCCGCGTAGCTTTCCAGAAAGGTGTCAACCGCCTCCAGCGTTGCCAGAGACCGCGCCAGCTCAAAATCGGCGTAAATCTGATTGCTTATGGCCTCGGACTGCCCTGCTACACGTGGCGCTGGGGCTACTGCGGGAACCAGAAAGATGTCCTCGCTGGGCAATGAGCCATAGGTGAACGGCTCCTGAAACCCGTCTGTCATCTGGTAGACCGTGTCCCGCACCTTGCGAAACATCTTGCCCAATTCCAGACCCGGTTCTTCGATATGTTGCAGCAACGCGGTCGCATAGGGGCTGTTTCGCCCGTCGCCATCCAGCGCAAGGGTTCCTCCCTTGGCCGCATAACTGACTAGAACGCCGCTGGGGTCGATCCGTCCCAACCCGCGCCCGATCGACCGGGTTCCGTTCTCGCGGGTCATCGTATTCAGAAACGGATTGTTGCGGCAGGCATCGACCAGCACGACTTTCAAACCTTTCGCCGCTGCCAAAGAGCTTATGACACTGTCCAGCCGTATCGCTTCAAACTCGACATCCTGATCGCTGCGCAACTCGGAATTTACCGGGATCAGGTAGTTCGTGTTGTCAATCTCGATCCCGTGACCGGCGAAATAGATGACCGCCATGTCCGCGTCTTTGGCCGCCCGACCGAAATCCCGCAGGGCAAGGCGCATACCGCGATAGTCCAGATCATGACTTTCCCAAACCTTGAAGCCGATCCATTCCAGCGCCGAACTCAGATCGTCTGCGTCGTTTCTCGCGTTGGGCAGATTGGCCACATGGCGATACTCTGCGTTGCCGATCACCAACGCCACACGGTCCGCTTCTGCGTAAGCCGCTGCGGCGAACACCTGCCACAGCGCGACCAGTACAAAAATCACCTTGTATGACATCCGAGACAACATGGCACGGATCAACGCTAAACCACCTATACCAACTGAACTGCGTGACACTGTACCACGAAAAGCAGCCCCGCACGATTACAGCGCCTTGTGCTGATCGCGAGAGGATAAAGAGCAGGTCACCGTAGCCGGGCTTCAAGAATGACCGATCGTGCGTACCGACCCGACCCATCGAACCATTGCGTCGGAACCACATCGCTCAGATCGCGCCGGCCTTTTCTTTCGTGCTGGAACTGCGCAAAGGCTTTTTGACCACTGCCATGCTTTCGGTTCGGCTTGGATGGCAGCCAGTTGGTATAGGCAACAGCCTCGCCGCTGTACCAGCGCCACCCGATGACATCGTTGTCTTCCTGCGGGTCTTTCCGAAATCCGAAATATGGACCTTCCTTGTAGCTAATATTCGTTCTGCTGTCGTAACCCGCATCAAAAAATGAAGGCTCATTGGCGATCATGCGCACGACAAAAGCATTTTCCGCGGCGGATGTAATCGAGGCCAGATCAACACCACATTTCTGTGCGTCGCTGCGGGCTGTCTGGATGCTGCCCCCATAGACCAACGCCACGTACAAACTGTCGCGAAACGTGCCATAGATACTTTTTCGTAAGCCCAGGCATTTCAGGATCTCGGTAATCTCTTCGGTCTCGCCCAGCACCTCCAGCTCGTCCGGGTTTTGACGCACTGCAAAAGGGTTGCTGATGAAGCCTTCATCCACCCCATCCTGAAACCCGATCCCCAGACGCGCCAAAACAGCAGGATCTGTAAACCCTGTCGGCTCCAACCCATGCGCGGCCTGCAAAGCCCGGATGCCGGACCGGGTCTTGGGTCCAAATGCACCATCCGGTGTTCCCACGTCGAAACCCGCTGTGTTCAGGGCCTCTTGCAGCTGTCTCTTTCGGGTCCGGTTCGGCAGCAAAACATCCTCGACCGCACGCGCCTGCCCCTGCTTGCGGGCCCAATTCGGAGTGATCTGGGCCATGCGGGTCAGCACGTCCGGCGTTGCGATCGTGGTCGCGCGGTACTTTTGGGCGGTCAAGCTCCAGCCCCGCAGGGTATTCACCTTCATCGCGGCCGCCATCACTTCCTGTCGGGATGCGGGCAGAGGCGCGCTTGAAACCGGGATGTCGGGCAGCTTCAACGCGGCAGGTTCGGCTTGCGGGACCAGAAAAATATCCTGGCCCGGCAAAGAGCCATAGATAAAGGGCTCCTGAAACCCGTCTGTCAACGCGAACACCCGATCCCGAACGCGGCGGAACATTTTGCCCAGTTCAAGACCGGGCTGTTCCAGATGCTCCAGCAGCGCGGTCGCGTAAGGGCTGTTTCTGCCTTCTCCGTCCTGCGCAAGGGTTCCCCCGCGCGCGGCGTAGCCGACGATGACACCGCCCGGCTCAATCGCCGCCAGACCGCGGCCAACCGAGCGTGTGGACGACGACCGGGTCATTTGCGCGGCAAACGGATTGTTGCGGCAGGCATCCACCAACACAATTTTCAGCCCTGGCGCGTCGGATATGGCGTTTACAATCGTATCCAGCCTGATCGCTTCAAATTCGACATCCCGGTCGCTTTTCAACGTGGCATTGACTGGTATCAGGTAATTCGTGTTCTCAATCTCGATTCCGTGCCCGGCAAAATAAACCAGCGCGATTTCCGCGTCAGAGGCGGCTTCGGCAAAATCACGCAGAGCCAAACGCATCGCGTTGTAATCAAGGTTTTGACTGGTTGTGACGGCAAAACCGATTCTCTGCAGAGACTTCGAAATATCCTCGGCATCATTGGCTGGGTTGTTCAGGCTGGAGACGTTTTGATAGGCTGAATTTCCAATCACCAGCGCCACGCGATCTTGATTGGCAAGGCCCCGATCTGGAACCAGAGCTATACAGAACACCACGAGATACAGCAGATGGCAGCTTGGCCAGGGACGTTTCGAAAACATAAGGCAGGACTCACCTCAACACCGGTTACGCAAGGGACGATACCACAATTCTGCAAAAGAGCGAACGGGCTGCTTATTCGGACCTTGTTGCCCCCGAACTGGACTCTGATGAAAATCGGACCTACTCTCAGCCGGAAAGTGTCAGTTCAAATCCGTTAATTTCCCGAGGCTTAATGTGTCGTGGGTCAGAGTTCTCAGCGCCGTCTTCCTGTTTGCATTGGTTTTGACCATCTGCGCGAGTCATCCCGCCCGCGCCGCAGGCGAAAGCAAAAGCCAACAGCCACGGGACGATGTCGTGTTTGTTCCACCCGACATCGGAGCCCCCAAGGACCGTATGGGAGCAGGCACGCGAAGCACCACATCGGATCAAAGCACAGACACGTTACAAATTCTTGTGCCGGACGGCGGCGGGCTGACGACCTTGTCGTCTCCGCCTCTGATCTGGAGATTGCCGCGCGGGCACAGGGGCGACCTGACAATTGCACTGACCCCGGTTTCAGGGGGTGGCGCCGAATTGACACTGCGCGGTCCGTTTCCACCTGGTAACTATGGGCTGGACCTTGCACGATCCGGTTTCGAAATGGAAACCGGACGTATTTACGAGCTTACTGTTACCCTGCTGGTAACTACGTCAGGGACTGCGGCAGCGCGGGAGGTCGCTTTGATCGAACGTGTTCCCGAGAGCATGCGCGCGTCCAATCCGGCTGCAGCAGGACTTTGGTTTGATGCCCTTGCGCAATTGTCCGAGATCGGTCTGAGCGGGCGGGTGCGCGTGCTGGACCCGGACAAGTTTGATCAGCTGTTGTCTACGGCTGGCGTAACGCAGTGACGTACAAGTCTCGACACCCGCCCGGGTTGGGGGCATCAACACTGTTACCGCTTTGGCAGCGCTGGGTTTTGATCCTCACGATCACACTCGGCATAGGCAGTGTTCTGGTCGAACTTCGTGAACGCGGCGTACTCGAACCGGTGGAGTTGCTTCAGTATGACTGGACCACCTCGGCGATCGCCAGCCCTCGACCCGTGCAGGACGTGCAACTGGTGGCAATCTCGGATCGGGACTTGGGCGAATGGGGCTGGCCTGTCCCCGACGACAAGCTGACGCAATTGACTCAAGCTGTGCTGGCCGCCGGGGCCAGCGCTGTCGGGATCGACATTTACCGGGATGTGCCCGCAGGTGCCGGACGCGCAGGGCTGCTGGAGGTTCTGAACGACCCGCGGGTTTTCGTGATCTCCAAACTACCTGACGCGAACGGGACCGGTATTTCAGCCCCACCAAACGCCCGAACCGGGTTTTCGGACATACCTATCGATTCGGACGGTGTCGCCCGCCGGGCCTTATTACTGGTAGGCACGCAAGACGGGGTTTCATTGTCCCTGCCGTTACAGCTTGCGGCAAGATTCGCGGATCAACCCGCCTTGCGAAGCGACCCTGACAATCCACGTTTTCTGATGTTCGGCGACACCGTACTGCGGCCTTTGCAGCCCGGATCGAACCTGTTTCGAAATGCCGATACGGCCGGATATCAGATCACCATTGCCTATCGGAACACCCGTCCGATTGCTTCGCATGTTCCTGCCGCCGAGGTTCTGGCGCAGACCGATCCGGGACGTTTCGAGGGGAAGGCGGTGATTATCGGGATCACCAGTCATTCGGTCAAAGATTACTTTTCGACGCCTCTCAATCGATCCACCGGGGCCGGGTTTACCTTTGGTGCCGAGATTCATGCGGCCATCACCCAGCAATTGATCGACTATGCAAATGGCACGCTCTCGCCTCTTATTTCCATCGACGGTCCGATCTCGACTGCGTTGATTTTTGCGTCGGTCCTTGCGGGCACGTGTCTCGCCGTATTGGTGCGGGCTACCTCCAAGGCAATTGTGCTGGCCGGGGTCGGAGTCGTCTTGCTGGCCGTGGGTCTGTCCGCATTCCAGAACCTTGCGCTGCTTTTGCCAGTGGCCCCTTCGGTACTGGGCTGGACATTCGGTTTCCTGATCGGGTTCGCAATCATCGCCGGACTATCACGCCGACAAAGGCGCACCATCGTTCAGGTTTTCTCGTCTCATTTGTCCGACGAACTGTCCTCAGAAATCTGGCAACAACGCAAAAAGCTGTTGTCCGGCGGCAAGCCGAAATCCCGCAGAGTGTTTGTGACCGCCCTGCTGGCCGATATCGAAGGGTCGACCCGCACCGGAAACGCGATGGATGCAGAGGCATTCATGACCTGGATTTCCCGCATTCTGGACAAGCTTGGTGAAGTCGCGCGGCAACATGGTGGCTTTGTCGAGAAATACACCGGCGACGGCATCCTCGTGGTCTTTGGCGCACCAATCCCAAGCGAGACATCAGAGCAACGACAAGCCGACGCAGTCGCGGGGTTACGTTGCGCCCACGCGATGCGCGCTGCGGCCATTGCTCTCAACAAAGAGGTCACGGATCAACCACAATACCGGTTGCGCATTGCCCTGAACAGCGGTGAAGCGCTGGGGGGCAGTTTGGGCGTCAGCGGCTCGATGCATTACAATGTGATCGGCGACACGATCAATGTCACCGCTCGTCTGGAAAGCTGGATCAAATCTCTGTCGCCGGATGGCGACGGGTTTCGCCCGGTCTGCATGACCCAATCCACCGCAGACCTGATTGATGCCGGGGCTAACTGGCCTGTCCTGTCCAGCTTTTGCCACGACGACGGGGTAACACAGATCAGTGTGATCAATGCGATGTAGCGGGCTTTGATCTCAGGCGGTTGCACTTTCGCAACTGGCGCATGGAATCTACTGCTTCGAAACCACAACATCCACATAGTAAGCTGGGTCAAACCGGCCTTCGGTGCTGCGAATACGTTTGCTGGACGACATATCAGGCGGCAGATCTATCGATATAGAAAAGGGCACAACACGAGTTTTTCCGAACAGATAGTTGGTCCTGCCGCTGATGCGCAAACGGCCCGAATCGGATAACGAGGCCCGATATTTCTTCGATCTCGCCTCGCCGCCGCTCGAACGGTCAACTGCGCTGATCAACTGAAATCCGACCGCTGATTTCCGATATTTCAGCCATAGCATTGTTTCCGTGCGTGTCCCCGCTTCTGCCCCGAGCGGGTCGGGCCGCCGGCGGATGTCAATCACGTAGTCTCCAAAATACGCATTGGCCCCGGACTCGCCCACCGTTGTACCGGACAATGAAGGCGCGCTCTGCCCTCGTGTCTGGGGTTGGCTTTGAGCCGATGGTTGCGCCGGAACGGCTTTCTTCAGGGCCGCATAGCTTTGAGCGGTCAGATACCCCGTCCGCGCCACGCCAGTTTTGGCTTGAAAGCCTTTGAGCGCCGCGCGCGAGCGCGGTCCGAATATCCCATCCGCAGGTCCCGCCTGATAGCCAAGAGCGTTCAATCCAAGTTGAATATTACGATAGTCGGTCCGGCTGAGTTTCAGCGCGGTCTCAATGTCCTGACCCGGTTTCTTCGGCTCGGCGACAATAACTGCCTGATCCGTTTCTTGCTCGGGTTTTACCGGCACTTTAGCCTCAGGTTCGGGAGGAGGCGGTGGCGTGGTCTGCTGGCTTTCGATACGCAACGCGGCGGCAACCTCCTTGGCGTACTTACCGGCAGATGTGTCAGGGAATAACTGCGCAATCATTGCCAGCGCGCCCTTCCTGGCGGCCTCATCCTCCATACGCAGGGCCTCTTGCAGAATGCGTTGCGCGGAAATGGCGCGGTCCTCTTGAGGTTGTGCGGCGGTGTTCGGGGATTGCGCAATCCCAGCGACCGGACCCTCGACCGCAGCAGGCACAAGGAAAAAGTCCCGTCCGGGCAATGAGCCATAGGTGAACGGTTCTTGATATCCGTCGGTCAGATCGAAAACGGTATCCCGCACTTTACGGAACATTTTGCCCAACTCCAGACCGGGCACCTCGATATGTTCCAGCAATGCTTCCGCATATGGGCTGTTGCGCCCTTCTCCATCCAGCGCCAGAGTGCCGCTGCGGGCGGAATACCCAACAAGAACACCGCCCGGATCGATCCGCCCCAACCCCTGTCCGATCGAGCGTGTGGCCGTGGTGCGCACCATATTCGTCAGGAACGGGTTGTTGCGACAGGCATCGACCAGCACCAGTTTCAAACCCTGCGCCGTGGACACCGCATTCAACATCGTGTCCAGGCGGATCGCCTCAAACTCGACATCCTTGTCGCTTCTCAGCTCTGCGTTGACCGGAATCAGATAATTGGTGTTGTCGATCTCGATCCCGTGCCCGGCGAAATAAACGAGTACCATTTCAGCACCGGCCATCTGCTCAGAGAAATCGCGGAGTGTCAGGCGCATGGCCCGGTAATCGAGGTTGTACTTCTCGGTCACATTGAACCCGATCCGCCTGAGCGCTGCCGCAATGTCTTGTGCATCATGCGCCGCGTTCGGCAGGTTCGAAACGTTATCGTAAAGGGCGTTTCCGATCACAAGCGCCACACGCTCGGCATAGACTTTGACCGTTCCGCCCATCCACAGGGCAGCGGCCAAAATCAGGATTAGAGAATAGCGAGGCCGATACATCTGGTGCCCTGAAACAGCTGAAAACTCACAAAACCTGCCGAAAAGCCTAGCACATTACCGGCAAAGCGGCGAATCCAGCCATTTGGTCTGGGGTTCAGCTATCCAGGGTCGTTCCCTGGGCGTTAATCAAAGCCAATCTCGACCCTGCCGAACGCACCGAAATCGGCCAGAACACGAGTGCCTGAGGGACATTCGAGGGGGCGGATGAAACTGCCCGACAAGATGATCTGACCGGGTTGGATGCTCTGCCCGTATTGCGCCATCCGGCGGGCAAGCCAGACGACACTTTCGACCGGATCGTTCAGCACGCCTGCCCCAAGCCCGGTTTCCTCGACCTCATCGTTTCGGAAAGTGATTGCTCCGACCCAGCGCAGATCAAATGCATCAACCGGATGTCGCTGCGGGCCCAGTACCACCCCGGCATTGGCCGCGTTATCGCCGATTGTATCGAATACGTTGCGCGTCGCACCTGTTTCGGCATCCACGCGGACAATCCGGGTGTCCAGAATTTCGAGTGCAGGCACCACATGCTCCGTCGCCGCGAGCACGTCGTCGCGGGTGACAGACTCACCGCCCAGTGCGTCTTTCATGACAAAGGCGATCTCGGCCTCGACACGGGGTTGGATAAACCGACCCGGCGGAACAGTGGATCCGTTTTCGAACACCATATCGTCGAACAGGATACCGCTGTCAGGAATGTCGATATTCAACGCGTATTGCATGGCTTTCGAGGTCAGCCCGATTTTCCACCCGACAATATGACGCCCTTGCGCCAGCTTCGCCTGACAGATGGCATTCTGGATCGCATAGGCGTCGTCCATGTTCATCTCGGGGAACGCGCGCGTCAGCAAACCGATCTGCTGTCCGGTTTCTTCCGCGTTCAGCAACTGCCTCGCGGCCCGGGCGTGATCTTCGGGGCTCATATGGTTTCATCCTCAATCGTATTGCGCAACAGGCCAATACCGGTGGCCTCGACCTCGACCACGTCTCCGGGCTGCAGGAACTGTGGCGGATCAAGCCGCGCGCCCGATCCGGTTGGCGTGCCGGTGACGATGATGTCACCGGGTAGCAGGGTCATGAAGGTCGAGATGTATTCGATTTCCCGCCGGATCGGGTGCATCATGTTCGACAGCGCATCCTGTTGCCGCACCTCACCGTTGACACGCGTCGTGATGCGCGCTTCATCCAGTTGACGCGCATCCGTGAAGGGCACCAACCACGGCCCCATCGAACCCGAGCGATCCCAGTTCTTGCCCTGCGTGACGTTGAATTTCGCATGGCGCACCCAATCGCGGATCGTGCCTTCATTGCACAAGGTCAGGGCGGCGATATGGTCATAGGCATTTGCCTGCGCAATCCGGCGACCGGGCTTGCCGATGACAATCGCGACCTCCCCCTCGTAATCCAGCTGATAGCTTTCCGGTGGCCGGATCAGAGGCCGCCCGTGGCCTGTAAACCCGCTGGCAAAGCGCGGGAAAAGCGACATGAATTTAGGCTGCTCTGAGCCATCTTTATATTCGGCATTGCGGTCCGGGAAATTGACCCCGACGCACAGGATGCGCCGTGCATTGGGCATCACCATCTCATAGTCAAATTCTGGATGCGTCACCGGAGCACCCTTGGAGGCGGTCATGAGGTCATCCAGACCACCAGCCTGCACAACATCAAACAAGGTGGGCCAATTCGGGAACCGGTCATTCAGGGCAATCATGCCATTGTCGGTGACGGCCCCGTAGAAAGTTTGGCCATGGGATGTAAACGACGCAAAACGCATTTTCGGACCTCAGTGGTGACCGGAGTGCTGCCGGTTCTGGATGACATATGCGATGCGCGGCGCAGTGGTATTTTCGCGCGCATCCGACCCGCTCAGGGTGCGATGATCGGGCTGGCTTGAAGGTCAGGCTCTTTCGTATCAACACCCACAAACTGACTGCCATGCTTGAACCAACTCTCGGGCGCCGGGGCCCCCCATAGCGTCTGACGCTGCGGGTCTTTGAGGTCCCACTTGATCGGTTCAAGATCAGGGTCGACGGTTTGGTAATCGGCGCAATAAATCTCGATCCGGTGACCGTCCGGATCGAGCACGTACAAAAAGAACGCGTTCGAGATGCCATGCCGCCCAGGACCACGTTCGATATTTGAGACATAGCCCGTGGTCGCCATCAGATCCAACAGATCAATAATGTTCAGCGGCGTGGGCACCCAGAACGCGACATGATGCATCCGCGGCCCCAGACCATTGGTGAATGCCATGTCATGAACCCCGCCTTTGCGATGCATCCACGCAGCCCAAAGCCTCTTACTGTCTTCATCTTCAGTGTATTCCGTCACCCGGAACCCGAAATCCGAATAAAACGCGACCGAAGCATCCACATCGTGGCTAAAACAGTTAAAGTGATCAATCCGCAGAGGCTTGACCCCATGATAGAGGGCATATTTCTGATGGATCGGCTCAAGCCGGTCCATCTTGTGGTAAAATTCAAGCGGAATTCCGATATTGTCCGATGTCAGCAAAGTGCGCCCCTGATACGCGCGCTGAGCCCATTCCGTAGGGCGACCTTTTTCCCGGAAATACCGCTCGGCGCGATCCAGATCGTCTTCGTCAAACGTTTTGAAACCCAGTACGCCCACGGTTCCCGGTGTGTCGGATTGCTGCAGGATCAAACTGTGATGCCCCCTCTCCTCCATCGCGCGCAGGTAAATGCATCGGTCATCCTCATCGGTGACCTGCAAGCCCAAAATCTCGGTGTAGAATTTTCGCGACGCAGCGAGGTCACGAACGTTCAGACAGACATGGCTCAGACGGATTGTATTGAAATCGGGATACAGGTTCGGAGCGGGAACGGGCATCGAAGCCTCCTATTCAACGGATAGATGGATCGGGGTCAGGTCTGCGCCTGAAAACTGCGCGGGCATAGCGCATGGCAACGCCTTGCCCATCACGAGACCCCAAGACGGGTGATCTTGTGCTGACCGGTGGCAAAGCCGATGTGCTTTTGCTCCATGTAAAACTCAAACGACCAGTCACCGCCATCCCGACCAATCCCGCTGGCCTTCACGCCGCCAAAAGGCGTGGGCAAATGGCGAACGTTTTCCGAGTTGACCCAGATCATCCCAGCCTCGAGCCTGTCGGTGAACCGCAGCGCGCGGGTCAGGTCGTTGGTCCAGACATACCCTGTCAGGCCATAGCGCGTATCATTTGCGATCTGCAGCGCTTCGTCCTCGGTACGAAAGGGGATCGAGGTCAGGACCGGGCCGAAAATCTCCTCCTGCGAGATGCGCATCTCGGTGCTGGCGTCGGTGAACAGCGTCGGGCGAATGAAATAGCCGCTGTCGCCTACAGGCTCACCTCCCGCCGCCACTGTGGCCCCGTCGTCGCGGGCGATATCAAAGTAACTGGTGACCTTGTCATAATGCTCCTCTGAGATCAGCGGCCCAATCTCGGTCGCCGGGTCCAGAGGATGACCCACCCGGATGGCATTCACCCGCTCGATCAGCTTGGCCTCGAAGGCCTCGCGAATACTGTCCTGCACCAACAGCCGTGACGAGGACGTGCAGCGTTCACCGTTGATCGAGTAAATCATGAAGATCACCGCATCCAGCGCCCGCTCAAGATCGGCATCCTCGAACACGATGACGGGGTTTTTTCCGCCCAGCTCCAGATGGTTGCGCTTGAGCGTATCGGCACCCTGCTTGGTGATCAGACTGCCGGTGCGCGACTCGCCCACAAAGGCTATCGCCTTCACCTTGGGTTGTTCGCACAGCGCCTTGCCCACCTCTTCGCCGAACCCGTTCACGGTGTTCAGAACACCCGGGGGCAAACCTGCCTCTTCCGCGATTTCGACCAGCAACCGGGCCGTCAGCGGAGACGCTTCGGCAGGCTTGTGGATCACCGTGCAGCCTGCGGCCAGCGCGGGAGCGATCTTCCAGGTCGACAACATGAAGGGTGTGTTCCACGGGGTGATGACGCCAACCGGCCCGATCGGCACCCGTGTCGTGATATTCATCAGCGTCGGCGATTTCAGGTGCTGACCGTCACGCGCCTGAACAACCTGATCGGCGAAATACCGAAAGTTCTCAGCGCCCCGCAAGGCAGCCTTGGACATGAACTTGTATGCCTGCCCGGTATCCCAGCATTCACACAGGGCGATCTCATCCGCACGGGCTTCAATCGCGTCGGCAATGCGGATCAGTATGTCCCGACGCGCGACCGCCGGCATATCGCGCCAATCGGCAAAAGCCGCGTGGGCCGCGTTGGCTGCAGCATCGATATCTGCAGCCGATCCATATGCGACGTCGCAGATCACGCTTTTGTCGACCGGAGAGATCGTTTGAAACACACCATTGCCGCCCGCCCTGTCTTGCCCCGCGATCCGGTTCATGATGCCGCCATCGCGGTATTTCGACAGGTAGCCCGAGAGCTTTTTCAGATTGTCATCCAGCTTGGTCATCGAACCCTCATTTCTGACCCGACAACCGGGTGTGAATTGGTGTGTCTTTCCAGCTGAGTTCCGGGTCGATTACCCGGATTTCCAGAGAAAACGCAAAAAAACCAGTGGCAAGCAGGTCGTGCAGTTGCGCCTGCCCCGCTGCGAAAAGGTCATCTCCGATGCGGCGCAATTGGTCCTGACTGCGACCGTCACCAACGCTGAGCGTCATGGCCAGAAAATCATTGTCGTCGTGCCCGTCCGCGATCACCGCAAAATCAGCCTTGTGCGCCCGCACGCGAATACCGGCGGTCGGAAAATCCACCGAGCCGACAAGGACCTGATGCATCTTGCGGCAGAACGCTGCCAGATCGGTCTTGGCCTCAAGCTGCGGCGAATACTCTATGGACAGATGCGGCATGACTCCTCCAATAGGCACTTTAATAACATGTTAAATAAATAATCTCTTGTCAATAGATAACGCGTTAATCATTTTGACTGTTACCACCGAGCGCAAAGTGAGCCACATGACAGAGCAAGACGGATTTGAATTCAACGCGACGGGACGGTCCCTGCCGATTGCGCTGTTGCGGGCCCGCGAAAAGGTGATGCAACGGTTCCGCCCCCTGTTGCAGCGCCACGGCGTGACCGAACAACAATGGCGTGTCATCCGCGTTCTGGATGAGGCGCCTGGTCTGGACATGGGCGCGTTGGCCGAAGCGGCCAACATCCTTGCGCCATCCCTGTCCCGGATGACCCGCGGGTTGGAAGACAGGGGCCTGATTGCGGTCAGCCGAACACCTGGCGACGGGCGGCGGGCCAGCCTGCGTCTGACAGAAAAAGGCACAGCGCTGATTCGGCAGGTCGCCCCCGAAAGCGCCGCAATACGGGCAGAAATCGAGACGCGTGTGGGCGCGGATCGCATGACCGCGTTGCTGGATCAACTCGAGGCCCTGCTGCGCGATCTGGACGACATCGAACAGGATGCGGCCAAGTCCTGAGCTGAGATTCCGGGGTTAAATCAGCCCGGCCGCAATCCATTCATCGACGATGCGCAGGGCCGCTTCGGAAAAGGCCGGATCATTGATATGCGCGTCCAGCTCCAACAACGTGACGTTCGCGGGACAGCAGGCGCGGACCTCGTCGACAAAGCAGCGCAGCCCCTCGGGATCACTGAGCGGCCCGCCCGGGCGGTCCCACTCATTGCCACCCTGATTGGGCAGAATAAACGTTGTCGGACCCTTTGCCTGCCCCAGTTTGGCGCAGATCTCGCGCGCCATGTGGCGGCGCTGTTCGGCCGTCATCATGACCGAAGACAACAAACGGTTGTGGGCGTGTGTCTCTTGACCGGCCAGTTTGGCGGGAACCTCCTGCCAACCGACAAAATCCACCAGATCATAGCAGCCGATAGACACGATCTGCGGCGTACCTGTCAGCCCAGCGGCGGTCATACGGTCGGCCCCTGCAGAAATTGACGAACCCAAAAGATGGTTGCCCACCTCTTGTGGCGCGAAATCCATCACTGCTGCAAACCGGCCCTCGGACGCGAGGCTTTCAAAGGCCCGCCCGCCCATACCCGTGGCATGAAACACGGCCACTTCATAACCGCGTTCCTCCAAAGCGGGTTTCAGGGCAACCATGTATTTCAGCACGGTTTTGCCGAAGGAGGTCATGCCGATCAAGGGCTTGTCCGCATCCGGCGCTTCCACCGCGCGTGCCGCGCCCAAAACCGCTCCGGCCGCCTGGCTCAGCGACGATTTGCAAACCGAGTTCAGACCGTAAAGCCCCCCGGCCCAGAGGATCATCTGAATATCCGCCGGCAACCGCTCTGGCGGGATAAGCGGCGAGAAGGACACTGTTGAGATGATGTATTTCGGCACCCCGACAGGAAGCGCCGAGCACACATCCAGTGCCAGATCGGTACCCATGGTCCCCCCAAGCAACAAAGCCCCGTCGATCCGGCCCTCGGAATACAATCGTGCGGCCAGCGTCGCCCCACCTTTGGCCATGATCTGCATTGCGGTGTTCTCGTCCCCGCTGTCTATGGCTTCCTGAATGGAATGCCCGCCAGCCTCGGCGACGGTATGTTTTGAGATATTGGTTGGCACCGACGGATCACCCAACACGCTGACATCCATCGATAAGACCCGACCACCCTGTGCCTGAATCGTCTGGGCCAAATAACTCAGTTCGTCATCCTTGGTGTCATAGGTCCCGACAAGCAGAATGGTTTTTTCAGTCATGGTCGGTGGTCCTCAGAGTTTGATCCAGGCGGTTTTCAGGTTCAGGTATTTGTCAAACGCATGCAGCGACTTGTCATGGCCATTGCCCGACTGTTTCACGCCCCCCAATGGAACGGTGACATCCGCCCCACCATAGGTATTCACATGCACGACTCCGGCCTGAATGCGAGAGATCATCCGATGCGCGCGTGACAGATCCGATGTCCAGACGCCCGCCGCCAGCCCATAGTCCACGCCATTGGCCAGTGCGATCGCCTCCTCTTCTGTGTCAAATGCCTGAACTGTCAGCACCGGGCCGAACACTTCTTCCTGAACAATACGGTCCGTGGCCTCGACACCCATGACGATGGTCGGCGCCATATAGGTACCGCCGGTCTCCTCAAGAATGCGATGCCCACCGGTGACGATGTCACGCCCGGCGGCGCGAGCTTCTTCGACAAAGGCAAGGTTTTGCACCAGCTGGCGCTCGGAATTGACCGCGCCTGCTTGGGTTTTGGGATCAAGCGGGTCACCGACGATCATCGCTTTGGCCTGTTCAACCAGCTTTGCGACGAAAACATCGTGAACCTCGCGCTGTACCAACAGCCGTGATCCGGCCACACAAACCTGACCAGAATTGCGAAATATCCCCGCAGCCGAGACTTTGGCAGCTTCGTCCAGATCGGGGGCATCGGCGAACACGATGTTGGGCGATTTGCCCCCCAGTTCCAGATAAACGCGCTTGAGGTTCGACCGCGCCGATGCCTCCATCAATCTGCGGCCCGTGGCCCCTGACCCGGTGAACACCAGCGCGTCCACATCATCGGATTCGGCGATGGCCGCGCCAACAACCGCGCCTTCTCCGGTCACTACGTTCAGAACGCCCGGTGGAATACCCGCCTCAAGCGCCAGTTCCGCCAACCGGATCATGGTCAACGACGCAGTTTCCGCAGGTTTCAGGACCACAGTACATCCGGCGGCCAACGCGGGTCCCAATTTCCAACTGCCGATCATCAGCGGGAAATTCCAGGGCACAATTGCACCGACAACGCCAACGGGTTCCTTGTGCACCAACCCGAGGGCGCCCGGTGCGGTTGGTGCGATCTCGCCGTACAATTTGTCGATGGCCTCGGCGAAATACCGAATGGTACCTGCTGCGCCGAGCGGTTCGGCCTTGTAGGCCATGCCAATCTCGGTCCCGTTGTCGCGCACGCCGAGAACGGCCAGATCCTGCGCCTCGGCCTCGATCAGACCGGCCCAGTTCAGCATCAGCCTTTTGCGGACCGCTGGCGCAAGCCCGGACCAGCGACCATCGTCAAAGGCCCCACGTGCCGCCCGGATCGCCGCCTGAGCATCCTGCGGCGTCCCCCTTGGCATCGTCGTCAGCATTGTTCCATCGATGGGAGAAAGCACATTCATGACCCCGCCATCCGACGCGCCACAGCGCGCTCCGTCAATTAAATGATGTGCGGGCGGGATTACACGGGTTCGCAGGTCATCTATTCTGGAGAAGTCCAATGTCATCCTCATCGGTTTAAATATTGAACCATCAGTTGCGAAAAATTGTCTGATTTAAAACCTGCATTTGTCAATAATGATTTTTTTGTTGACAGGTACGAAATCCAATTCAGAATAAATGCTACTAAAGGTTCAAATAATAAACCGATTAATATTACGCATCGCAGGGAGATGACATGTCCAAAACAACCAGGGCCGTTCTGGCCGCGCTTGCTGTTGGCCTCGCCGGACCGGCGCTGGCCGAGTATCCGGAAAAGCCTGTCAGTTTTATCGTTCCATGGCCTCCGGGTGATCTTGAGGATGTGTTGACTCGCATGATCGCCGAGGATTTTCAGGCCGAATATGGCGTACCCGCAGCCGTGGTAAACAAGCCCGGCGGCGGCGGTGGCCCCTTCCCCGGCGCGGTCGAGGTCGCCACGGCTCCGGCAGATGGCTACACCATCGGCTCCTTTGTTCCGGCGGTATCCCTGATTGGGCACGAAATCGACATTCCTGAACTGACGCCCGAGAAATTCGACCCCGTCGGAATCTTCCTGACCTATCCCTTCGTTATCGCGACCTCGGGCAACGCGCCCTATGCCTCGATGCAGGAACTGGCTGACTACGCCAAGGAAAACGACGTGTTTCTGGGCCATTTCGGCGACGTGCTGACGCCCACTCAGGTCACCAAGGCGCTGTCTTCGACCATGGGGTTTGAATGGGGCGGCGACGCTGCGTTTGATGCGCTGGACTGTAACACATTGGCCTCGGGCGATGCGGACGTGATCAATACTACGCTGCAACTGATCCTGCCCTGCATCGACGACGTGAATGTTCTGGTCTCGATCACCGGTGAACGGATCAGCAAGGTTCCCGACACCCCGGCGATTGGCGAGGTTGAGCCGACGCTCGATATCTCGCTGTGGAACGGGCTGTTCGTGACCAAGGACACCCCGGCAGATGTGCGCGAAAAGATCGCCTCTGTAGCCGAGAAGACGGTGAAAAGTGAGCGCGCGCAGCAACTGGCCGCGGAAACAGGTGCGCTGGTCTATTGGCTGAATGCTGATGAAAGCGCGGCTGTGATTGCCGAGGACAAGGCGACTCTGGGCACGATTTCGGACGCTCTGGGTCAATAACTGCGATCATGTGAGAGGGCGCAAGCCCGCCCTCTCAAACTTGTCGGGGCTTTGTTCCAATGGATGAATCCGAACTGCTGAAGGTACGCACAAAGACCTCGGGCCAGGTGGTTTTTGTCATTGCAGGCCTGATCCTGACGCTGGTCCTGCTGTCGCAGATCGGCACACAGACCGAATGGACCGACAAGGCGCGCAACATCGGCAGTCAGCCGCGTTTGTGGCCTGCGATTGCGCTGCTCACGATGCTGGCCGGGTTTGCGGCCCATTTCCGCCTGATGCGGCGCAGGAAACCCAATGCCTTGGACTGGGTTGAGGCGCGCCGCTGGGCCGAGCCGCTGGAATACCTGCTGTGGTTTCTGGTCTACGTGGCTGCAGTGCCCCGGCTGGGGTTTCTGCCGATGAGCCTTCTGTTTGCCTGTTCGCTGACCTACCGTCTGGGGTATCGGAGCCGGACCGCTTTGTGGATCGCAGCCCTGTTCGCTGTTGCCATGGTCGCGCTGTTCAAGGGCTTTCTGGGCGTCAACATCCCCGGGGCGTGGATTTATGAATTCCTGCCCGCCTCCGTGCGGACCTTCTTTCTGGTGTATCTCTGATGGAACTGATCGCCTCGGCCATTGATGTTCTTGCCCGCTGGGATGTGATGCTGGCCCTACTGGTGGGGGCGGTTGGCGGCGTGGCCATCGGGGCCATCCCCGGCGTCGGTCCCGCTGTGGCCATTGCGATCCTGCTGCCCGCAACTTTTTCGATGGATCCGATTGTCGGGCTGACCCTTTTGCTGGGTATCTATGGCTCGTCCATGTATGGCGGCGCGATCCCCGCGATCCTGATCAACACGCCGGGCACGGCGGTCAATGCGCTGACCACCTATGATGGCTTTCCGATGACTCTTCGAGGCGAGGGCCGCCGGGCGCTGTCGCTTGCCTATTCGGCCAGCTTTCTGGGCGGCTTGTTCTCGGTCATCTGCCTGATCTTCCTATCGCCCGTGCTGGCCAAAATCGCGCCCATGTTCGGCTCGCGCGAGATATTTCTGGCCGCCCTACTGGGCCTTATTCTGGTCGTTGTCGCGCATAAGGGGCAAATGGCCATTGCCGCCGCTCTGGCCGGGTTCGGCATTCTGATCGGAACCGTCGGGCTGGAGCCTGCCGCCTATACCCGGCGCTTCACCTTTGGCCAAAGCTGGCTGGCGGGGGGCTTTGACCTGATCGTGGTGGTTCTGGGCCTGTTCGCGCTGTCGCAGGCGTTTCTGCTGCTGACGATGGATGATGAGAAGATCCGGCTGCCCCGGTCACGCGGTTCGCTGTTTCAGGGCTTCCGCGAACTGGCCCGCCACCCGCGTGTGGCGGCGATCTCGGCCAGTTTCGGGGTGGTCATGGGCATGATCCCGGGAGTCGGAGAGTTCACGGCCCAGTTCATGTCCTATACCTCGGCCCGTAAATTGTCGAAGAACCCCAAAGCGTTCGGCCATGGCTCATCCGAGGGGCTCATCGCGTCTGAAACCGCCAACAACGCGGTTCCTGCTGCGGCGATGATCCCTTTGCTTGCGCTCGGTATACCGGGTGAGGCGCTGACGGCGATGATGCTGTCGGTGTTCTATGTGCACAACGTCGTGCCGGGGCCGGGGCTATTCCAGAACGACATGGATTTCGTTGTCGCGCTTTACATTGCGCTGCTGGTTCTGAACGTGATCGTGGTCGGCTTCCTGCTGGTTTCGACCGGCTGGCTGGTGCATCTGACGCGCATCCCGAATCGTTTTCTTGGGATGTGCATTCTGTTGCTCAGCTTTGTTGGGGTCTATTCGATCCGCAACTCGACCATGGACTGTATCATTGCGGCGGTCTTCGGGCTGCTGGGGTTTGTCTTGAAACGCCTGAACATGCCCATCGTGCCGATCATTCTGGGCATGGTTCTGGGCGGCATCATGGAGGTCAAACTGCGCGCCTCTCTGGCGCGGGTCAAAACGCCGTTGGATTTCATCGACCGCCCCATCGCCTTTCTGCTGTTCTGCGTCATCCTCATCATCCTTGTTTCGACGATTTGGCGCGTCTGGCGGGAATGGCGACCGGTGGATCGCCGCTCGATGCAGAAAAAGGCATCCAACACATTTGCAAAACGGATTTCAGGTCGCTCGCACCGGCATTTCGAAAACCGCAAGAAACAACAAAGACGGAGGCGCTTCTATGACCATGTGGGTTCCTGAAGACGACGGGTTCGCCGACCTCGGCTCGCATGACAGTTTCGCGAGTGGCGCGCCGTACAACACCTTTGCGCGGCTGCGGCGCGAAGCCCCCTGCCACTGGTCCGAATTTGAAGGCGGCAAGGGCTATTGGTCGATCACGCGCCACGCGGATATCGACAAGATGGTGCGCGATACCGAAACGTTTTCCTCCGCGCGTGGCATTCGGATGGAGGATCAGACCTACGAAGAATACATGGCCCGCCGCACCTTTCAGGAAACAGACGGAACCGATCATCGCAAGGTGCGGATGAAGGTGGCCAAGGCGTTTTCGCCCAAGGTGGTCGCAGGGTTCGAAGATCAGATCCGCGACCTGTGCGGCCCCATTCTGGATCGCGCTTTGGAAAAAGGCAGATTCGACGCCACACGTGATATCGCCCGGGAATTGCCGATGCGGATGCTGGGGCAAATTCTGGGTGTTCCCGATGAAGACCTGCCGTGGCTGGTCGACAAAGGGGATGCGTTGATGGCGAACTCGGATCCCGATTTCACCGACCATGTCGTCGACAAGATGCAGACGGACGAATTCCGCCTGATGCCGTTCAACTCACCCGCCGGGGCCGAGCTTTACGAGTATTCCCGCACGCTGATGGACAAGAAGAACGCCAGCGGAGACACCAGCGGTATTCTGCATCTGATTCTGCAACCAGATGAAAATGGCGAGACGATTTCGGAGACCGAATTTCGCAATTTCTTCTGCCTGCTGGTGGCGGCGGGCAACGATACGACGCGCTATTCCATCGCCGCAGGCATTCAGGCCATCGCGCGGCAGGACGGCCTGCTGGAAGAGATGCAATCGGGCGAAGTCTGGGGCACCGCCGCGGATGAGATTGTCCGCTGGGCCTCACCCGCGACCTATTTCCGCAGGACGGCCATGACAGATGTCGAGGTTCACGGCCAGCAGATCAAGGAAGGCGACAAGGTGCTGTATTGGTTCATTTCGGCCAACCGGGACGAGACCATGTTTGACGACCCGTATCGCCTGGACCTGTCGCGCAAGCCCAATCGTCAGCTGGGGTGGGGGCAAGGCGGGCCGCATGTCTGCCTGGGCATGCATCTGGCCCGGCTAGAGGTACGTGTGCTGTTTCAGGAACTGGTCAAACGGATCAAATCCATCGAACCCGACGGCCCCGAGGCGTTTGTTCGGTCCAACTTTGTAAATGGCATCAAGCGGATGCCTGTTCGCGTCACTTTGCAATAGGTCCTTTATGTCCAACCGTTTACGCGCCCTTTTTATCGATCACCTCTCGATCCCGCGCGGCAAATACATGCCTGCCAGCAAGATCACCGACGCCTCGACCCGGTTCGCGCGCGCGACCTTCGGGGTGCATTACGACCGCGATCTGCTGCTGGACGCGCCGCACGCGAAAGTGCGCGAGGGAGCACCCGACATGGAGCTGCGGTGGCCGGGCGACGATGTCCGCAAGGGGTGGGAACCCGAAACCTCAGTCGTGCTGGGCGATCTGTTTGACGCCGACGGCGCGCCGTTGTCCTTATGCCCGCGCGGGGCGTTGAAGCGCGCGGTTGCCGATTGGGAACAGCACGGGCTGAAACCGATGCTCGGGATCGAGCTTGAGGCCTATGCCCTGCAAGGGGGTGAGGATGGCCGTTTGCGCCCCTATGATGCCCCGGGTGGGGGCGTCTACGGCACTGGCCCATTCGCCGATCCGATGCGGATCAACGATGTGATCTGGAACAAGGCGCTGGAAATGGGCTTCCGGCTGGACCTGATTACTGCCGAATACGACAGCCCTCAGTTCGAATATACATTGACCTTCGATGACGCGCTGACGGCTGTGGATGATATCGTGCTGTTCCGCCTCATGGCGCGCGAAATTGCGCTGGATCACGGGATCGTTCTGACCTTCCTGCCCAAACCTCTGTCCGAATTGGGTGGATCGGGCATGCATATCAACTTTTCCTTTCAGGATGCCGAGGGCAGGAACGCGCTGGCCAACGGTGAAGTCGGCGGCCCCGATCATCTGAATGACCTGTCGCGCGGCTGCCTTGCCGGTCTAGTGCATCACCATGAAGGGCTGGCCGGCCTGATCGCACCTACTGCGGGCTCTTACCGCCGCCTGCAACCGGCGTCCCTGTCGGGTTACTGGAAGAACTGGGGTGGGGATCATCGCGGCGTGACCACCCGCGTCTCGGGCGAAGGCGGCGCAAAGGCCCGTCTGGAACATCGCATGGCAGATGCCAGCGCCAATCCCTACACCGCCTGCGCTGCGGTCCTGCAGGCCGCGCGGCTGGGGTATGAGGCCCATATGACCCTGCCTCCGATCGAAACCGGCGACGGTTTTGACAAGGTCGACGCCCGCACCGGCACGGCCGCCAATCTGCGCAAGGCCATTCAGGACCTGCAGGCCGATAACGCGCTGGTGGATGCGGTCGGGCGCGAACTGGTCGAAAATCACGCCTTCATGAAGGAACGCGAATTCCGTAAGACCCGCGAGATGGAGCCTGACGCTCTGCTCGATTTCTATGTGTGGTTTATCTGAGATGCGACTTGCGACCCTTGTCACCAACACCGATGACAGCGCCTTTTGCCGGGCGCGACCGCTGGATGACGAAAAATTCGCCACTTTGATCGCCGAAATACGCCCGGACTGGCATGTCACGCCCTTTTGGGTCTGCAGGGGAGAATTCCCTGACGATCTGTCCGGCTTTGATGGCGTGATGATCACCGGCAGCCCGGCCTCGGTCACCGAAGAAGCGGACTGGATGCAAAGGCTTGAAGGCTTGGTGCGGCAGATCATCGAACAGGACATCCCGCTGTTCGGCGCGTGTTTCGGACATCAGATCATCGCAAAATCGCTGGGTGCTCCGATCATCCGGAACCCTGAGGGATGGGCACATGGTCGGATCGAAACCGCGCGTGTGGGGCCGGTTCCCTGGTCGGATCGGGCAAATGGATGGGCACTTTACGGCTCGCATATCGAACAGGTCGGGACTTTGCCTGATGGTGCGCGACGTATCTTTGAAAGCCCCGGATGCCCGATTGCCGGATATGCCATCGGCGACCGGGTTTTCACGGTGCAGCACCACCCGGAAATGACGCCTGAGTTCATCGCCGATCTTGTCGAGGAATATGCCGATTACGTGGGCGAGAACGTCACACAATCCGCACGTCAATCCCTCGCCGTAGGTCCGGCAGATCGCACGGAATTCGCCCGGGAAATTGCTGCCTTTTTTGAGTATGGGAGGCGCTAGATGGGAACCATAACCAAAGCGCTGGACCTGCTGTCCCTATTCGCCCGCGACCGGGCCGAGATCGGGCTGGGCGAATTCGTGCGCCTGACGGGCCGCGACAAGGCCACCGTGCATCGCCACCTGACCGAGTTGGCCGAAAACGGCTATCTGGAACAACACCCGGATACGCGGGCCTATCGCCTTGGCCCTGCACTGCTGCGGCTATCCGCCCTGCGCGAAACACTGTTTCCGGTGCGCAAACTGCTGCAGCCCATCGTGCTGGAACTGTCCGAGGCCGTGGGCGAGCTGGCCCACGCCAGCCTGTTGCAGGGTGAGGCGCTTTCCCCCGTCGCCCATGCGGACCCTGCCCTGCACGGTGTTCAGGTCAATTTCGACGTGGCCGAGATGCTGCCCCTGCACGCGACCTCGTCGGGCATCGCAGCGCTGGCATTTTTTCCTGACGACGCGCGCGCGCGAATTCTGGCCCGGCCTTTGTCGAAATTCACCGACCAGACGATCTCGGACCCGATGCGTCTGAAAGACAAGCTGGATGCCGTGCGGCGCTATGGCGTTGTTACAGTTGTGGGGGCGTTTGACGAAGGCGTCAGCTCGGTCGGTGCTCCGCTTTTCGACGAAAGCGGGCGTGTGCTGGGGTCGCTGGCCGTTGCTGTCCCAACGGGACGTGCAAGGCCGGAAAAACTGCGCGACATCGCGCAACTGCTTTTGAAAGAGGCGGACCGCGCCTCGACCGCTCTGGGCGGCACATTCCCCCGGGATTTCGCACAGCTGCCGCCGCAATGGGGGGCAGAACCCTTGGCCAAACAGGTGATCTCATGAAGGACAGCAATTTTCTGAAAGAAAACAACGCACGCCACCTGTGGCATCCGATGACGCATCCTGCCGACAGCCTTGCCAACCCGCCGGACATTATCGTCGGCGGCGAAGGTGTCTGCATTACGGATGTCGATGGACATACGGTTGTGGATGGCGTTGGTGGCCTATGGAACGTGAACCTTGGCTATTCCTGCCAGCCAGTGAAAAACGCGATCTCGGCCCAGTTGGATCGCCTGCCTTACTATTCGATCTTCAGAGGCACGACCAATGATCTGGTCATCGAACTCAGCTGGATGCTGCGCGAGTTCTTTGCCCCGGATGGCCTGTCCCGCGCCTTTTTTACATCAGGTGGTTCGGACGGCATCGAAATCGCGCTGCGTCTGGCGCGGCAGTATCACAAAATTCGGGGGGACGCTGGCCGGGTCAAGTTCCTGAGCCTCAAGAAAGGCTATCACGGCACGCATACTCTGGGCGCATCGGTCAATGGCAACCCCAATTTCCGCACGCAATACGAACCGCTGATGCCCGGATGCCATCACATCCCCTCGCCCTACACCTATCGCAATCCTTTTGGTGAAACCGACCCCGAGAAGCTGGCACAGTTTTGCCTAGCGGCGCTGGAAGACGAGATAAAGTTCCAGGACCCCTCGACCATCGCCGCCATGATCATGGAGCCCGTTCTGGGCGCAGGCGGCGTGATCCCGCCACATGAAAGCTTTATGCCCGGTGCGCGCGAGATCTGCTCGAAACACGGTATCCTGCTGGTCGCGGATGAGGTGATCACCGCCTATGGCCGCACCGGAGCCTGGAGCGGATCACGCAGGTTCGGCGTGCAGCCCGACATGGCTGTAACCGCCAAGGCGATCACCAATGGGTACTTCCCCTTTGGCGCGGTGATGATCAGCGATGGGGTTTCCGAAGTGTTCGAATCGGACACCACCGGCAAAGGCAATATCGGTTCGGGCTATACCTATTCAGGACACCCGGTCGGAGCGGCCGCCGCAATAGCCTGCCTTAAGGAAACCACCCGCCTGAACGTCCACCAGAATGCCGCACAGCGCGGCGCTCAGTTGTACAAAGGCTTGCAGGCCCTTGCCGCAAAACACGATGTGATCGGCGACGTGCGCGGTGGCTATGGCCTGATGTGCGCGGTCGAACTGGTCTCGGATCAGGGCACGAAAACGCCCATCGACAAGGGCACCATCGGCAAAGTGCAAAAAGTGGCCTATGACGCAGGCGCGATGGTTCGGGTGTCCGGCAACAACATCATTCTCTCTCCGCCCCTTGTCGTGGCCCAGACCGATATCGAAACGATCCTGACAGCGCTGGACGCAGGCTTCACGGCGATCTGAGCGTGACTGTTGCGGCATCTGTCGCCGCCTTGCCCGGCAGCACCTTTGGACAAGCTGTCACTGGTTTGAGTGATCCTCAGGATGACCGATCAGGCGCAAGACCTGTAAGGTCGGCGAGCGTCCGATCGATGCGTCCAAAACCAAAAGCGGCGGGTGCTGCTGCCGGGCGGGAGCGAACTGTATGAGCGTCGTCCCACTGCCTATCAGGCTCAGCGACACTGTATCAACGGGGCACAATCCCTGTCCGGTCTGCGGGTCAAAACCATTTCAATCGGTGAACGGTATCTGTTCGTCTGCTCCCTCAATTGGGACGCGCGTTCGGTCTATGCATTCTGCCCATTGACTCACGGCTTTAACGCCGCACAAAAAACGCATCTGCGAAAGGGTGCTCACTCTGGTGGCGGTATCGGATTGGGCCCACGATAGGCCCAGAGGTAGTCTGGCGGGGTCGGTCCTTTGTTCCGCCCGCCTTGTGTCATCTGTTCATAAGCATGGGACAAGATGCCCACTGAGCGCGACAGGCAAAACAAACCCCGCGCGAGCGGCCCGGGGAATCCAAGTTCCGCATAGATGACAGCGGTCGCGCCATCGATGTTCATCGGAACGGGTTTTCCTGTGCGAACAGCCAACATCGTTTCGAGCGCGCGCCCGTATCGGGCGAACCGTCCGTCGACCACCCCCGCGGATGCCGCCTGATCCACCTGTTCCAACAACCGGGGCGCGCGGGGGTCTGCGGGTGTGTGAAAACGGTGACCGAAACCAGGGAGGTACTTTGTCCGCTCGGCCTGCCATCGATCAATCGATTGCGCAGCGGACTGCTCCGTGCTCAGCCCGGATTGCACACCGGCATCGACCCAGCCGTAAAGTTCAACCGCCTGTTCGCCTGCACCGCCATGCACATCGTCCAGCATATTGACCGCAGATGCCATCGCGCCGTTCAGTCCAAGCCCACAGGTCACCGCCATGCGCGCCGTCGCGATCGAGGGGGCTTGCGGGCCGTGATCCACGGCGGCAACCAGCGCGGATTCCAGCAGCTTCGCCTGCGCCTCGGTCGGAATCTCGGCGCGGGTCATCAGCCAGATCATCTGCGGAAAGGTCAGCGTTCCGATCAGATCCTGAATGTCATGGCCGCGAACCCGGATTTGGCCGGGTTGCATCTCGATGATCTCGGTCGTCCACCAATCAGTCACATCGTTTTGGTCGGGTCTCATATTACGCCCTCCTTCTGAAGGTCGTCCAACTCGTCTGTCGTGATCCCGAGCGCGCCCCAGATTTCCATATTGTGCTGTCCCAATGTCGGGGGCGGAGTCTCGACCTCTGGCGGGTGCCCATCCATCTTGACCCCGGTGGTCAATACATCAATGTCGCGCCCGACGCCGGGTACGTAATTAAACCTGCGCAGAAACCCACGATCAGCGACCTGCGGCATGTTCAGCACTTCGGGAACCGTCAAAACCGCCCCCGACGGTACGCCGAGCTGATTGAGCTCCTGCGCCCACTCCTGCGCGGTTCGGGATATCAAAACGGTCTCAAGCGCGGCTTTCAGCGACACTCTGTTGCGCTTGCGGTCTTCCCGGGTGGCATATTCGGGCTGTTGCCGAAGCGCGGCCAGACCAAGATGATCTGTCAGGGTCACCCATTGTTCGTCTTTGTTAGCCGCAATGTTGATCAACCCATCGCTTGCCTGAAACGCGCCGGATGGTGCCGAGGTTACGTTTTCATTGCCATTGGCCGAGGGCTCGACACCCGCAATCAGATAGTTCGAAATGACCCAGCCCATCGTGGCCAACACCGATTCCAGCATCGACACGTCGATAAAGGTTCCGCGCGGCCGGGCGTTAAGCGCAGCAGAAATTGCGAACGCCGCCGTAATGCCGCCGACCGTGTCGGCAACCGGATACCCCACACGCAAGGGGGCCGTTTCGGGGTCCCCCGTGATCGACATGACACCGGCAGCGCCCTGAATAATCTGATCATAGGCCGGGCGATGCACCCAGGGCCCATCCTGCCCAAAGCCCGAAATGGCGCAATAGATCAACCGGGTATTCAGGGACCTTAATGTCTTATATCCCAACCCAAGGCGCTCCATGACGCCGGGGCGAAAATTCTCGACCACCACATCGGCTGTTTGGACCAGATCGGCAAACATCTTTTTGCCGCGTGGATGCTTGAGGTTGACGGTCACCGATTTCTTGCCCGCGTTCTGCGCCAGAAAGGATACGCCCATTCCTTTTGCGTTCAGGTCCGGATCCGCCCCCAGCTGACGCGCCAGATCACCGCGCCCGACCGCTTCGACCTTAATCACCTCGGCCCCCAGATGGGCCAGATGATGACAGCAAAAAGGCCCCGCCAGAACGTTCGTCAGATCAAGAACCCGAATAGCTGCAAGCGGTTGCGTCATCTGTATGCCCAGTCCGTCTGTGTCATCGGGGCCTGATTGACTTTGGCCAACACCGTCAGGCCGGTCATGCTGATCCAATACGACAAGCTCGGGTCGGTGGACCGTCGCTCAGTCGCGACAAAGGCTGTCCGGCTGCGGTTTGTCATGTCCCCTCCAACATCTCGGGCGGGAACAGCACAGCGCCTTCCATAATCCGTCGTTGCGTGCGAAAGGTCCCGGCCGAAATCGCCTCTGGCCCTGTTGGATGCATCTGAACATCGGCAGTTGTCGGCAGAACGCCCGAGGGGTTGCCAATCCTCAAGTCGCAACCATCCGGCTGCGCAATTGCATGGACCAGACTGCCGGGTATCCGGGCAGCGACGGCGGTACACATTGCACCGGTCAGGGTAATGGCGCGATGAAAATTCCCCATCGAGACCAACCTGACATTCAGATCATGGGTGTCGGGCCCATAACGGCTGGCGTCCAGAGCCGCGAAATCCTGCGGACCGGACAGCATGGCAACCTTTGGGCTGGAGGGTCGCACAGCCTCCAAATTGTGCGCCATGCCCATCCTGACAGCACCCGCACGCCGGATCTGCTCCATCTGCTTCACCAACTCGGGATCGCTGTCCAGATCCTGCGGCGCCTCGACCGCTCGCTTTCCCAAATCAGACGCACGCACAAACACCACCGGGTTCGCCGCGTCGATAAGCGAGACCTCAACAATGCCCAGCCCGTCCACCTGAACCCGATCAATGGCGTTCCCGGTCGGCAGAAGATGTCCGGTCCCTGCCCCACCGGGTGCCAGAAAATCAAGCGTCACCCTGGCCCCGGTGCCCGAGACGCCGGGAATGGTGAAATCGCCCTGCTCGACCACGTTGCCCGCGTGCACTGGAAAGCGGGCATGATAGATACTTTGGGTGTTGGTGCTATAGATGCGGACAAGCGCCTCGGTCTGGTCGGGGCTGACCTCAATCATCCCCTCTTCCACCGCAAACGGCCCCACGCATGAAGACATGTTTCCGCAGGCCGACCCATAGTCCGCGAGGGCCTCGGTCACCCCGATCTGGACAAAGGTATAGGCGACATCGGCATCTTCGCGGTCTGAGGGCTCGACAATAACCACTTTGGACACCGAGGACAGGCCACCCCCCATTCCGTCCAGCTGCCGTCCGTACGGGTCGGGGCTGCCCAATACATGCAGAAAGATACGGTCTCGGATCGCCTGGTCAGCGGGCAGATCAGCCGCATTAAACACCACCGCTTTCGAGGTTCCGCCGCGATAGAACGCGGCGCGTAAACGCGCGGGCATCACGCGGCCCCCGCCAGAAAGCTGCGGAAGGCCCGCGGCAGCAGCCCGCCCTCGGCAAATGTTGCGCGCTCGCCATCATTATACAGCCGAACCTCCAACGGCGTGGTCTCGGACCCGCCATCCCGGCGATGAATGGTCAGGGCGGCACAGGTCAGAGCGTCGTCAAGCGCAATATCATAGGTCTCCGAGCCATCCAGTTGCAGGGTTTTGCGGGTCACGCCTGCGGGAAAACACAGCGGGGCAATGCCCATGTTCACCAGGTTAGAGCGATGAATCCGCTCAAAACTTTCGGCAATCACCGCCCGAACCCCCGCCAGCCAAGGCGCTTTTGCGGCGGTGTCCCGGGACGAGCCACAGCCATATTCCTTCCCCCCGATCACAACAAGCTTCTGACCACGCGCCAGATAGGTCTCGATGGCCTGGTACATGCTTACGATAGTGCTCTCAGGCTCGATCCGGGTCCACGACCCCTCATGATCCGGGGTCATTTCATTACGCAGCCTGTAGTTGGCAAAGGTCGAACGGATGACCACGTCGGAACAGCCGCGTCGCGTACCGAATGAATTGAAATCCCGCGGCGCAACCCCATTTGCCTGCAGGTACTGACCCGCCTCGGATTCGGGTGTGATGATGCCCGACGGCGAAATGTGGTCGGTCGTGACACTGTCGCCCAGAATCGCCAAAGGACGTAATCCTTTCAGCGGTGCAATCCCGTCATGAGAGGGTTCGATCTGTTTCACGAAGGGCGGAAAACTCACATAGGTCGACGGCCCCCAGTCATACCTACCTGTCCCGGCATCCAGCGTGTTCCACTGATCGTTCACATCGCCAATGGCCGAATACGTGCTGCGAAACCCGTCGGGCGTGACATGCGTTTCGACGATATTCGCGACTTCCTCGGCCGATGGCCACAGCTCTGACAGCATCACCGGGGCGCCCGTTCGGTCAACACCAAGCGGCTCGGTCGTGATGTCCTTCAGAATCGTGCCCATCAGGGCATAGGCAACAACCAAAGGAGGCGACGCGATCATGTTCCGCGATGCCAGCGGGTGAATACGCCCGGCGAAATTCCGGTTGCCCGACAGAACCGCAACGCCCTTGATTTTGTTGTCCGTGATGGCCTTTTCGTGGGCCGGATGCAGCGGCCCCGACATTCCGTTGCAGGTCGAGCAGGAAAACGCGGCCACTTCAAATCCCAGCGCATCAAGCGGGTCTTGCAGGCCACTGTCCGCCAGATATTTCGCAACCACCCGCGACCCCGGCGCCAATGAGGTTTTGACATGCGGTTTAACAGTCAATCCGCGCGCCACCGCATTGCGCGCCAGCAGACCCGCCAGCACCATGTTGCGGGGGTTCGCCGTATTGGTGCAGCTGGTAATGGCCGCGATGATCACGTCGGCGTCGCCGATATCATGGTCAGTCCCCGCGACAGGCACGCGCCGCTCTGTTTCCCCGTCCAAGGTCAACCGATCCGTTGCTGCGGCCAGATCAATGCGCTGTTCCGGGCGGGACGGACCGGCCACCGAACGGCCAATACGGCCGAGGTCCAGCGTGACGACCTTGTCGTATTCGATTGCTGTATCCGCTCCGTCAGCCCACAGGTTTTGCGCCCGGCAATATGCCTCGGTCCGTTGCAGGTCCTGCCCTCTGCCGGTCTGACGTAGGTAGCCCAGGGTGCGTTCGTCCACCGGGCAGAACACCATGGTCGAGCCGTATTCAGGTGCCATATTGGCAATGGTTGCCCGGTCAGCCACGCCAAGCGTGTTGTACCCTGCCCCAAACAGCTCGACAAACGTGTCGACCACTCCGATGCCCCGCAGCTTTTCCGCCACCACCAATGCGATATCCGTGGCTGTGACGTCATCGGACGGCCTGCCGAGCACTTCCAGACCGATAACCCGGGGAACGTTGACAGGCGTTGTTTCTCCGAACAGCTGAGCTTCGGCTTCCAGCCCGCCGATGCCCCAGCCCATGATGCCCAGCGCGTTGATCATCGGCGTATGGCTGTCCGTACCCAGACAGGAATCCGGGATCAAAAGTGTCGAATCCTCGTTTGACGGGAGCACTGTCTGCCCCAGATATTCAAGATTGACCTGATGGCAGATCCCGCCGCCGGGCGGAATGACCCTGAGCCGGGGAAATCGCGCCGCGCAGGCCTTGAGAAAGGCAAAGCGTTCGCGGTTGACCTCAAACTCACGCTCCATGTTTTTTGTCAGGGCCAATTTGTCCGCCCAGTGATTGATCGACATCGAATGATCGATCACCAAATCCACAGGCAGGCTCATATCCACCACGGATGGATCGCCGCCCTGCTCTTCCAGCTTGTTGCGCATCGCCATGATGTCGATCAGGGCGGGAATCCCCAACATGTCGTGCAGCAACAACCGTGCAGGGCGAAACGGAACCGCCTGACCATTCCGTGCCAGAACAGTCAAAACCGCCGCGCCGTCTGCGGAATTGCGGGCCGCGTTCTCGGCCAGAACGCGCAATGCGTAGGGAAGCTTGCGATATCCGTCACCCAGCATTGCGCAGTAGTCGACGGCGCGAAAAGGTGTTCCGGCAAGGGTCTTGTACTGCACGTCGGTTCTCCTGAATTTTTCCAAAGCTAGACAGGGATACCCAATTGCAGCAAGATGTGGCGAATACGATTTCACCTGACAGAACAACGATGGCACCCAATCGCACCGAATCCGTTGAACGCGCCATGTCGATCCTCAGCGCGTTTTCCACGCAAAGGCCAAGCATGTCCCTGGCCGAACTTGCCGAAGAAACAGGTCTGCACAAAAGCACGATCCTGCGCCTGACAAACTCGATGGCGATTTACGGGTTCATCCAGCGCGATCAGGACGGGCAATTCAGCGTCGGACCCAGCGTGTGGCGTCTGGGCCTGATTTTTCGCCGCGATTTCACCAAACGTGAGCATGTTGCCCCCTCCCTGAAAATCCTTGTCGAGGCGACGGGTGAGACGGCATCATTCTACGTAAGAAATGGCAATGAACGTATATGTTTATATCGCGAGAATTCGCCCAATCTGCTGCGTTTTCATGTCGAAGAAGGCATGCGTTTGCAACTGTCAACGGGCGCCTCGGGGTTGGTCCTCAGCCATTTCTCAGGCGAGCCCGTCGATGACCTGACACGGTTCAACAAGAATGGAACCGTAAGTTCGGTTGGTCATACCAACCCGAATATCTCATCACTTTCCACTCCGGTCTTTGACAGTTCCGGTGCGCTAATAGGTGCTCTGACAGTCTCTGGTCTGGCCAACAGATTTGACGACGAAGCCCGCGCCAATGCAACGCCGCTTCTGGAGAGTCTGGCCCGGGGGCTGTCCGCCCATTAGCCGCATGATTTCACCAGATAGAACGCCAATCAACCACGCTTGCCAGATACAGACCGCCCCCGTAGTCAGATTGACAACCATGCAAACCCGGAGCCCGCCACGATGCTGAATCACGAGATCACCAAGGCTTTTCGCCAACGCCTGAACACAGGCGGGGCGGTTTTGATGCCGGGGGCAGCCAATGCGCTGGCTGCGCGAATGATCGACCAGTTGGGGTTCGAAGCGCTGTATATCTCGGGCGCGGGCCTGACCAACAGCTATCTCGGCATGCCGGACCTCGGGTTTGTTTCCCTACCCGAGATTGCGCAGCACACATCGGCCATTCGCAATGTCACGGACCTGCCCATCGTAGTTGACGCAGATACCGGGTTCGGCAATGCACTGAACGTCCATCACACGGTACGTACGCTGGAACGTGCGGGGGCCAGCGCCATTCAACTGGAAGATCAGGTGAATCCCAAGCGCTGCGGCCATTTTTCCGGCAAAGACGTGGTCGATCTGCCCGAGGCGCGCAGCCGGATCAAGGCCGCCGTGGATGCCCGACAAGACCCCAACTTCATGATCGTCGCCCGCACCGATGCTTGCGCGTCCCAGGGCCTGACCGCTGCCCTGGATCGGGCCGAGGCGTTTATCGAGGACGGGGCCGACATCACCTTTGTCGAGGCCCCGCGCTCGGTCGACGATATTCGCAGTATTCCCACCCGCTTGAACACCACGCCACAGTTGATCAACCTGGTCGTGGGCGGGAAAACCCCAATCGTTGATCTGGCAACACTGGACCAGATGGGATTTGCGTTGGTTCTGTACGCAAACGTGGCCCTTCAGGGCGCGCTGAAGGGTATGCATGACGCCCTGTCCATGTTGAAATCCGATGGACAAATGGACGAAAGCGGCCCGGTGGCGCGGTTTGAAACTCGGCAGAGTGCCGTGGCAAAAGCGTATTACGACGAGATGGAAAAGCGATACTCAAACGACTAGAGCCGGACGTGGTCGGGCCGTATTTCAACGGCCCAAGCTGACCACTGTGCAGGCCACATCTGATCTGCTGCAGATGTCACAGCTGCGCGGTTCAGGAATTTTGCGTACGGGTTTTACAACCCGCAAGCGTCAAGTCATGCCCAGCGCCTCTTTATACATCTCGATCACCGCCTCTTGCTCGGCAATATCGTCCTTGTCCCGCTTTCGCAGAGAAATGATGCTGCGCAGGGCTTTCACATCGTAGCCACGGGATTTGCTTTCGGCATACACCTCTTTGATCTGATCGGCGATATCCTTCTTTTCCAGCTCCAGACGCTCGATCCGCTCTACAAACTGGCGCAATTCGCCAGAGGTCACGCGGTAGTTCGCGGCGGCCTGATCTTCGGTGATATCTTCCATATGCGTCTCTCCAAAAGGCTGAAAAACCGGTGCCGGGGCATCGGGCAATGATCCGGATACAGCGCCCCCGCCTCAACTGCAAGCGTCCTTTCGACCCCTTCACCTTGTGCCGACGGCACTGATCCGCTAAGCGCGGAACGAGGTTTTCGAATGAGCGTGAGGGACCATGTTCGACATTATGGTTTGGTGTGGCGCAGCCCTTTCGCTGGCAGGGCTGTGCGGTCTGGTCTGGTGTATCCTGCGCGTGATGAAAGCACGGAAATCCGGGCTTTCTGATGATGACTTGCGTGCGGTTGTTCAGGCCGTGTTGCCGTGGAACATGGCCTCGCTTTTTCTGTCTGTCATCGGATTGATGCTGGTCATCCTCGGTATCTCCTTCGGATGACCGCAGCCTTCAGATCGGCATATTGTCGAACCGGGCTTCCAGCGCATCTTCGCACAGTGCCGCATCCAACCTGCGCAGTCGGGAAGGAATATGCATTCCCTGCGCCCGCATCCGGTCCAAAACCTGACTGACGCTGGGCTGCAATGCCAAACGCGTATCCAGACAAGCACCTTTCAGCTTTTGCTCTAGTTGTTCCGCTTCTGAATATAAATCCTGTGTAGTCATCTGCGTCCTCCCAAACGGTGCCTGTATCGACGATATATGTAACGAAAATAAGATCACCATGAGACTCGCTGAACTCTCTTCAATTTCCCGCCAACATGGCATGAAAATCGGCAATTCACCGCGAGTCGGTTAACTCTTACGCGAAAAGCCACCGAATTGCCTTGATGGACATCAACTCGTGATTTGGAAATTCCATCACATTCCGCTATCAATATGTGAAAGCAACCTGTGGGAGGATCGGATGACGCCCGAAATAACAGCTTTTTTTGACGCGCAGACAAACACCGTTTCCTACGTTGCCCAGGAGCCTCAGGGACGCGCATGTGCAATCATCGACAGTGTTCTGGATTTCGATCACGCGTCGGGCCGGACCGATACCACATCGGCCGATCAGATCATCGACCATGTCACCAAACACGAATTAAGGGTCGAATGGATACTGGAAAGTCACGTGCATGCGGATCACTTGTCCGCAGCCCCCTATCTGCAGCAGAAACTGGGCGGCAAAATCGGTATCGGTGAAAAGATCGTCGTCGTTCAGGACACCTTTGGCAAAGTCTTCAACGAAGGGACCGAGTTCCAGCGCGACGGCAGCCAGTTCGACGCGCTGTTTTCCGAGGGCGACAGTTTCCACATCGGCCAGATGCGTGCCGATGTGCTGCACACTCCGGGCCATACCCCGGCCTGCATGACTTATGTCATCGGTGATGCGGCTTTTGTGGGCGACACGCTTTTCATGCCTGATTTCGGAACCGCCAGATGCGATTTTCCCGGCGGGTCATCGGCCGATCTTTATAACTCGATCCAGAAAATCCTGTCGCTGCCGGACCAGACACGCATCTTCGTCGGGCATGATTACAAGGCACCCGGTCGCGACCAATATGCCTGGGAAACCACCGTGGGCGAGCAGAAGGCGCTGAACGTCCATATCGGTCAGGGCCGCAGCATCGAAGAATTTGTCGAGATGCGCGATGCCCGCGATGCAACGCTGGCCATGCCACGTCTGATCCTGCCTTCGCTGCAGGTGAATATGCGCGCGGGCCAAATGCCTCCGGCGGACGAAAAGGGCGATGTTTTCATGAAATTACCTGTGAACAAACTGTGACATCGGGCCAGACGACAAGAGGGTAACACAGATGAATATTGAATGGGTTTGGGGCCTGGTTGGCGGGCTACTGATCGGGCTGGCTGGCGCGGTTTATCTGCTCGGAAACGGGCGCATTATGGGTGCCAGTGGCATTCTGAGTGATCTGCTCGCGCCCCAGAGCAATTCGGGTCGCGGTGAGCGGATCGCATTTGTTACCGGTCTGATCGGGATGCCTTTGCTTTTGCGCCCCCTGATATCCCCGCAAGCCGAGACACATCTGACCGGCGATTTCGCCGTTATCATCATAGCCGGGCTTTTGGTGGGCGTCGGGACGCGGATCGCCAACGGATGCACCTCGGGGCACGGAGTATGCGGCATCTCGCGTTTGTCGCTGCGCGGTATCGTGGCAACCGTGTTTTACATTTTGGCCGGGGGTGTGACCCTGGTCCTGTTCCGGCACATGTTGGGGGTGATCTGATGCGCGGCATATTGGCCTTTATCGCCGGTTCATTGTTCGGAACCGGACTTCTGGTTTCCGGCATGACGGACACCACCAAAGTACAAGGGTGGCTGGATGTTTTCGGGGCCTGGGATCCAACCCTTGCATTCGTGATGGGCGGCGCAATCATTCCCATGGCGATTGCCTGGCAAATGACCCGGAGCCGCACGCCTCTGGTCGGCGGGCAGTTTCCGTCCGCACCGCGGGTTGAGCTGGATCGGCGGCTGATCGTCGGCTCGGTCCTGTTTGGTATGGGATGGGGGTTGGCCGGTCTGTGCCCCGGACCCGCAATGGCCTCGCTCAGCTATGGCGGTTCAGGTGGCGTCGTTTTTCTGGCGGCCATGATTGCAGGTATGTTTGCGGCACCGAAACTGGGCGCACAACTGGACAGGATGGCCAGCGCGGCCTAATCAATTGTCATGGAGATTCGCCCGATTACCCCCCGCTATGCCGTCTCGCCGCAGATTACGGTCGAGGACGTGCCAGCCATCGCCGAGGCAGGATTTGTCAAGGTGATCTGCAACCGCCCGAACAGTGAAGTTCCGCCCGACATTCAATCTGATGCCATCGGTCAGGCGGTGCGCGCTGCCGGAATGGAATATGAAGTTCTGGAACTGACCCACCAAACTATGACGCCCGAAAATGTGTCCCTTCAGCGTGATCTGGCTGAAAGCTGCAGCGGCCCGGTCTTGGCCTATTGCGCTTCGGGCACACGCTGCTCGGTCGTGTGGGCGCTGGGACAATGTGACCGGCTGAGCACGGATGAAATCCTCGACGCCACTGGCAAGGCCGGGTATGCGCTGGATCAATTGCGCCCGACGCTGGATCAACTGCGCGGCAACGGCAGTTAGTCAGCATGCTCCGGGCCATTAAGGCCCGCAAGTTGAGTAATTTCAGCCAGCATGTTTTCCGGCTTGTCCGCAAGCCCAACATCATGTGGTGCATCCGATGCGGCAATACCGTCCTTGGGTCCGTCACTTGTGGGCTCGGCTATCGCTTGCACGGTCTTTTCAGGCAAAGGCCGCGATGGTTTGCTGGCCATGAAACCAGCCTGTTCCGGTTCAGGCAACGGCGTCAACGATGCAAGTTCGTTCACCCGGACTGCGCGCCAGCCGCGGCATTGACCAAGACGCCCGACGGACGCGCAAGAGCGATCAATCGCCAGCACCTCGATCCCGTCCAGCCTGGCATTGGGAAGCGGCAGCACATCCCCGGCCTTTAGCCCTGCCAGGGTTGCAAAGGGCAAGGGCAGTCGACTGATCACTGCGTTCAGATCCGCCCTAATCATACCGGTGGCCTGCTCCAGACGCATGGCGGCACCCCCGTCCGCTTCATCCTCGTGATCCTCTGGTCGTTCGGGCAGCATCACGCAAAGTTGCCCCTGCCGGGCGCCACCGGCCAGTTCGAATGTCAGGTCAAAGACGCGGTACGCGTCCGCAACCAAAGCTAGCGTCAGGGCGCGCATGTTTTCGGGGCGGGCAACAAACTCCATCCCTGACAGGCTGGCCTGATCCGATGGTGCCTCAACCAGATTTAACGCGCGTTCCAGCATATTCTCGATCAGCGGGGCGACCATCGCGGCATCTGTATCAGTAAATGGTCGGGGCTGCGGTGGAGCGTTCAGAACTGTGGAAATCGTCTGTTGCTGCACAATCGCGGACACGCAACTCGGGTCGAGACAGACAGCCGCAACATGACTTTCCGCCGCCGAGAACAACAGCATCAGCCACCCGTCTTGGACTACTGCTGCAAGGTCGTCCTGAACTCTGCGCGTGTGCTTGACGCCGATGACGGACAGGGGCAACCCAATCCCCTCGCCCGCCGCGCGAGCAAGACCTAAACGCAAGGCCCTGAGGATCGGGCGGGACGCTTCATCAACACTGTCATGGGTGACAGAGAGTTTGCGCGCCAACGCCGGGTTGACCTGTTTCGACATTCGGTGGAACCGCCAGTGAAATCCGTTTCTCGGACCTGTTTACCCCAGCGAAGGTTACAATTGTCTTTATGCGCTCACTGCGCGGCTTGCTGATATGCAAGCGGCAGGCTGACACGGAAGGCGGCCCCGCCCTGACCCGGCAGATAGGTGACCTCACCCCCAAGACGCTGCATGATCTCGCGGCAAATCGCCAGTCCCAGCCCCGCACCGCCCGCCTTGTCCGACCCCACGCGGGCAAATTTCTCGAAGATCATCGACTGCGCATCCGCCGGGATACCACTGCCATTGTCGACGAAATCAACCACCGCCTGCCCGCCCACGTCATGCGCCGAGATCGTCAGGCATGCGTCATCCGAATCGCAGTATTTCTGGGCGTTCGAAATCAGGTTGATGAACACCTGCCCTAACCGGTCCAGATCGGTATGGAGCGGGATACGTTCCGCAGGCCGGACCCGGCGTACGGAAAGGTGCCTGTCCCCCCCGGCCAACGCGCTCGAAACCGCCCGATCCAGAACCGCGCTGAGGGTACCGTCGCCCATATTCAGGCTGACCTGCCCGCTTTCCAGAACGCTCAGATCAAGCAGATCGTCCAGCAGGCGCGTCAGGCGCAAAGCCTCGTCGTAAATGATGGCAGCGTACCGTGTCTGCTCGGCCGGCTCCAGGCCGTCCGTGTCGCGCAGAATCTCGGAAAACGCACGGATCGAGGTCATTGGCGTGCGCAGTTCATGGCTGACCTGACTGAGGAAAGCGTCCTTCTGCATGGAAACCTGCGTCAGTTTCCCATTCGCCTCGCGCAGCTGACGCGCGGTCCGGCTCAGCTCGGCGGATTTCGCTTCGAGCTGGCTTGAATATTCTAGCAATTGCGCGGATTCGTCGGCCACGGCCAGCAGATCTTCGACCGAAACGGACGAACCGCCAACAATCTGACCAATCATCGCATGGGCCGCCGCCGCCCCGACCGAGCCACTCAGTTCCCGTTCCAGACGCTCCAGAAATGCAGGCGTGGGTTCCGGCAAGCGCCCCGGTCTTCCACCTTGTCGGCTGGCTTCGGCTTGAAAGAAATCCTGCGCTGGGGCAGCGCCGAGAATCCGCTGTGTCATGATCATCAGGTCTTCGCTTTGCGCCACCGAACCGGTCCATCCCCGGGGGGCAGCAGAATGATCGAACACGTTGACGAACTGCGCCCCTTGCAGACGCTCCAACGGGCTGGGAAAACTCAGCAGCGAGACAACGCAGAAAGCAATTGTGTTCAAAGACAAAGACCACATGACCGTGTGCACCAACGGATCGATGCCTTCGATCCCAAACAACGCCTGTGGCCGCAACCATCCCCATCCGAACAGGCCGTGTTCAATAATCGGCTGCGCAAGCAGACCGCCGCCCACCCCAGGCAGCAGCAGCGTGTATATCCAGATGCCGAAACCGACGCTTAACCCGACCAGTGCCCCCGTACGTGTTGCCCCACGCCAGAACAACCCACCGACCAGAGCCGGCAGAATTTGCGAAATCCCGGCAAACGCGACCAATCCGATCGAGGCCAGCGCCGCACCGCCGCCCGACAGACGGTAGTAGTAATAACCCAGCGCCATGATCACCGCGATGGATACCCGCCGCGCTAGCAGAACGATGTTGCGCACGTCGCCCGACACCGACCCTGACCCTTCCTGCGTGTTCAGCCAGATCGGCATGACCACATGATTCGACACCATCGTCGACAACGCCATGGCCGTGACGATCACCATGGACGTGGCCGAGGAAAAGCCCCCGATAAAGGACAGCATCGCCAGCCAGTCATTGCCTTGTGACAGCGGGACCGTCAGCACGAACAGGTCCGGGTTCGAACCTGGGGGTAACAGATCAAGACCGACAACCGCAATCGGGACGACAAACAGGCTCATCAACAACAGGTACAGCGGAAAGGCCCAGGCGGCGGTGCGCAAGTGGCTTTCGTCATCATTCTCGACGACCATGACCTGAAACATCCGGGGCAGGCAGACAAATGCGGCAGCAGACAGAAAGATCAGCGTCGTCCAGCGTCCGGTATCCACGTGCCATTGACCAATTTCCGAGGCGTCAATGCGCTCCATCATGGGTCCAAATCCGCCCGCGACCCCCCAGACGACAAAAATCCCGACGGCCAGAAGCGCAACCAGCTTGACCACCGATTCCAGCGCAATGGCCGTGACGACGCCATGGTGCCGTTCATTCGCATCCAGATTGCGTGTACCAAACAGAATGGCAAAGATAGCAAGCCCGGCGGCGACCCAGAACACGCTCGACCCTTCGCGATAGAGGCCGGTCGGATCCGCTTCGGCGAAGATCGAAAAAGACAACGTGATCGATTGCAGTTGCAGCGCAATGTAAGGCGTGCCGCCGAGGACAGCCAGAATCGTGACACAGATTGCAAGTGTGTTCGACTTGCCGTAGCGCGAGGAAATCAGGTCAGCGATCGAGGTCACGCGCTGGCTCCGTCCGATGCGAACCAGTTTCCGCAATCCCCACCACCAACTGAGCATCACAAGTGTCGGGCCCAGATAGATCGTCACGAACTCCAGCCCCGAGCGCGCAGCGTTTCCAACTGCACCATAAAACGTCCAGGCAGTGCAATAGATCGACAGGGACAAGGTGTAGATCAAAGGGGATCGCAACCATTTTCCCCGCCCGGCAGCGGCCATGCGATCTGCAATGAAGGCCACGCCAAACAACAGCACAACATATCCCAGACACACCAGGATCAGGATGTTCAGCGTCGCCATGACCCGTTCTCCGACTCGGCGGTGTCCGTCGCGGACAATCGTCTGGCGGCAATTCCAAAGACAAGGCTGATCAAGATCATCGCGCCCCAGCAGGCGAAAATGTAGAATATGGCCGATGAAAGTGGAAGCGCAGACGCCCCGTCATTAGCGTCCGGCCAGAGCAACGGCAGAGCAATCATCCCCGCCCCCAGAAACGGCAACAACCGGGCCGCGTCCGCAAGTCTGCGCCTGCGATAACTTTGCCGCTCCAGAAACAACGAAGGGCGGGCCGGCGACGGGCGTTCGGCTTCGTCCCGCGGTTGTGTCATGACCTGGACGCCTGCGCGTGCAGATCGCGCACTGCGGTCAGAACTTCGGTATTGGAAAAGGGCTTGGTCATGAACCGGCTGACCCCGGCCTGCTCGGCCATCTCGCGGTCGCGCAATTGGCCGCGGGCCGTCAGCATCAGGACGGGGAGGTCCTGCATATCTTGGATTTCCCGCAAGTCACGCAAAATGTCCATTCCACTTTTGCCCGGCAACATCACGTCCAGAATCACCAAATCAGGCTGCGTCGCCAGAATGACTTTAACCGCATCGCTGCCTTCGGCATGAGTTTCGACCAGCCACCCCTCACGGGTCAGCAAAAACCGGATGGCCTCGGTGATGTTCGGCTCATCCTCAATCAGCAGAACCTTTCGGCTCATATGTTCAGTTCCTCCCCATGACCGGCACCTCGTCCGGTCATCCGTTATGCCCAGACTAATCACGCCACCCGGAAACTGTCAAAAACCTTCGCTTAGAATCGACGGTTCGCGACGCGACGCGCAATCGTTTTTGGGACAAATCCGGCAACTGGCCCCGGCATGGGTCGTTGTTGGATTCGGAGGGATACTCTCTTCAACGGGCATTACCAGCATCACCGAACGATATACCGGCTCGGCATCGAACCCGGTTGCAGCCTCGGGCAAGGCAATGGCGAAACACTCAAATTCCGCCGTGCTGCGCCCCACCTGCACGATGCGCTTCCGAATCGGCACTAGAGGGCGGTTCAGCGCCGTGAAGGCAGGCCATAACGGGCAGGTTTCCCCGTGGCGCGGCAATGCAAACCCCGCTGTTGGCTTGAAAAACAGAATGCTTCCCGAAGCATCGCACACCACCAGACCCGCCGGGCGCGGCAACATCCCTTCGGGCAAACAGGCAAGCCGACGCAGCACCCTGGCCAGACTGACCGAGAACGCCGAAGCCAGAGCCAGAGGGTCAAGCGGCCCGTCTTCCAACGCCGCCTGAACCCGCGCCAGAGGCATCGCCCGCGCGTCAGACGCGTAGATCGCCAGCAATTCTTCTGCTAATGTGCGCGCAGCCCCGGTGCCCAACGCGGTCAGCGCGATGTCCTCCGGGGTTCCGTCCGCCTCAAGCTGAGGGAAGTGATAGCTGTGATCGGCAAAAAACGCCTCGACCTCATCAGTCGGAACACCGCGCTGCTCACCGCTGCCTCCGGTATCGTCCAAATATGCCACCAACGCCTTCGAGCTTTCAGCCAGGCGTTCCGCATCCTGATTGAGGTTGCGATGGAACCGGTCGCGCCATTCGGCTTCGATCTCGCCGGGCTCTGCCAGAATCGCCGCCGTCGAGCGGATTGCCGCCGCCGTTGACAGAACCTCGTGCATCGAGGCTGCCAAATGAGGGTCATGCGTCAGGCGATCAGACAAAATCTCGACCGTGCGTTCCAGCGAAACCACACGACGGTGCATTTGTGCCAAGACACCCGCCCAACCGGGAAACCGTCCGGCAAATTCGTCCATCCCGTCCAGTTCGGCCTGATGGCCAACCGCATCCGCGGCGGCTTCGCGCAGCGCGGAAAGAAGTGTTTCCTCAACACCTTGCGTCAGCAGTGAAGGTTCAACCGACAATGCGCCCGCGATGTCGATCAACAGCTTTCCCCCGATGCGGCGCTTATTGTGCTCGATCAGGTTCAGATAGGACGCGGATATCCCGACCTGTCGCGCCAGCTGTGCCTGCCGCAGACCCGAGATCTGCCGCCTTTCGCGAATACGGCTTCCGGTCAATGTGCTCCGCATGAATTTGGAACCCCAAGATAACCTGTTTTCAGAATAACCAAGTAACTATCGCGGTTTGCCACGCAATTTTCAAACACCTTTTACATCATTTACAATACACTCGATTTCGTCACCTGCGCGAAATCGGATAATACGCCGCGCTGCCCCTTCTCAATCCAGGCAATACGCGTCACCATAGGTATATGAGCGATCCTGCTTTCGAATATGCGCCAATCGGGCTTGTCGAGCTTGAAAACCGGATCATCCGCCGCTGCAATCTGCAATTTGCACGCACCTTTGGCGGCGATGAGGCCGAGTATCGTAATATGCCTTTGCTGCATCTGTACCCATCGGTTGCAGATTGGGAACGGATCGGCGCGCGCAGCCTGCAGATCATGCGGGACACCGGGTATTACACGGACGAGCGGGTCATGCGGCGACGCACCGGGGACCTGTTCTGGTGCCGTGCACGCGGGCGGTCACTGACCCCGGACGACCCTTTCCGCCACGGGATCTGGAGCTTTTCCGACATCTCGGAAGAGAGGCCACTGGTCGAACTGACGACGCGCGAACGCGAAGTGGCGATCCTGTCCTGTCGGGGGTTGTCGGCCAAGGAGATCGGCGTCGAACTGGGCCTGAGTTATCGCACGATCGAGGCCTATCGCGCGCGGTTGCTAGAGAAATTCGGGGCACGGAAGCTGCCTGAACTGGTGGCGAAACTCTCGGGAATGCCCTTATGAGGCTTCCAGCCCAGGAATCTTGTGCAAAAACCACTATCAGACCCGTTCAGACCTGCTTTTCATGGCCGGGCGCATGGCTTATAACGCTGCGTAATCAGACCAGAGCCCGCTTCGCATAGACGGGCCTAAGGGGAACCTTCGAGGATACTCATGACAGATACCAAACACGAAGCGGATGTGGCGTTCATCAAAGCCTTGGCCGAACTGCTGCGCGAAAACGATCTGACCGAATTGCAGGTCAAGCGTGAGTATGGCGAAGAAGACAGCCTGAATGTGCGGGTCAGCCGTGCCATGCAGGCCGCGCCCGCGCCGGTTCAGGTTGCAGTGCCTGCCGCCGCCCCGGCCGCAGCGCCCGCCATTGCTGCGGCCGCCGCAGCCCCTGCCGAGACCGCAGCCGCATCCGAGGATCCGGCCAGCCACCCCGGCGCCGTTACCTCGCCGATGGTGGGCACCGTTTATATGCAGCCCGAACCCGGCGCTCCTGCGTTCATCTCGGTCGGTGCATCGGTCTCCGAAGGCGACACTCTGCTGATCGTTGAAGCGATGAAAACCATGAACCACATTCATGCGCCCAAGTCGGGCACCGTCAAACGCGTTCTGGTGGCGGATGGCGATGCCGTGGAATTCGGCACGCCTCTGGTCATCGTTGAGTAAGGCGGGCCCATGTTCGACAAAATCCTGATTGCCAACCGAGGCGAGATCGCCCTGCGCGTGATCCGTGCCGCGCGCGAGATGGGGATTGCGACGGTCGCCGTGCACTCCACCGCCGACAGCGACGCGATGCATGTGCGTATGGCTGACGAGTCGGTGTGTATCGGCCCCCCGCCCAGCCCGCAAAGCTATCTGTCGGTGCCCGCGATTATCTCGGCCTGCGAGATCACCGGCGCGCAGGCGATCCATCCCGGCTATGGCTTCTTGTCCGAGAATGCCGAGTTCGTGCAAATCGTCGAAGATCACGGCATCACGTTCATCGGCCCCACCGCCGAGCATATCCGGGTGATGGGCGACAAGATCACTGCCAAGGACACCATGAAAGCGCTTGGCGTTCCCTGCGTTCCCGGCTCGGACGGCGGGGTTCCAACGCTGGCTGATGCCAAGCGGATCGGTGAGGAATTCGGCTATCCCGTCATCATCAAGGCCACCGCCGGCGGTGGCGGGCGCGGCATGAAAGTCGCGCAAAGCGCTGATGAGATGGAAAGCGCCTTCATGACCGCGCGGGCCGAGGGCAAAGCCGCCTTTGGCAATGACGAGGTCTATATCGAGAAATACCTCACCACACCGCGCCACATCGAGATCCAGGTCTTTGGCGATGGCAAGGGCAAAGCGGTACACTTGGGCGAGCGTGACTGTTCGCTGCAACGTCGCCACCAGAAGGTGTTCGAAGAGGCTCCCGGCCCCGCGATCAGCCCGGAAGAGCGCGCCAAGATCGGCAAAATCTGTGCCGACGCCGTGGCCAAGATCAACTATATCGGTGCGGGCACCATCGAGTTCCTGTATGAAAACGGCGAGTTCTATTTCATCGAGATGAACACCCGCCTGCAGGTGGAACACCCCGTTACCGAGGGCATATTCGGCGTCGATCTGGTGCGCGAACAAATCCGCGTCGCCGCTGGCGAAGAGATGTCTTTCGGTCAAGATGATCTTGAGATCAACGGCCACGCCATCGAGGTTCGGATCAATGCCGAGAAACTGCCCAACTTCTCGCCCTGCCCCGGCAAGATCACCGCGTATCACGCTCCGGGCGGTCTGGGTGTTCGGATGGACTCGGCGCTTTATGACGGATACTCGATCCCACCCTATTACGACTCGCTGATCGCGAAACTGATCGTGCAGGGCCGCGACCGGGACGAGGCGCTGGCGCGTTTGAACCGCGCCCTGGGTGAGTTGATCGTCGACGGCATCGATACCACCGTGCCGTTGTTCCATGCGCTGCTGCAGGAAAAAGACATCCACAGCGGTGATTACAACATCCACTGGCTGGAACGCTGGCTTGCGGAGAATATGGCCCAATGATTTTGCGGGGTCGGAGAGCAAAGGCTTTCCGACCCTAGGTTTGCCCGAATGCGCCTGACCTCCGACCTTCTTCTGCACGGCTACTCGATCGGCATTTTTCCGATGGCCGAACACCGCGAAGCGTCCGAGCTGTTCTGGGTCGACCCCAAACTTCGCGGCGTCTTTCCTCTGGATGGGTTCCACATCTCGCGCAGTCTTGCGCGGCGCATTCGCAACTGCAGCTTCACTGTCGATATCAATCGGGACTTTGCCGCAGTCGTTGACGGGTGTGCAGACCGGACCGACACGTGGATCAACGAAGAACTACGTGAATTGTACCAAGAACTGCACCGTTCAGGCCACGCGCACTCGCTGGAAATCCGCGATCATGAGAGGCTTGTCGGCGGTGTGTACGGCGTGGCGCTCGGGGCCGCGTTTTTTGGTGAAAGCATGTTCTCGCGCAAAACTGACGCCTCAAAGATCGCGCTGGCCTATTTGGTGGATCGCCTACGTCAGACAGGGTTCCATTTGTTCGACACCCAATTTCTGACCGCGCATCTGGCTTCGCTGGGAGCAATCGAAATCCCCCGCACACAATACCGGCTTGAGCTGGAGGACGCATTAAACGCAAGTGCGGACTTCAACGCCGAAATATGTCAGTCGCCGGAAGGGGTTATACAGCGGATCACCCAAACGTCATAACGGGAATGATCCAACGCGTTCAATGCCGGAGACGTGGCAATCATCCACCCGTCAAACAGTTGATCCGACTTGCCATTTTCCCAAATCGTCAGATAGGCAAAAGCATCGCCGGTCGGGTTGTCAACGGGGTACCGGCAATCGCCCAAAGCCACATCCAGGCCAAACACCGGTTGGGTCTGACCATTTTGCATTTCAATGTCGATGGTCTGTCCGCTGACCTTGTCCAAACCCCGCAGCATAGCGCCGGGACCCGACTGAACCTTTTGCTGGGCTGACACACCCGTGGCCGCGAAGAACGCGACCATCACGGCAAAACGCATCATTCGCCGCCATCTCCGGCCACGAATTTGACCAATAGCGAGATCAGGCTGACCGCGCCTTGAGTGTCTTCGACCTGATCACCGGCTTCGAAATAGAACGGAGATCCTCCGGGCATCACCTCGACAAAGTTACCGCCAAGCAGCCCCTCGGAGGAGATCACAATCGCGCTGTCATCTGGCACCAGAATCCCGTCCGAGATCGTGAATGTCGTATCCGCCCGATAGGTGTCAGAGTTCAGCGTAACCCCGGTAACGGTGCCAATCTTGACCCCCGCAAGACGCACATCAGTCCCCACGCCGACACCTTCAAGCGAGCGGAACGAGGCGCCAAGCTCATATCCGCCACTGCTTTGCGACAGACCGGTGGATTGGCTGGCGTAAACACCAAAAGCTACGGCACATGCCAAAACGGCGCCACCAACAAGGACTTCGGTTACGTTATAAGTCGACATCGCGCGCCTCGTCTATTCCGGGCTCCAGGCCTCATAATCCGTGCGTTCAAGCGGATCAGGACGACGCAACGATCCTGCCGGCGCATATGCCAGCGCCGTGCCCGTCAGATTCTCCTGATGCGGTTTTTCCCAGGATTTGTGTTGCAAGGGCTTGTCCGTTGGTGGTTCATCCCAAGTCCGGTGCAGCCAGCCATGCCAATCAGGGTCGATCCGGCTTGCCTCGGCCTCGCCATTGAAGATTACCCAGCGTTTGCTGTCATCTTCCGTACGATAGAACACATTGCCTTCATTGTCTTCGCCGACCTTGACGCCGTTTCGCCTGGTATAGATCTGAGTATTCAAAGTGGCCCCGTTCCACCAGGTCACGGCCCGCAACAAACTGTTCACAATACCCATCAGGTGCCTCCGGCAATTCTGTTCCCGCAGATATGGACTAAAGGCTGTCTGAGGTCCAGTCCCACAACAGTCACATGCCCTATTCCGGCAACTTTGCCGTCACTTCAATTTCAATCCGGTATTTCGGGTCGATCAATCCGCATTCGATCATCGTAGCGGCAGGCGGACTGGCCCCGAAAACCTCAGAAAGTATCGGCCAGCAGATCTCGAATTCTCGACGGTCCGGCAGCATGTAGGTCACGCGCACCACATCGGAAAAGCTTGCGCCTGCCTCTGTCAAAGCCGCGCCAATGGTTTCCAACGCAGACCGGCATTGAGCAACAACAGTCTCACCCTGCCCAACAGTACCAGCAACGTGAACACAACCACCGGCAACCACTGCACGACAATATCCGGCTTTCGCCTCAAACTCGCCCCCGGAAGATATGCGCTTGATCGCCATGGCTTTAATGAAATCTTCGTTCTGATGGACAATCAATTTGCGAGGCTCTGCCTCGCGCTCCGGGATATTTATAGCCAGATGAAGAACGGATCCCCAGCTTCATCTTTTTCGAAGTACTCCGGGGGAGTCGCGGCTTGCCGCGGCGGGGGCAGAGCCCCCAACAGCTTATCCGATCTCACCACAGTCAGTAGCTTCAAGCGGACTCCTGGCTCGCATCGGCATAGATGATCAGCGGTTGAGAATCCGAGGTCACCGCTTCCTCATTCACGACGACCTCGGTTACGTTTTTCATACCCGGCAGTTCGAACATTGTATCCAGAAGAATGTCTTCCAGAATTGACCTCAACCCGCGCGCGCCGGTCTTGCGTTCAATCGCTTTTTTGGCAATGGCTTTCAGGGCATCGTCTGTAAACGCCAGTTCCGCATCTTCCAGCTCAAATAACCTCTGGTATTGCTTTACCAGCGCGTTTTTGGGTTTCGTCAGGATCGTGACCAGAGCATCCTCATCCAGATCTTCCAGTGTCGCAAGAACCGGCAGGCGACCAACAAATTCAGGGATCAGGCCGAATTTCAGCAGGTCTTCGGGCTCAAGTTCCTTGAAGATTTCGCCCACGCCGCGGTCATCGTTGTCACGCACATCGGCGCCAAACCCCATGGCCGAGCCCTTGCCCCGCTGCGCGATGATTTTGTCCAGACCGGCAAATGCACCGCCACAGATGAACAGGATGTTTGTCGTGTCCACCTGCAGAAACTCCTGCTGCGGGTGCTTGCGTCCGCCTTGTGGCGGGACACTTGCTACGGTGCCCTCCATCAGTTTCAGCAAGGCCTGCTGCACGCCCTCACCGGAAACATCCCGGGTGATCGACGGGTTTTCGGACTTACGAGTGATCTTGTCGACCTCGTCAATATAGACGATGCCTCGTTGCGCGCGTTCAACGTTGTATTCGCTGGCCTGCAACAGCTTGAGAATGATGTTCTCGACATCTTCACCCACATAACCTGCCTCGGTCAGGGTGGTTGCATCGGCCATCGTGAACGGTACATCCAGAATCCGAGCCAGCGTTTGCGCCAGCAATGTTTTGCCACAACCGGTGGGGCCGATCAGCAGGATGTTCGACTTTGCCAGTTCAATATCGCTGCCCGCTTTCTGGGCGTGGTTCAGACGCTTATAGTGGTTGTGGACTGCAACGGACAAAACCCGCTTGGCAGTGGCCTGACCGATCACGTAATCGTCCAGAACCTCGCAGATATCTTTTGGGGTCGGAACACCATCGCTGGACTTCAGGCCGCTGGCCTTCGTCTCTTCGCGGATGATGTCCATACACAGCTCAACGCATTCGTCACAGATAAACACTGTGGGACCGGCAATCAGCTTGCGCACCTCATGCTGGCTTTTGCCACAGAAGCTGCAGTAGAGCGTGTTTTTGCCGTCTCCGCCTGAATTCGTCGCCATGTTTTACCTTTCGGGCTTCGTCCCAGCGCCCCGTTCAGAAAGCGCACTTGCCGCAGCTTAGGCCACCGCCGGGGCGGCCACAATCTCAAAATGTGCCCCGCAGGAAACGCGCGGCACCTTAGTCTCAGGCGTCATCGCCATCCATCTTGGCACGGTTTTCGACGATTTCGTCGATATGCCCCCAGTCTTTTGCTTCTTCCGGGCTCATGAAATTGTCACGATCCAGCGCTTTTTCAACCGCCTTTTTGGTCTGACCCGTATGACGCACGTAAATGTCATACAGGCGATCCTTCAGCTTTTGCGTCTCGGCCGCGTGGATCATGATATCGCTCGCCTGACCCTGATAGCCGCCGCTGGGCTGGTGCACCATGATGCGGCTGTTGGGCAGCGAGAACCGCATACCTTTTTCGCCACCGGCCAGCAGCACCGATCCCATTGACGCTGCCTGACCGATTACCAAAGTTGAACATTTCGGCTTGATGTACTGCATTGTGTCATAGATCGAGAGGCCACTGGTCACCACGCCACCCGGCGAGTTGATATAGATCGAAATTTCCTTGTTCGGGTTCTCCGCCTCAAGATGCAGCAGCTGCGCCACAACAAGGTGGCTCATCCCATCATGAATCGGGCCGTTGATGAAAATGATCCGCTCTTTCAACAGGCGCGAAAAGATGTCGTAGGCCCGCTCACCCCGGCTGGTCTGTTCGACCACCATGGGAACGAGCGTATTCATATAGGTGTCTACTGGATCGAACATTCTGAACCTGCCTGCTTTGCTGTGGATCGGGACCTTACCCGAAGAACTGTTACCCGAGTCTTAGTGCCGCCACCGAGGGGCTGCAAGGGGTGCTGCGCGATCCGCCTTTTCTTGGTGCAGCCTGTGCCATTTGCTGTGATGCAACCCGACCCGATCAGCCAGAGCATGCCCGCGTCAGCTCCCCGGCATCCACGAACCCATCACGCTATTTTGATCCGTGCATATGGTTACAGATGCTCAGAATATGTTTGAATGCACTGTACCACTTTCGAAACTTACAGCGATCAAAGAACGAGCAAGGAACTGCAAGATGGCGCTTTCAAATCTGTCTGGGGAGGGGACCTCGGGCACATACGATCTGATGGCCGACAACGCGACTCGGGCATCGAATTTTCTCAAGGCCATTAGCCACGAAGGCCGCCTGATGATCCTGTGTCACCTGGTATCCGGGGAAAAATCCGTCACCGAGCTAGAAGAGCTTCTGGCCGCCCGTCAGGCTGCGGTGTCGCAGCAATTGTCCCGCCTCAGGCTTGAAGGACTTGTGATTCCGCGCCGCGAAGGAAAGGCGATCTTCTATCGGCTTGCGGATGACCGCCCCTTGCGCATCCTCGAAGTGGTTTATGATCTGTTCTGCGAAAGCAAATAGCCCCACCCCATTCAATCGGAACCGCATTGCAGACTGTATTTGCGCAACTCGTGCGGTATTCACCAAAGCCAAGAGCGGATCACATCCCCGATTGTCGCTTTGCGGCCCTGACCGCCCGCTGATCCCGAATGGAACGGATAGAAGGGCTGGACAAAACCTGCAGCCCTACGGCAAAACTGCATGCAAATCGGAACCAAACACTCAATGGAGCACTCAATGATCCGCGCATTCCTGATTGGCCTGGCCCTGTTCACCCTGACCGCCTGTGAAACGGCAAAAGGGGCCGGAAAAGATATCGAAAAAGCTGGCGATGCAATTCAGGACGCTGCAACGGACGTGCAGGAAAGCTTCTGATTCGATCCGGGCCGGGCGGCGCCAAAGCTGTCTCTGGCAATACCGCGCTGAAGGTCCACGACCGCCCGACCCGTCTCCTCCCTGCGGAGAGGCGGTGATGAGAAGCGCTCCGACCCGGGTGGTACTTCGTAACACGCTCTGCCGCGTTCAAATGTCAGCGGCAGAGATACCCCCTCACTTTCCAGCCGGACCGAAGACGCTTCAGTTCACCTGACGCTCAAGAACGGTGCTGTAGGCCGTTCCCCGACGCAGGCTACGGAAATCCGCGTAAATCTTGCCGTCCTTGTAATAGGCATCCACGATGGCGTTGACGCCCACATCCGGATCGGCCGAGCTTTCGACCAGCCCGATCTTGCCCGAGCCATCCAGACTGATGGTGCCGGTGGCATCAAAGACGCGCCAGTCGGCATCGGCATTCGGGCGCCACTTGCTGGGCCCCCAGAACAGGTTGTCCTGCTGCTGCTGGATGTCCAGCAGCCACTCACCCTGATGAAAGCGCGGCGCATCCCCGGTGGCGGTGCGCGAGGGCGAGACCTTGGTATAGGTCCCCGTCCATGCACCGCGCAGGTCCGGCGTGGTGTCGGCCATCGCGGCCGTGGCGAGGGTGAGGCTCGTGGCCAGAGCGGCTGCTCCGGCAGTCATGTATCTGGTCATGGTCTCTCCTCCTGAATGCGACCTTTTGGAGTTCAAATGCGAACATCCGTGTTGTGGGATACAGATTGGGAGGAGGTGCGGGGCTTACAAGTTTTCTAAAGGATTGTTCATGTGGGATTAATGTGGCCTCAGGCCCATGCCAGAGCGGTGCCGAGGATGACCAGACCGATGCCGATAGCCTCGCGATACGAGAAGTTCTCGCCGAACAGAAAGAACGAGGCGATGGCGATCAGAACAACCTCGGCCCCCAGAATGCCGGTATAGATGATGCCCAGCCGTTCCTCGCGCAGCGCGGCGAGTTCCAGTGTGGCCCCAGCCAGCAGGGTCGCGACGATCAGCAGGCCAAGACCCACACCGGGGAGTTTCCACCAGAACTTCATCGCGATCATGGCCACGGAATAGAGACCCGCCGACCCGAGGGCGATGATGGGGATCATGGATGCGGACATCTGCGCCTCCTGCTGAGGGTACCGTTGGGTGAATCTTAGCAGGTAGGTGAGCTTGAAGCTGTGAGATGGGTCACAGACCCGATCAGATCACAATCGCAATGAGCTCCACCAATGCAATAAGGCACAGCAGAACGTTCGATGTCATGATCAACCCCTTGAGATTGCGCGCCTTCAGCCCTCGGGCAAAACTGGTCTGCGCAAACTCCTCGGTCATGTCGCTACGCAGGTTTTCGACGTCTTCAAGGGCTGTCTTGCCCGCCAGAACGCCATAGGCCGTGACCACGAGCACCAGAACAATCAGCGGCAGGGCAACCCCTTCAGAGCCGAACCCAATGATCGCGGCGATGGCGACATAAGCAAGGATCGAGGTGCGCATGATGTCGTAATAATGGTCAAGACGGCGCATCGAAATCTCGGAACGCAATTGCGGGTCCATAACACTTCTCCCTTTGAAAAATCTGTTTGGAATGAGGCGAGTGTAGCACTTCTTGCGGGATTTCCGAAATTTGGACACTCCCGCCCCACGGCCGATCAAAAGAACTGAGGGCAGCGCCGACCCGAGGGGGTGAGCGGCGTCTCGGAATTCGTCCGGTGGACGAATTCAGCCGTGAACGGGCGGAGCCCTGGGGCGCAAACTTTTGCGACACCCTCACGGCATTTCTTAGATCTTTGTGGGCGCTCGAGAAAGAAACCGATAGAATTCAGAAAAGACATCGGCGGCTTCGGCCGCATCAAAAAAAATGTCGTTGTGAAAAGTCCCATACTTTGACGACAATCGATCTCTTAGTATCTCCAAATCGCTTTTCGACTGACCGCGCGATGTCACCAGAATCTTTTCCAATGACCTCAATTTCGTGGACGGTAATATGTCCATGTTGAGTGCGTGAAACCCGAAACCAAGAAACATCAAAACTTCACAGTCATCGAATGCGCTTTCAAGCTCATCAACAACCACATCACTATCGACGCCTTCCGTAAAAGTCCTGATGCAGCTCCTTCGATGTAATAATTGGTCTTGGTTCAGCTCCACACCGAAATCAGTATTCCTATTTAGTTGATAAAACTCTTCTCCAACTGCACCGTAAACATGGGTTACGTTTAAGTTTTTGAGGACTATTTCCGGGGCATCATTTCTGTCGAAAAAGTATTCCTTAGCCAAATATACAAAATACTGCTGGATGCACCTATCATAGTTGAATGTAACAAAATGAATCTTGGAAAGAGCATCGCAAAATTCTTCAAATGATCGTTCGGCGAGTAGAATTCTTGTGAAGGCGGCGAGCCAAGTACTCTGCAATCTGGAGAACTCGAGCGTGTTATAGATATTACTCTGATCTACATATAGTTTTGAACGGCGCTCCGCGTCGGAGATCGCGTACACTATAGCCATCTTTCCGACTGCGATTACTTCCGGTTTATCTTTATGAGTATCCAAGTAGTTATCTATCGAAGGGGCTGACGCCATTCCTTTAGAAATTGCGCTACACGCCTGGAAAAGACTTCCAAATGAGTATTTTCCCGGCTCCCGCGCAGCCAAATTTCTGACCGCGTTTTCTATGGTCTTGTTTCGTACCCTTCCGTCGCGCCCATCGTATATGTCGGTCGCACAAATCTTGGAGATATTTTCCTTTAGTTGTGAGCCGACTGGTAGGCCGAAGTCCGTGCTTGCACCCGCACCTACTACTACTACAAACCTGCGGTCCAGTTCACTCATTGTTCCTCGGTAAATCTAGATGACAACTAAAAATGTCATCAAGTTTCGTAACCACTTACTAAAAGAAGGCCAACCATTAGCTATCCATCTTAAGTGCTGAAATAAACGCCTCCTGCGGGATATCGACCTTCCCGAACTGGCGCATCTTCTTCTTACCCGCCTTCTGCTTGTCCAGCAGTTTGCGTTTCCGCGTGGCGTCGCCTCCGTAGCACTTCGCGGTCACGTCCTTGCGCAGCGCCGAGAGGGTTTCGCGGGCGATGACCTTGCCTCCGATGGCAGCCTGGATCGGGATTTTGAACATATGGCGCGGGATCAGGTCCTTGAGCTTTTCGCACATCGCCCGGCCCCGCATCTCGGCCCGGTCGCGGTGAACCATGGTTGACAAGGCGTCAACCGGTTCGTCATTCACCAGCACCGACATCTTGACCAGATTGTCCTCGGTGTACCCGGTCATCTGGTAGTCAAAGCTGGCGTAACCTTTTGTTACCGATTTCAGGCGATCATAGAAATCGAACACCACTTCGTTGAGGGGGAGGTCGTACACAACCATCGCCCGCGACCCGGCATAGGTCAGGTCAAGCTGGATGCCGCGGCGGTCCTGACACAGTTTCAGCACGTCACCGAGGTATTCATCCGGAACAAGAATGGTCGCCTTGATGCGCGGTTCCTCGATATGATCGACCTTGGACGGGTCGGGCATGTCGGCGGGGTTGTGCAGCTCGATCATCTCCCCCTCTGAACCTTCTTTGGCTTTCATGTAGACGTGATAGATCACCGACGGCGCGGTGGTGATGAGCTCGATATCATATTCGCGTTCGATGCGGTCGCGGATGACCTCAAGGTGCAGCAACCCAAGGAAACCGCAGCGGAAACCAAAGCCCAGCGCGGCCGAGGTTTCCATTTCGAACGAGAATGAGGCGTCGTTCAGCGCCAGTTTGTCGATCGCATCGCGCAGGTCTTCGAATTCGGAACTGTCGACGGGGAAGAGGCCGCAGAACACCACCGGCTGCGCAGGTTTGAAGCCCGTCAGCGCCTCTTCGGTGCCGTTGCGGTCATTGGTGATGGTGTCACCGACGCGGGTGTCGCGGACCTGCTTGATGGATGCGGTCAGAAAGCCGATCTCACCGGGGCCAAGCGAGTCCACCATCTCCATCTCGGGGCGGAAAACACCGACGCGGTCCACATGGTGCAGGGTGTTGTTCGACATGAACTTGACCCGCATCCCCTTTTTCAGCGTGCCGTCCATGATCCGGACCAGAACGATCACGCCCAGATAGGCGTCGTACCACGAATCCACCAGCATCGCCTTGAGCGGCGCGTCGAGATTGCCCTGCGGTGCGGGCAGTTGATGTACGATGGCTTCCAGAGTTTCGTGGATGCCCTGCCCCGTCTTGGCGCTGACCTGAATGGCTTCGGTCGCGTCGATGCCGATCACATCCTCGATCTGCTCGGCCACGCGGTCACAATCGGACGCGGGCAGGTCGATCTTGTTCAGCACCGGCACGATCTCATGATCGGCGTCGATGGCCTGATAGACGTTGGCCAGCGTCTGCGCCTCGACCCCTTGGGTCGAGTCCACGACCAGCAGAGAGCCCTCGACCGCGCGCATGGACCGGCTGACCTCATAGGCAAAGTCCACGTGGCCGGGCGTGTCGATCAGGTTCAGCACATACGCCTCGCCATTGTCGGCGGTATAGTCGATGCGAACCGTGTTGGCCTTGATGGTAATGCCACGCTCGCGCTCGATATCCATGCTGTCGAGCAGCTGTTCCTTCATGTCGCGATCCTTGACGGTCCCGGTCTCTTGGATGAGCCGGTCAGCAAGGGTGGATTTGCCATGGTCGATATGCGCGACGATGGAGAAATTGCGGATATGAGCGAGGTCAGTCATGGGTTGGGGATATGCGTCGGAAATGGGCTGTGGTCAAGGTGGGACGACGCGCGAAGAAACCCATTGTTTATGAGGTCTCCGGACAGTCAGACCAACCCGTTCTTCACCAGTTCTGCGTTCATCCAATGCGTCTCGCTTTGAACATGGCCTTCGCGCACGTATTTTGCCAGATGTGTGGGCATCTCCTCTTCTTTGAAGGCCGCTGTTGTGCGCACGACAAATCCTTCTTGGAGGTCAAGGTTCAGCCCAGAAATTACGTCGTCCGCAACCTGAGCGGAGAACCGCCCGCGATAGAGTTCGGGAACCGAAGTGATCCCAAGCTCAGCAAAGCGCGCGAGTGTGGTGTCCCAGGACTGAACCACCTCGGCTTTGATCCATGCAAAACCCAGAAAATAGGTAGGCAATTCTGAATAGGCGATGGAGTGGCGGGCGAAGAGGTACTCTCCAACAATGCGCTCATCTTCGGCCAACTGAGGCGCGACACTGGCGGCGAATGCCTTCATCCAATCGCGCGAAGGGTGGTATCTTGCGTCGATGCTGCGAGGGTGACAGCCTTGGCTGTGAATGGTCGTATTCTCGCCGTCCATCTTTTCGGTAAAGACCACCTCATCAGCCGACGCCAGCGCGTCAACGCTGGACATAATCTTGTCATCGCTGGTCGCGCCCGGAGACTGCGGCAGGTGAAATGTACGTCCGTATTTCTTAAGCATCTTGGTGCATCTGTAGTTTCCAAAGAAAAGTCCGACCAGAAAACGCGGCATGTCAGCCGCTTGCAATCACTTTTTCGCACTACATGATTGATCCGTTAACCACTTTGATTCATACTCCCGCGCAGACTGAGAGGGGCAGAAGACCCGTCCGGGCAGGCAAAAACGAGGCTCGAGTATGAAACAGTTCCTCCTAATCGCATGTTGTGCGGCGTCGCTGACGGCGGTGGCTCCAGTTGCAGAAGCGGCAAAGATCAAGCAGGCGTGTCTGGCATCAGATCGTGAGGCGGCGACGCGGGCGCGGTGTTCCTGCATTCAGCGCGTGGCGGATCAGGCGTTGACGCGCAGTGATCAGAAGACCGTGTCGAGGTGGTTCGAAGACCCCCATCAGGCGCAGCAGTTGAAGATGTCGCAGACCGCGCGCGATGATGCGCTCTGGGATCGGTATCAGAACTTTGGCCAGATGGCGCAGGCGATCTGCAGCTAAGCCGGACGCAATCCTTGACCTGATGCCCGCTGCGCCTCAGAAATGGCGCAGCGAAAGGTGTATCTGATGGTGATGAAAGGGCTGACCCTGCGGGGCCTTGAGGTGTTCGAGGCACTGGCGCGCACCGGATCGGTGGCGCAGGCGGCCGAGATCACGGGGCTCAGCCAGCCCTCGGTGTCGCAGCAGTTGCGCAATCTGGAAAAGGCGTTGGGCACCGATCTGGTGGATCACGGGCGGCGGCCGATGCGCCTGACGCAGGCCGGGCGCAGCTTTCTGGCGCGTACGCAGGCGGTTTTGGGTGAGTTGCAGGTGGCCCAGAGCGAGCTTGCGGTGATGGATCTGGGGCATCTGACCACGCTGTCCATCGGGTTGATCGACGATTTCGACAATGACCTGACGCCGCGCTTAGCGACCTTGCTGGCCGACAGCCTGACCCGGTCGAAATTCAAGCTGATCACGCTGCCCAGCCTCGAGATATTCGAGGCGCTGGTGGAACAGCGCCTGCATCTGGCGGTCTCGGCCCATTCGGGTGAGGTGCTGGAGGGGGTGGTCGAATACCCTCTGGTGCAGGATCCGTTCATTCTGGTCGCGCCCAAGGGGGCCGAGCGGCCGACGCAGCACCTGCCCTTTCTGCGCTACGCCCGCGAGCAGTTGATCAGCCGCCAGATCGAAGGCCATCTGGCCCGTCAGCAGATGGAGTTCGAGGAACGGTTCGAGATCGGCTCGCACCTCGCGCTGATGGCGATGGTCGCGCGCGGGCTGGGCTGGGCGATCACAACGCCGCTGGGCTATATGCGCGCGGCACGGTTCCATGACGGGATGGAGGCGCACCCTGCCCCGTTCGGCGCGTTCGCTCGCACGATTTCCCTGTTCACCCGCACCGACTGGTCCGATCAGGTCCCGCAGGAGGTCGCGGGAATGATTCGACGGCTGATGCAGAGCCAGATCGTTGATCCGGCGGTGGCGCAGTTGCCATGGCTGGGCGGGCAACTGAAGATTATGGGCTAAACCAGGCTTGAACCCGTGTCGGACCGTTGAGATTTCCGGACTTTTCGAGCCCGGCTTGCAGATTGAGTGTGGCCTAAATGCGCGTTGCAGGACGAACCGGGTTTTCGCCGCTCCCGTACAAGCGACCGCCCGCACGCAGTATAGGCCTCGGTTCAGCGAGGTCTTGTGCACGTTGTCTGCAAAGCCGAAGGTGCGATCATGACAACGGAACTAGAATTCTCCTTCGCTGCGCTGACCAGTCCGGCGAGGCGGCACATCCGGGTGTTTCAGGTTCACCAGTTTCTCGATCGTTTCGCGATGGGTTTGACGGTTGCCGTTGTAGCCTTGGCGCTGACCGATCGGGGCATGGACCTGTTCCAGATATCGCTGCTTTTCGGAGTCTATTCCCTTACAACCATGGCGATGGAGCTCCCCTTTGGTGGGTTGGCCGACACCATTGGGCGCAAGCCGGTCTTTCTGGCGGCGGTCGTCGCCAGCATGGTCTCACTGGTACTTTTCCTCTCCACACGCGATTTCTATGTTCTCGCACTCTCATTTGCCTTTATCGGTTTAGGACGTGCATTACGGTCGGGCACGCTCGACGCCTGGTTCGTTGAAACCTTCAAAACCGCAGCACCAAATGTGGATGTTCAACCCGCACTTGCCAAAGCACAATGGGCCAATGCCATGGGCTTGGCCACGGGGGCTGTTCTGGGAGGCCTTTTGCCCGATCTCTTCAGCACGGCGGCAGAGGGGCTGGGCGTCAGTGTCTACGATGTGTCCTATGTGGCGAGCTTGGCAGTGATGCTTGGGGTTCTCGTTTATACCCTGCGTTTCATCGTGGAAAAACCGCGCCCGCTGGACCCTCAAGCTCTGAAACAGGGGTTCGCGACCGTACCAATGGTGATCAAAGATGCAGGTTTGCTTGCCCTGAAACATCCGGCGTTATCGGTGCTTTTGGCTGCTTTGGCATTTTTCCTGATGGCGACAAATCCGGTCGAAGTGATCTGGCCGACCCATGCAAAACCTATGCTCGAAGCAGAGTATGCGACCACCATCATCGGTGTCTTGACTGCAACCTATTTCTTCTCAATCGCATTTGGCGCGTGGCTGTCACCTCGCATCAGTCGCATTTTCAAGAGAAGGCACGCGATGACACTCACGGCGGCATTCGCGTGCACGGCGGTCGTTCAGGTCGCGTTGGCTTTGCAGAGCAGCATCGCCGGATTTGCGTTGGTATTCATCGTATTTTCTGTTGTCCTTGGCATTTCAGAGACGCCAGCCAGCAGTGTTCTGCATAGATGCGTAGAAGACCGCCAGCGATCCACGATGCTGTCTTTGAGATCGCTGATACAGCAACTCGGGGCTGCATTGGGCCTGATTTTGGCAGGGGCCATTGCCGATATTTACTCAACACCCACGGCATGGCTTGTCGGCGCAGCGTTTCTTGTCATTGCCGCGTTCCTGACCGGAGTTTTGGCAAGACGGCTTGGTGCGGAGACCGATGGCTGACATTGATGCACGGCGCAGCTTTGATTGTAGAGGGCACCCGGAAGCCGCCGGACAACATCCAATCTGACCCTCTGCGCCTATACATTTGTCCGCAAATGCGTCTCCAATCCCGCAACTGCCTCTTCGATCAAATCCAGCGCGCCGTCGAAATCGCGGGTGTAATACGGGTCGGGCACGTGATCCGCGCCGGTATGGGGTGCGAAATCGGTCAGCAGGTGGACGGGGGTGTCGTTGCCTTCTGGGCGCAGGGCCTCAATTGCGGCGATGTTGTCGGAATCCATACCGATGATCAGGTCGAAGCGGTTGAAATCCCGTGCCACGAATTGACGCGCACGCAGGTCGCCAAGGTCGATGTCGCGGGCGCGGGCAGCCTTTTGCATGGGGCCGTAGGGCGGGTCTCCGATATGCCAGCCCGAGGTTCCGGCGCTGTCGGTCTTGAACTCCGGGGCACGGGCGCGGAAGGCACCTTCAGCTGCGGGTGAGCGGCAGATATTGCCGAGGCAGACGAATAGGATACGGTGTGTCATGGCAAAGGGTGTAGCGCGTGAGGCGGGTATGGGAAAGATCGTCATTCTGACCGGGGCCGGAATTTCCGCCGAAAGCGGGCTGGGCACGTTCCGCGACGAAGGCGGCCTGTGGGCACAGCACCGGATCGAGGATGTGGCGACGCCTGAAGGGTTCGTCCGCAACCCGGCGCTGGTGCATGGGTTTTACAATGCCCGCCGGGTGCAGGCGGCCAAGGCGCAGCCCAACGCGGCGCATCGGGCATTGGCGCGCTTGCAAAGGGACTGGGTGGGAGAGGTGATCATCGTCACCCAGAATGTCGACAGCCTGCACGAGGCCGGAGGGGCCGCGCGCGTGATCCATATGCACGGCACGCTGGCCGGGGCTTTGTGTGCGGCTTGCGGGCATCGTTGGACCTCACCGCCCGAGATGGAGGTGGGCGAGCCCTGCCCGGCCTGTCAGCAGCCCTCGGCCCGGCCCGATGTGGTGTGGTTTGGCGAGATGCCCTATTTCATGGAAGAAATATACGGGCATCTGGCCGAGACGACGATTTTTGCATCCATCGGGACCTCTGGGCAGGTCTATCCTGCAGCGGCCTTTGTGCACGAGGCCGCGCTATCCGGTGCCCGAACGGTTGAGTTGAACCTGGAACCGTCATCCGGCGCGGCGCGCTTTGATCGGGTCATTCTTGGCCCAGCTTCGGAAACCGTTCCGCGTTGGGTCGATCTGCTTCTCGATCAACAATAATGCGCAGGCGCGCATCTGGGGAATCGTGTAATCTTAAACCTCAACCGAACCGGAGACCAAAATGACAGATCCTGAGCCCCAACGCGGAGAAATTCTTGGCGATCACAGCATGGATGGACGCGATGCCTTGGGCGATCAGTTGGCGAACCTGTGGTGGACCTTTCTGCTGCGAGGGATTTTTGCGGGTCTCTTGGGCGTCGCGGCACTGTTCTGGCCGACCGGCAGCATCTCATTGCTGCTGCGACTTGTCGGCGTGATGCTCTTACTGGACGGCGGGTTGACCTTGTTAGGTTTTGGTCGGCGCGGGCTGATCGGCGGTGTGGGGATCGGTGCCCTTGTCATCGGGGTGGTCCTGCTGGTCTGGCCAGAAGGGGTTGCGCGGCTGACGTTCTTCCTGCTGGGTGCATGGGCGCTTATTGTCGGCATTGGCGCTTTAATGTCGTGGAAACAAATGTCCGCCCACCACCCCGACGCCACAACAATGCGCAACTCGGGCTTTTTAGCATTGGTCATTGGTTTGATATTGCTGTTCTGGCCCGGCAGCGGGATGGTTGCACTGGGTTGGGCCATTGCCTTCTCGGCCCTCGCCTTTGCTGCCGTGATGTTTTTGCTGGCTGCGCGTTTCAAACAAGCCCGGGATCGTGTGGCGATTCGAGTCGTCAACCGCTAGAGTGCAACGGAAACAGGCCGGGTATGACCCGGCCTGACGCATGGATGACGGCCGCAACGCGGCCTGAAGACGGGCGTTTTCAGTTCGAATGCCCGCCGTGTCCGCCGGCATCCTGACGCTCCAGATCAACCGGAACGTCGATCACGACTTCACCGGCCTTCTCGAAGATCAGGGTCACAGGCACGGTTGCGCCCTGTTCAAAGGGCGCTTTCAGGCCCATGAACATGACATGGTCGCCTCCGCGTTTCAGCATGTGAACCGTACCCGCCGGGATCTCCATCCCGTCTTCGACATGAACCATCCGGGCAACGCCGTTGCTGTCTATTTCGTGCGTGTGCAACTCGACCCGGGCGGCCGCATCTGATGTGGCCCCGATCAACCGATCTGCCGTGTCGCCCTGATTTTCGATCATCATGAATGCCGCCCCGGCCTTGGCCGCTTTTCCGGCCGAGCGGGCATAGGCGTCTTCGACGACGATAGTGCCTCCGGCAAAGGCCGCCGGGGCCAGAAGGCAGGTTAACAGAGATGCCAGTAGAGTGGATTTGAGTGGCATATCGCCTCTCCTTTAGAACTGTTTGATTTTCAAAGTGAGTTAATGGGCATCAAACAGGAGGAGGCGACCGGGCTGGCGCATTCGGGACAGCTGCGGCAATCAGGTGCAGCGCAAGCTCGCACGGCGCGATGCGGATTGGCGCAGGTGCCGCCGGCAAGTGCTGCGCAGGTTCGTGAACGGCCCCCAACAATGACAGGGCGTAATCGGGGCAGTAATGCGGTGCCTTGGTGGGCTGGCCATCCTTGTCCATGTAGACAACCACCGGACCCGTGCCGGTGCACAGAACCATCTGACCCACCGCGCGATCCAACCCGCGGGACATGGCAAGGCCCTGTCCGGTCAGAACAACCAGCAGGGACATTGCGATCATAAGGGGTGTTCGAACAGAGACCGACATCCTGCCCTGGATATACGCCTAGCGGAAAGCCCGCTTCAAGCGCCAAGGCAGGACTGGGACAAATCGCCCTTTTCAGGACTCGGTGTTTTTCACTGCCTCGGAGTTCAATCCGGTATGCAGCCGATTGACCCGACGCTGCATGCGCGTACACCGCGCGACAGCCGCTGCAATCGAAGTGGGAATAAACATAATGTAATCAGTAACTTTGAAAGGCATGGGGAACCCTCCACAATGAGAATAAGTATAAACATATTCAATATTCAGCGAATCGTATGTGAACAAGATCACGAAAGAGGCTGAATTGTTGCGGTTACCTCAACAAAGCACTGAACGCTCACAAGCGTTCGGCAAAGAAAAAGCCCCGCACCCGAAGGTGCGAGGCTGAATTTCGGTCGCGAAGTGGTGTTACGCCGCAGCTTGCGCCTTGGCGATTTCTTTCTTCACTTTCAGCGCGTTATCGGACAGGTCCTCGTCCTTGGCCTTGGCCAGGAACGCGTCCAGGCCCCCACGGTGGTCTACCGAACGCAGCGCAGCCGCCGAGATGCGCAGCTTGACGCCACGGCCCAGGGTTTCCGACTGCAGGGTGACGTCATTCAGGTTGGGCAGAAAACGGCGACGAGTTCTGTTTTTGGCGTGGCTGACATTGTTGCCAGTCATCGGGCCTTTTCCGGTCAGTTCGCAACGGCGCGACATGGTTTCTTCCTTTGTTTCTGGAGGCCGGGCGTATGCCCGCGGCCAAATCACAAGAGGCGCAACCCGAAGTCGCGCCCGAAAACTGGTTGGATGCGTGTAGTGGGAATCGCAGGAAGGGTCAAGACGCAACACAGGAAATCTTTGAGACATGCGAGGGGTGCACAAATGGCCCTGACGGGCCATGCCTCCGGCGGGAGTATTTTGGAAAAGATGAAGCGGCGGGCGCGCTGTTTTCAAGTCAGTTTTGACAGGAATTGTTCGGAGGCGGCCGTCGGGCTGAGGAGGCCTTGTGCCACTTTCTGGTTGAGTGCGGCGATCTCCGCCTTTGCCTGGGGTGTTTCCAGCTTTGCCAGAAGTGCATGGCGGAGTTCCTGGTCAAACCAATAGCGGGCCTGAGCGGCGCGATTGACCTGCCACTGCCCGGATTCGCGACGCCATTGAGTCAGCGCCTGCATTTCGCCCCATGCGTCACTCAGCCCATGTTCCGCAACAGCCGATACGGTCATGGCTTTGGGAAACCCTTCGGGGTCCTGCGGTCGCTTGCGCAACAAGCGCAGAGCGCCTGCGTAATCGGCACAGGTGCGGGTCGCGGCGGCCTTGAGGTCTCCGTCGGCCTTGTTGATCAGGATCATGTCGGCCATCTCCATGATGCCGCGTTTCACACCTTGCAGTTCGTCACCGCCTGCGGGGGCCAGAAGCAGAAGGAACAGGTCCGACATTTCGGAGACTACGGTTTCCGATTGTCCGACGCCCACGGTTTCGATCAGAACAATGTCAAACCCCGCCGCCTCGCACAGGGCAATCGCTTCGCGGGTTCGGCGGGCGACGCCACCAAGGTGCGATTGACTGGGGGACGGACGGATGAAGGCGCCTTTCTCGCGGCTCAGACGTTCCATACGGGTTTTGTCGCCCAGGATTGATCCGCCTGAACGGGCCGAACTTGGATCGACCGCCAGGACGGCCACACGCAGTCCCTGCCCGATCAGCATCATGCCGAAGCTTTCGATAAAGGTGGATTTGCCGACCCCCGGCGTGCCCGAAAGACCGATCCGCAGGGCCTGACGCCCGGCCCCGGCAAGACGCGTCAGTAGCTCGGTGGCCTGTGCACGATGATCGGCGCGACCACTTTCGACCAGGGTGATCGCCCGGGCCAGAGCCCGCCGATCTGCGTTCAAAATCCTGTCAGCCAGGCTGTCTTTTTCCATTATTACCCCGATCTTTTGCGGCAAGACTACTTGCCGCCCCAAAGGGGGATTTGTCCAGACCGGACTGTTTGGGAAATCGATCACATGCCATCTGTTCGCACCTTTCTGTTGCTTTGGGTCTTTTGCTTCCTGCCCGAAATGGGGATCGCCGATCAAAGCCGGTATGCGCTTCGCGCTCTGGGGGTCAAAATGGGTGAGATGGTGCTGGATGCCCGGCTAAGCGAGGGTCGCTATGCGGTCTCAAGCCAATTGTGGACAACAGGTCTGGCTGGCGCGATCAAACGGGTGCGGTTTGTGATCGAGGCGGAGGGACATCAGGATGGCACACGCTTTGTCCCATCGCTTTATGTCGAGGATCTGGACACCGGGCAGCGGGAATCGCGTGTGCGGCTTGAGTATCAGAATGGTCTCGCCCAGGCGAGTGGCCCCAAGATCAGGAAGCGCAAGCGATATGCCGTGACGGATGCGCAACAGCGCGGTGCCGTGGACCCTCTGACTGCGATTTACATGGTTCTGCGCGATCAGGATCCAAGGACGATGTGCAGCTTGCGTCAGAAGATATTTGACGGCGAGCGCCTGACCGAAATTGCCCTGACCCGTCGCGAGGACAAGCGTGATGAAGTGCGGTGCAGTGGGACGTTCACACGGTTGGCCGGATACCGTCCCGATGACTTGCGAACAGGCAGCCAGTTCGCTGTCACGGTGACTTATGTGCCCGATGGAAAGGTCATGCGGACCAAGCGGGTTGAGGCTCAGACGATCTATGGCGCGGCGGTCGTCGTGCGCAAATAGCGGAACTGGACGTCGCGCGGTCATTGACGGATAAAGCCCGCATGACTCGCCTGCCTATCGATGATGCCATTCCCGACCTGCTTGCGGCTTTGAAGGCCTCAGGGAGGGCGGTGTTACAAGCGCCACCGGGTGCGGGCAAGACAACAAGAGTGCCCCTGGCCATGCTGGAGGCCAGCCTGTGCGCCGGTCGGATCGTGATGCTGGAACCGCGCCGTCTGGCTGCGCGCGCCGCCGCCGAGCGGATGGCGGAAACGCTGGGTCAGCCTGTGGGCCAGACGGTGGGTTACCGGGTCCGCGGCGCGGCAAAGGTTTCGAATTCAACGCGGATCGAGGTTGTCACCGAAGGTATCCTGACCCGGATGTTGCAATCCGACCCGGATTTGCCGGGTATCGGGGCAGTGATATTTGACGAGTTTCACGAACGCTCTTTGAACGCCGATCTGGGGCTGGCTTTTTGTCTTGAGGTCGCCGGTGCACTGCGTGAAGATTTGATCTTGCTGACCATGTCAGCCACGCTGGATGCAGAGCCTCTGGGTCGATTGATGAATGCGCCGCTGGTGACCTCCGAGGGGCGCAGCTTTCCCGTTGATATCCGCTGGCTGGACCAACCTTTGGGCCTCCAAAAGCGGCGGTTGGACGCCTTGATCGATCTGGTTGTTCAGGCCGAGCGCGAAACCTCGGGTGGCATGCTGGTGTTCTTGCCCGGTGAAGGCGAGATCCGCCGGGTCGAAACCGCGCTGGCAGGGCGCGTGCGCGATGGGTGTCAGGTGCGCCCTTTGTTTGGCGCGATGCCTTTTGCGGCGCAGCAACAGGCGATTGCGCCCGGTCAGGAAGACCGCAAGATCGTTCTGGCGACATCGATTGCCGAAACATCCCTGACTATCCCCGATATTCGCGTGGTTGTCGATATCGGGCAAGCGCGACGGGCGCGGTTCGATCCGGGCTCGGGCATGTCGCGGTTGGTGACCGAACGGGTGACACGCGCCGAGGCGACGCAACGGGCCGGGCGTGCAGGTCGCGTGGCCGAGGGGGTTTGCTATCGCCTGTGGTCCAAGGGCGAAGAAGGGGCACTGGCCGCTTACCCGCCTGCCGAGATCGAAGCTGCCGATCTGACCGATCTGGCGCTGGAACTCGCTGTGTGGGGAGCCGCCCCGGATGATTTGGATTTCCTGACAACGCCACCCGAGGGCGCGATGTCCGAGGCGCGGGCGCTGCTGCGCATGCTGGGCGCGTTGGGGCCAGAGGATCGGATCACCGGGCATGGCCGCGCTTTGGCTGCTTTGCCCTTGCATCCGCGATTGGGCCATATGGTACAGCTTGCAGGCCCAGATGCGGCCCCGTTGGCAGCCCTGATGGCCGAGCGCGATCCCCTGCGCGGTGCCCCGGCTGACCTTCTGTTGCGGCTCGAGGCCCTGCGCGATCTCCGTGCGTTTCAGCGCAACCGTGTTTGGCAGGTCAACGCGGGCGCACTTGATCGCGTCAGGGCCGAAGCCAAGCGACTGCGCCGCAACGGTGCGTCTTCGGACCTGAGCCCAGCTGCGATGGCGGCGCTGGCTTATCCCGATCGCATCGGTCAGCGTCGCAAGGGGGACACTCCGCGTTATGTTCTGTCGGGCGGCAAAGGTGTTGTGCTGGACAGCGACGACACGCTGGCAGCAGCCCCTTTTCTTGTGGTCTTGGATACTGATGGAAATCCTCGGGAAGCGCGGGTCCGGATGGCTGCACAAATCACCGAGCGCGAAATCCGCGACCTGTTTTCCGATCGGATTAACTGGGTCGAGGTCTGCGAATGGTCCCGACGCGATCGCCGCGTTTTGGCCCGCAAGCAAGAGCGGCTTGGCGCGATCACGCTGGACGATCGCATCTGGAAGGACGCCCCGGATGACGTCATTGCCCGGGCTATGCTGGACGGCGTGCGCGATCTTGGCATTCGGCTGGACGGGGCCGCCGCGCGTCTGGCTGCACGTGTCGAGCTGGTTCGGGCAGAGGGGCTGGACTTGCCGGATTTCTCTGCTGAAGGGTTGATGGAAGCCGTTGAGGACTGGTTGTTGCCTATGTTGTCCGGCGTACGCAGCGCCGAGGACTGGAAGCGTTTCGACATTCTGCCTGCTCTGCGCGCGAGGTTGGAGTGGTCGCAGATACAGGAACTGGACCGCCGCGCGCCGGGGTCATTCGAAACGCCTTTGGGGCGCAAGGTGCCGATTGATTATGGGGGGGCCGTGCCTGAAATCTCGGTTCGATTGCAGGAACTGTTCGGCGTCACCCATCACCCGGTCGTTGGCGGCACACCGTTGAAGATCACCCTGTTGTCACCGGCACAACGTCCGATCCAGATCACCCGCGACCTGCCGGGGTTTTGGGCGGGCTCTTACGCCGACGTACGCAAGGATATGCGCGCGCAGTATCCGAAACACCCCTGGCCCGAAGACCCAACGCAAGCCGATCCCACGCTGCGGGCCAAACGGCGCAGCTGAGACCGGCCTTGACCGTTTGTTTAGAATTTTCGACGAAAATTCTCGCGCGGCGGCAATGGAAGATGCCGCAACAGGGGTTTCATTGAAGAAAAGACCGTTCGTTGATATGTCTTTAGATGTTGAAATGCGCGCCTCAATAGTCTGGTAAGAATGTCCAAATGGCTGAAAAACATGTGGGAAGAGGCTGTCCGCCCCCTGTTTCTGCGCCCCCGCCGGGTGCAGTTTGCAGCCCTGTGCACACGCGACACAGACAATGGGCCCGAGGTTTTGCTGATCACCAGCCGAGACACCGGACGCTGGATCATCCCCAAGGGTTGGCCGATGGATGGCAAGGACGGCGCCGAAACTGCCCTTCAGGAAGCCTGGGAAGAAGCAGGCGTGCGCGCCAGGCACCTGAACCACAAGGCTGTGGGCACATACACTTATGACAAGCGGTTGGATGACGGCTCATCCCTGCCAGTGTTGACCAGCGTGTATCGGATCGAGGTTGATGAACTGGTTGACCAATTTCCGGAAGCAGGACAGCGCACACGATGCTGGGTGACCCCGACCGAAGCCGCAGCACGTGTCGACGAACCGGAACTGAGCGCGCTGTTCCGTCGTTTGTAATCCAGTTGCAACATATGTCGGGCAATACACTTGAACAGTCCGCCGCAACCCGATATCCGCGTATGTCATCCCAAGTGACCCTGAAACCCATGTCTGAAACACGAACCAATAGCCGATGGAAAGCGCTGGACAGCGACCTGCACCGCATTTCGCGCGTCGAACACGCGAATGCGTTTGTTGCGCGCCCATTGCTTGCACCTGGTATCGCACTGGCGTTTCTGGTGCTGGCGGGGCTTATGGCTGCTGTTTTGTTTGGTCAGGCCGATGGACGTCTGGTGGTCGTCGCGGCGGCCGTTTTCGGCGCTTATATGGCGATCAACGTCGGTGCCAATGATGTGGCCAACAACATGGGCCCCGCAGTCGGGGCGAAGGCTCTGCCCATGGGCGTGGCCATCGCCATAGCAGCGGTGGCCGAAGCGGCGGGTGCCTTGCTGGCGGGCGGGGATGTGGTGTCAACCATTTCGACTGAGATCATCCGTCCGGCCTCGGTCACCACCGAGGCACAATATGTCTGGGCCATGCTTGCGGCGCTGATGTCTGCCGCGCTGTGGGTCAATCTGTCGACTTGGATCCGGGCACCCGTCTCGACGACCCACTCGATCGTCGGAGGGGTTGTTGGCGCAGGGCTTGCCGCCGCCGGGTTCAGCGCGGTGAACTGGGATACGGTTGGCACAATCGCGCTCAGCTGGATGGTATCGCCGGTGGTCGGTGGCGTCATCGCCGCCGGGATTCTGGCGCTGGTCAGATCCAAGATTCAGGACCAGGATGATCGCCTTGAAGCCGCGCGGCGGTGGGTCCCAATCCTTGTTGGCGTGATGGCAGGTGCCTTTGCCGCATATATGGCCGTCAAAGGCCTCGCCCGTGTGGCACATATCGCGCCACCGACGTCGTTTATGATCGGTGCGGTCTGTGGCCTTGCCATCTGGCGGGTCACAATCCCATGGGTCCATCGCCGCACGCGCGACATGAACAACAGTCGGAAAGCGACGAAACCGCTCTTTCGGTTGCCGTTGATCGTCGCCGCAGTGTTTCTGAGTTTTGCGCATGGCGCAAATGATGTGGCGAACGCAATCGGACCATTGGCAGGGATCGTGTACGCGACCGAGTTCCACGATGTCACCGACCTGGTTGCGGTGCCGCAATGGGTGATGCTGATCGGCGCGTTCGGTATCTCTTTCGGGTTGTGCCTGTTCGGGCCGCGACTGATCCGCATGGTCGGCACGCAGATCACCAAGCTGAACCCGGTACGGGCCTATTGTGTCGCGCTTTCCACCGCAATCACCGTCATTCTGGCCAGTTGGTTCGGCCTGCCCGTCAGCACAACTCATATCGCTGTTGGAGCCGTCTTCGGGGTCGGCTTCTTTCGCGAATGGGAAACCAACCGACGCTGGAAACACCCAATCCGCCCGCGCCCGCCTGAGCGACGTTTAGCTCAGGAGGAACGCCAGCGCCGCAAACTTGTCCGGCGGTCGCATTTCATGACAGTCGTTGGCGCTTGGATCGTCACGGTCCCGGCGGCGGCGGCGATGTCAGCACTGATTTTCACACTTCTGACCGCATTTCACTAAAGGATCAGCCAGCGATCTGGTCTACCGCCACCGGCCCTGTCGGTCCCTTCAAGATCAAATCACGGACGCGCGCGCATAGGGGCGTCGGGACACCGTTCTGCGCCCCCAGACGGATAATCTCACCTTGCAGGCTGTCAATCTCGGTCGCGCGGCCCGCCATCAGGTCATAAGCCATCGAAGTCCGCGCCTTGGGATCGATCGTCAACATTTGAGCCGCAATTGCGGAAAACAGTACCGTCGGCATTCGCAGAATATGCGGAGTCATCCATGTGGGCAGCGGCGTGGTCGAGGCCACAGGGATCTCGGCCGCCCTCAGGACCGACAACGCCTCAGCCATCTGATCGGCCATCAGGCATCGCCAGGCCCGATCCATGAGTTGTTGCTTTAGTGTCAGCCCCGACAGAGCGTTCAGCGCATTGTTGAGATTGATCACCAGCTTGCCCCATTGCACCGCCTCGATCTGCTCGCTTTCGATCACGGGCAGCTCGGGCGTGCTGAGCATCCGACCCAACTCACCAGCGCCGGATTGCATCACAATTTCGCCGGACGTGGCCCGGTGGAAACTACCAGGTTCAGTGGGCACCACGTTGAACGGGATCATACCGGCACGAACGTCGTGCTCGGGCAAAGCGGCGCGCAGAATCCGGGCGTTATCCATTCCGTTTTGCCAGGACAGGATCGGGGCCGGTTGAACGTGATCTGCAATCAGTGCGCCCATTTCCGCGGTGGCGCCAGACTTGACCGTTACAATCACCATCTCGGCTCCGGCCAGACGGTCCGGGCTTTCGGCCAGAGTCAGGCCTTTGATGTGATGGCGCAGACCCGCGAAATCGGTGACCGTCAGACCCTTGGCCCGGATAGGCTCCAGCACGCGGGCGCGTCCCAGCAAGGTCACGTCATGCCCACCGCGTGCCAGCAACCCACCGCAATAGCAACCGATGCTTCCCGCGCCTGCAATGACGATCTTCATGACGACCCTCCGCTTTGGCGCGCAGGATCGCCGGGATGCGTGCCCGAGGCCAGCGTAACGTCAGGTCAGACACGCGCTAGCCTTGGGCGGGTGCGCTCCAGCTCTTCCGAGATCGGGATAAACTCCTGATCGTCGCCGGGCGGCAGATGAAAGGCGCCGTTCGCCCAGTCTGCGGTTTTCCATTCGCGGGTGGCAGTTTCGATCTTCTCCTTCGAAGAGGAGACAAAGTTCCACCAGATATAGCGATCCTCGCTCAACGTTGCGCCGCCCAGCAGCATCAGACGCGCGCCTTTTGGCCCAGCCTTGACCGAGAGACGATCGCCCGGCCGGAATACCATCATGCGGCCTGCCTCAAAACTGTCGCCTGCGATCTCGACCGAGCCCTGAGTGACATAGACGCCGCGGTCCTCATGATCGTCCGGCAGCGGGAACGCGGCACCGGGGTCAAGCTGGACGTCGAGATAGAAGGTCTCGGACAGCATCGTGACGGGGCTGGTCTCGCCATAAGCCGAACCGAGGATCAGCCGGGCGCTGACGCCTTGATCGGCGATATGCGGCAGCGCGGCCTGTTTGTGGTGTTCAAAATCGGGGGCCATGTCTTCGTGCGCTTCTGGCAGGGCAATCCAGGTCTGGATGCCGAAAAGGCTGTGTTTTTGGCTGCGGGTTGCGTCACTGGTTCGTTCGGAATGGGTGACACCGCGCCCGGCGACCATCCAGTTCACCTCGCCCGGATAGATCATCTGATGGGTGCCAAGGCTGTCGCGATGCTCGAATTCGCCCTGATACAGGTAGGTCACGGTGCCCAGCCCGATATGGGGGTGCGGACGCACGTCAATGCCGCCCTGCGTGATGAACTCGGCGGGCCCCATCTGATCAAAGAAAATAAACGGGCCGACAAGCTGACGTTTGACCGACGGCAGGGCGCGGCGCACCTCGAACCCACCCAGATCGCGGGCGCGCGGAATGATCAGCGCATCAAGGGCGGGGTTTTCAGATGGGCAATCGGGGCTATGGGTGGGGTTCCAACTCATTACTGCGCTCCCTTTGTAAATGGTTTTATGTTCACAAATAGAGGTATAGGTCAGACTTCACGAAATCTATTCGCACAATCGCACATAAGCCGTGCGGCGTGAGTGCCGAGACCCACTAACACTGCGCGCCAAATGCGCTGGAGGTTCGGTTCACAATTGATCTGCCGGTCTCGGAATGACAGCCAATCGTGCTATCTTTGTCGGACAGGCGTCCCGGATTGGGATATCATTTCGGCAAAGAGGTTGGCATGACACGTAATTCATACTCTCGTCGCACTTTGATGGCCGCCGGAGGCGCATTGCTGGCCACCGGCACATCCGGTCTTTTGATCCCCGCGCGGGCCAAAAGCGTGGCTCCGACACCTTCAATGCGTGGCGGGTCGAACAATTACCGGCCCGGTGCGCCGATTGTCGAACGGATCGGTGGTGGCGGTTTCTGGATGACCGGCACCGTGCGGCGCGCGGGCGACGGAGCCCCCCTGCCCGGTCAGCGCATTCAGATCTGGGCGCATACGACTGAAGGGCACGAACGCGATCAGCGCAGCCACGGGGCGACACTGACCGATGCCAATGGGGAATTCAGGCTTGAGATGCCGCAGATCGTACCCGCCTTTGGGCAGGCACATGGGCATCTGGCCTATGACAGCGGAGCATTCGAAACAGTGTTCCTGCGCCCCGTCATGGCGAGTTCAAAAGACAAGACCCTGGCCGCCCATTTCGTGCTGCAGCCTGCCTGATATTCCGTGCTACGATCCGTGACCCCATGGACGGCGCTGGCCGTTGCAATCGTCGTGCCGCTTATCGCGGCGGCGTTCAGCCCCCTGTTGGCGTGGCGGCAGCCGGTTTACATCTTTGCGGGTTTCTCGGGGATCATAGCCATGTGTCTGTTGTTGATGCAGCCGTTGCTGGCCGGTCGGTGGTTGCCCGGCCTGACGCCCGTGGCCAGTCGCCTATGGCACCGGTGGTGCGGGATCGCGCTGGCGGTGGCCATCGTGGTACATGTGGCGGGACTGTGGGTCACCAGCCCGCCGGATGTAGTGGACGCCTTGCTGTTCGTCTCGGCCACCCCGTTTTCTGTTTGGGGCGTGACGGCCATGTGGGCAGCGTTTGCGGCGGTCTTACTGGGGCTATACCGGCAGAGGCTGAGGGTGCGGTTCCGGGTGTGGCGACTGGGTCATACAGCGCTGGCGGTCGTGACGATCACAGGCAGCGTCGTGCACGCATTGCTAATAGAGGGCACGATGGAGATCATGTCCAAGATTGCCCTTTGCGCGCTGGTTATGTTGGCGAGCGCCGCGACGCTCGCCAGACTGCGGGTTTGGCAAATCAGGCGTTAAACGCCCAGACACCAACGCATTACCGCCTTTTGCGCGTGCAGACGATTTTCCGCTTCATCGAAGATGACCGAGTTCGGTCCATCCATGACCTCGGACGTGGCCTCTTCTTCACGATGTGCGGGCAGGCAATGCATAAACAGCGCGTCCGGCTTGGCATGGGACATGAGTTCGGCGTTGACTTGGTAGGGACGCAGCATGTTGTGACGGCGTTCCTTGGCGGACTGGCTGTCATGCATTGAAACCCATGTATCCGCGACGACCAGATCGGCCCCTTCGACAGCTTTGAACGGGTCGCGCTCGACGGTGATGGTCGCGCCTTTTTGGCGGGCGAAGCCCATGAATTCTTCCTCGGGGTCCAGTTGGGCCGGGCCGGTGAAGGTCAGGTCGAACCCGAACTGGCCTGCGGCGTGCAGGAACGAGGCGCAGACGTTGTTGCCGTCACCGGTCCAGACCACTTTTTTACCCGCAATCGGGCCGCGATGTTCTTCAAAGGTTTGGACGTCGGCCATGATTTGGCAGGGATGGGTGCGGTCGGTCAGGCCGTTGATAACAGGCACGTCCGAGTATTCGGCCATCTCGGTCAGGATCGTTTCGTCGAAGGTGCGGATCATGATCATGTCGACATAGCGCGATAGGACGCGAGCGGTGTCCGCAATCGTCTCGCCGTGGCCCAGTTGCATGTCCTTGCCCGACAGAACCATGGTTTCGCCTCCCATCTGGCGCACGCCGACGTCGAAGGAAACGCGGGTCCGGGTCGAGGGTTTTTCGAAGATCAGCGCCACCATACGGCCTGCCAGTGGCTGCTCGTCGTCCGGGGCAGCTTTGGGACGGCCAAGGCGCGCCAGTTTCATGGCGCTGGCCTGGTCGATCATGGCCCTCAGAGCGGTGGCGTCGGTTTTGTGGATATCAAGGAAATGGTTCATATCGTGTCGCTTTTGGCTATCGATGGCCGAGGGCTCTGCCCCCGGACCCCCGAGGTATTTTTGAACAGAAGAAGGGTCAGGCGGTGGCGAGTTGCCCCTCGACCTGGGTTGCGGCTTTGTCGAGGCGGATCAGGGCTTGAACGATGTCGTCCTCGGTCAGCGTCAGGGGTGGCAGCAGGCGGATCACGTTGTCAGCGGCGGGGACGGTGATGACCTCGTTATCGTAGCCCGCGTTGACCACGTCGATATTGACGGGCTTGCATTTCAGGCCGAGCATCAGGCCCGCGCCACGCACCTCTTCGAACACATCGGGGTGGTCGGCGATCAGGCCTTCGAGTTTCTGGCGCAGCAAGCCCGCCTTGCGGTTGACCCCTTCGAGGAAGGCAGGTGTGGCGACCTGATCAAGCACCGCGCAGCCTACCGCGCAACCCAGCGGGTTGCCGCCATAGGTCGAGCCGTGGGTGCCCGCGGTCATGCCCGAGGCGGCCTCTTCGGTGGCCAGCACCGCGCCCAGCGGGAAGCCGCCGCCGATGCCCTTGGCGACCATCATGATGTCGGGTGTGATGCCTGCCCATTCATGGGCAAACAGCTTGCCGGTGCGGCCGACGCCGCATTGCACCTCATCAAGGATCAGAAGCAGGCCGTGTTCATCGCAGATCTGGCGCAGGGCTTTGAGTTCAGCGTCAGGGACGGGGCGGATGCCGCCTTCGCCCTGCACCGGCTCTATCAGGATGGCCGCCGTTTGGTCGGTGATGGCGTTGGTGACGCCGTCGAGGTCTCCGAATGTCAGGTGCACGAAGCCCGGTAGCAGCGGGCCGAAACCTTTGGTCATTTTCTCGGACCCGGCGGCGGCGATGCCTGCGGACGAGCGGCCATGGAAGGAGCCGTCGAAGGTGATGATTTCGACCCGTTCGGGCTGGCCTTTGTCATAGAAATATTTGCGGGCCATTTTCACGGCCAGTTCGCAGGACTCGGTGCCTGAATTGGTGAAGAACACTGTGTCGGCGAAAGTGTGTTCCACCAGCTTGTCGGCCAGCGCCTGTTGCTGCGGGATGTGGTAGAGGTTCGAGACATGCCACAACGCATGCGCCTGTTCGGTCAGCGCCGCGACCAGTGCCGGGTGCGCGTGGCCAAGCGCGTTCACCGCGATCCCTGCGCCGAGGTCCAGAAAACGTCGGCCATCCGCCTCGGTCAGCCAGGCGCCTTCGCCCTTCACGAAAGTCAGGGGCGCGCGGTTATAAGTCGGCAGAACGGACGGGATCATCGGATCATCCTTTTTCGTAGCTTGAGCCCAAGTGAGTGAAACACCGGGGCCGGGTTCGTCAACTGATTTGGTGGAGAATGCGCGGATTTCATCAGCGCAATAGATCAAACGGGCCGGTTACGCGGTCAGGCGTCGGCGTCGGAGGCGCAGGATATGTGCATGTTTGATCATGCGGGCCGTATAGCCGGGTGTGGACGTTCTGGGAACCCTGTTTTTCAAAGGCGGATAAAAAATCATTCTGAGACCGGGATTTGCCGCTTGCCATTTGGCCCACACTGACGCACGGGTGGGCCATGACCCCGATCCGCCAGAACCCTGCCCTTGCAGCCCTTTTGATCCTTGCTGCCAGCGCGTTGCTGGCCGGGACGACCCTGCTGGCCAAGGCGCTGGGGACGGATATACTGGGCCCCGCCTTGCATCCGATGCAGATCAGCCACGGGCGGTTTTTGTTTGCATTTGTGGTGATCGTGACGGCGGTGGGCATCCTTCGCCCACGCCTCAGCCGCCCGCATTGGGGACTTCACATCGGGCGGACGAGCTTTGGATGGCTGGGAATTACACTGATGTTTGCCTCGGTCGCGTTCATTCCCATAGCAGATGCAACCGCGATCTCGTTCCTGAACCCCGTTTTTGCAATGGTTCTGGCGATCCCACTGCTTAAAGAAGGCGTCGGCCCGTGGCGCTGGCTGGCCGCCATCGTGGCGCTGGTCGGCGCGCTGGTTCTGTTGCGTCCAACGCCCGCCAGCTTTCAGCCTGCAGCGCTATTGGCGTTGACAGCGGCGGCCGTGATCGGAATGGAGTTGATCTTCATCAAGAAACTCGCGGGTCGGGAAATTCCGATCCAGATATTACTTATTAACAATGCTATGGGCCTGACCATTGCTTCGGTCGCGGTCAGCTTCGTGTTCCAGGTTCCGACACCCCAACAATGGGCGGCTTTGGCGGGGATCGGCGTTTTGATGGCATGCGCGCAGGCGTGTTTCGTCAACGGTATGGCCCGGGCAGATGCATCATTCGTGGCACCGATCAGTTATGCCACACTGGTCTTCGCAGCTTTCTACGACTTCGCGGTTTTCCATGTCATCCCCGATGGCGTCAGCATGATTGGCTCTGCCATCATCCTGACCGGAGGATTGATTCTTGTCTGGCGCGAGGCGCGGCAACGTCAGGCCTTGAGGCGATAGCCTGTTCGCAACATCTGCCAGGTCAATGCGCCCAATAGAAATGTTCCCCCCGCGCATACCAACATGCCCAGCCAGGGAGAGCTGTCCGAGACACCGATCATGCCATAGCGCAGCCCATCGATCAGATAGAACACAGGGTTCAGGTGGCTAAGACGGTTCAGCAATGGTGGCAGGGCCTCGACCGAGTAAAATGTGCCCGACAGGAACGACAACGGGATGACGATAAAATTGGTGATCGCTGCCATTTGGTCGAATTTGTTGGCGTAAATCCCGGCCAGCAACCCCAATGCGCCCATGAAGGCTCCGCCGAGGGTCACGAAGATCAACGCAACAAACGGGTGCTGTGGGACGATGCCCAGAACCAGTGCAAGTGCGATCATCACGGCCAGCGCGATGAAGACGCCGCGGATTACGCCTCCGGCCAGATAGCCCAGAAGAATTTCCAGCGGCGACAAGGGCGGCATCAGTGTATCAACAATATTGCCCTGCACCTTGGCCACCACCATCGACGACGACGTATTGGCAAAGGCGTTCTGGATCACGGTCATCATCATGATCCCTGGGGCCAGAAATGTCAGGAATGGCACGCCCATCACATCTGCCCGACTGGGGCCTATGGCGATGTTGAAGATCAAAAGGAACAGGCCCGCAGTGACCAGAGGGGCCAGCAAAGTTTGCGTCCAGACCGCCATGAAGCGCTGCGTCTCGCGCTGCGCCAGCGTGTAAAGGCCCATCCAGTTGACCGCGCCGAACCGGCGCGCGTTCTCATCCATAAGATTCTGCATGATCTGCCCTATAACTGATTCGATGACCGCTTGTAACTCGGCCCGCAGTGATTAGAATAGGACGCTGAGACGAATTCCCAAGGCGGCCCGAATCCGGGGCCGCTTTCCGCTTTTGAAAGGCAAATGATGTCCTGGACTGACGAGCGTGTAGAGCTGCTGAAAAAGATGTGGGGCGAGGGCCAGTCGGCCAGCCAGATCGCCAAGGAACTGGGCGGCGTGACCCGCAACGCGGTGATCGGTAAGGTCCACCGTCTGGGCCTGTCGAACCGCGCCACCGGTGCCGCACCGGCCAAGGCCGAGCCCAAGGAAAAACCGGCCCCCGCTGCCCCCAAGGCCGAGGCCAAGCCAAAACCCACGCCCAAGACCGAACCGGCGCGCCCGGCCCCTGCGCCCGAGGCGAAACCGTCTGTTCCCGCCCGCCGTCAGATCATCCCCGCCGGTCAGCCACTGCCACCGCAGCCCTCGGCCAACGAGATCAGCCCCGAGGCGCTGGCCAAGGTCAACGAGGTTGAGAAGAAGGCCAAAAAGCTGACGCTGATGGAACTGACCGAGAAGACCTGCAAATGGCCCGTCGGCGACCCCGCGACCGAGGATTTCTGGTTCTGCGGCCTGCCGGTTGAAGCGGGCAAACCGTACTGCGAAGCGCATGTGGGCGTGGCGTTCCAGCCGATGAGCTCGCGCAGGGATCGTCGGCGGTAAAAGTTAGCTACGCACGCCGTTATTTACGGCATGACATTTTTCTTGTCTTAACCGCTTACCCGTCGCAAGACAGGTGGGCGGAAATTTTTGACCCGAGAGATTCTTTCATTCAGCCCAACCTGAAATACAAGGTCCTGTTCTGTGCCTATGGTGTGTTGATCTTTGCTGCCTACGTACAGCCCATAGATCCGTATCTTTTTGAAGCCGACACGGACAAGAAAACCCTGTTATTATTCTTTCAAGGCCTACTTTTATCCTTGTGGCTCGTTCCCGCAATACCCGCATTCATTGGCGGCCTCGCCTTTCTGGGAATATGGCCGATCCCGCGACTTCTAGCAGGTTTCTTGGGATTTCTGTCGGTCGTGGTTGGTCTACTTCTAACGTTGCTCCATGGTTCACTTTCACTGTTTTCAAAAACTGAGCAGGTGCATGGGGTGACCCTTACAATTGCGGTTGCATCCAGCTTTCTCATTTGGTCAGGCCGTGATGGCAAGCCACAGCCCTCATGGATAGCAAAATCTGGGATTTCGATCGCAACGCTGACCGCGTTTTGGTCGCTGCTGACAATTCCGGTGGTTCTTTTTCAGGCCCGCTTGACCGCGGATGGCAATCCATATTGCATCGCCAAACATGTAGAAAATACTCCGATAGAAACCCTGCACGAACTACGTGGATTCTCTTTCTACACCACGGCAACAGGCTATAAATCCACGTCGGAATGGTACTTTCACGGTCTGATGATCGTCGATCACCCTGATGAGCAGCGCATCTATAACTGGTCTCCAAGAAGATGGAGGTTCGATCTGGTTGAACGCCCAGATGCATTGATCATACCTGTCCGCGAGGTCTGCGTTCCAAACTGACCCCTACTGCGCGGGGTGCGACGGCAAATCCGGCATCGGCACCCACCCCGGCAGTTCATCCGGCGAAACCGAGACATGCAGACGCTCGGACCTGTCCCGCCCGACCTTCCGGTGCTTGCGCAGTAGGAAAATCTTGCCCCAGCCGCGCCAGGTGCCGACCGAGGGGCCAGTGGTCGCGGTCGGGAAACGGTCGCGCCAGCCTTCGGGCAGGGGCAAACCGTGCATCTCGGCCTTGTCCAGCATCCAGATCAGAGAAATATTGCTGAGAGGGCGCGCCTCTTCGAACCCGTTGAGCTGACCGCCCACGTCTCCGTGCGTGCCCCGGAACCAAACCTGTTCCACATGGCCGTTAAAGCCGGGGGTACATTTCCACAGCACCGGCTCGAACACTTCGCGGGTCTCGTCCAGTGCCATGGCGTGATAGCCGTGGCGGGTGGCCGGGCCAAGCTGGTGGTTGTGGAAGGCGTGGCGTTCCTCGGCCCAGCGCCATAGCAGCGGCAGGCGCAGGCCCAGCGCCTTCACGGTATCCCAGACGCCGACCATCTCGATGGCAACATCCTCGTGACAGAACTGCCTGCGGAATGCGGCGGCTGCAGAGCCGCTGGCGTTGCATTCGTAATGGCGATAGGCCTGCTGAATATTGCGTTCCGTCGCATGTTCGGCCTTGAGCAGGCCAATGGCGTCGATCACACCGGCCAGGCTGCGCACACCATAGGCTCCGCGCGAATATCCTATGAAAAAGATGCGATCACCGGGTTTGTAGCGCGAAGCGAGATAGCCGTAGGCACGGCGGATCTGCCGGTTGATCCCCCGCCCCATCATCACGTCCAGAGAGGATTTCCAGCTCTCCCACTGCACCCCGGCCTCATAGAAGACCGAGACTTTGCTGCCCATCTCGCAGCATAGGCGAAAAGTCTGACCCGCATGGGTCTCAAACCCCTGCTCAAGCGTCGACATAGTGCCGTCGAGGATAATCACATGGCTGATCGGTTCGCGATGGCGCGACTCGGCCGAGTGCTCGGACCGTAAAGGCCGCCCGAGCCATCCCAGTACCTTTCTACTCAGCCGCGACAGAACCATGTGTCAGCAATTCCCATACTTTAAGGGGTGTGAACGGCATATCCGCCTGCCGCACCCCGTGATCCCAGAGCGCATCCTGAACCGCATTTGCCACAGCGGCCAGCGCGCCCACGGTGCCTGCCTCGCCACATCCTTTCATCCCCATCGGGTTGGACGTTGACGGAACCGGCGCCGAGGTAAACTTAATCATGGGTATCCCGGCGGCACGGGGCAAGGCGTAGTCCATCAACGAAGCCGTGAGCAGTTGCCCGCTGGAATCATGCACCACATGCTCGGACAAGGCCTGTCCGATCCCTTGCACGACTCCGCCATGCACCTGCCCTTCGGCGAGCATCGGGTTGATAAGGTTACCAAAATCATCGACCACTGTATAGCGGTCCACCCAAGTTTCACCGGTGTAAGAATCTATAACGATTTCGGCAACATGCGCGCCATTGGGATAACTGCGCGCATCAAGGTTGGCGCGCGCCTCATGGCGCAGCAGGTTGGTGCGGCCATCGGCGCGGGCCATGTCTGCGGCCTCGGTCAGCGTGGGGGTCAGGTTCGATCCCGGCGCGCGGAAGGTTTCATGATCAAAACGCACGTCGTCCTCCTCGACGCCCATCTTATCGGCCAGATAGGGCGTGAATGCGGCAATCATCACGTCGATTGTGGCCAGAGTGGCCGTGCTTTGCACCGTAACGGACCGGGACCCGCCGGTGCCGCCGCCGTGGGACAGACGGTCGGTATCGCCCTGTACTACGGCGATCCGATCCACCGGAACCCCGGTCTGATCCGACAGGAACTGGGCATAGACCGTCTCGTGCCCCTGCCCGTTCGATTGCGTGCCGACATAGAGGTTTACCGTGCCGTCGTCGCAAAACTCGATCTTTGCATTCTCAGACGGGTCGCCCAAAATGCTTTCGACATAATAACACAGGCCCTGCCCCCGGATCAGGCCGCGTTCGGCATCAGCTGCTTTGCGCGCGGCAAACCCGCTGGTCTGTTCGGCGGCGCGGCTCAGTACCATGTCGAACTCGCCCACATCATAGGTTTCACCTGTGGCGGTCTTGTAGGGGAACGCCTCGGGTTTGATGAAGTTCCGGCGGCGCAGCTCCCACGGATCGACGCCCAGCTCGCGCGCCGCCCGATCCATGATGCGTTCAAGGACATAGATCGCCTCGGGGCGGCCTGCGCCGCGATAGGCGTCGAGCTGTGTGGTGTTGGTAAAAAACCCCTCGACCCGCAGATAGGTGATTTGGACGTCATAAACGCCCATCAGCACCTTGCTGAACAGGCTGGTCTGGATCGCCTGCCCGAAATGACTGCTATAGGCCCCGAGGTTCACCTTGCTGTGCACCCGGTAGGCGGTGATCCTGTTGGTTTCGTCAAAGGCCAGTTCCGCCAGCGAGGTCAGATCGCGACCATGGTGATCAGACAGCATCGCCTCGGACCGGTCGGACATCCAGTGTACGGTCCGGCCAAGCTTCATGGCGGCGACCGAGACGCAGAAATATTCGGGGTAAGGCATGACCTTCATGCCAAAGCCGCCCCCAACGTCAGGGGTCGTAACGCGGATGGCCTCGGCCTCAAGCTTCAGCTTCTGCGCCAACTGCGCGCGCATGGCCCAGACACCCTGCCCGCCATAGGCAAAGTGCAACCGTCCATCGACCCAGCTGGCCTGACAGCCGCGCGGTTCAATCGAGGTGATGATCACGCGGTTGTCTACTACGTTAAGAGACACCGTGCGGGCCGCCGCGCGGAACGCAGCCTCGGTCGCGGCTTCATCGCCCAAGCCCCAGTCAAAGGCGCGGTTGTCCGGGGCTTCGGGATGAAGCTGCGGACCGCCCGCCTGAACATCCAGCTTTGCGGGCAATTCGTCGATCTCGACCCGGATCAGCTCGGCTGCGTCACGGGCCTGATTGAGGGTCTCGGCGATGACAACGGCAATCGGTTCTCCGACAAAGCGGACGCGCTCCGCAGCCAGCACATGTCTTTCGGTTTGGATGACATCCGAGCCATCGCGGTTCGGCACCGTAGCCGCGTTCATCACAGTCTCGATCCCGGCGGCCTTCAGGTCATCCAACACCATCACCAGATGTACCCCGTCAGCCGCCCGCGCCTCGCTCAGATCCAGCGCGGTGATCTTGCCATGCGCCACCTGACTGCGGACGAACACCGCATGCAGAGCTCCGTCAGGCACCGCGTCGTCCATGTATTGTCCCTGCCCGGTCAGAAATCGCAGGTCTTCGGTGCGCGTGACGGACTGGCTTTTACCGAACTTTTCCATGGGGGACCCTCTAATTGCCTACCGGCGCGACACTAGCCCCATGCGAAGTGATGTCCAGAGGCCCGCACATCTGCGTGAGACAATCCGAATGTCGCAATTGGCAAAGCAGAACGTATGTGCCGGTTTCTAGATTGGGATAACACTCAGTTCATGGGAGGTATCATGACCGCTTCGCTCACCCTGACGGATGGTCGTTTGGACAGAAATTCTGTGACTGCGTATTGGAATGACGGATACGTTTTTCCGATACCCATATTCACCCCCGAAGAAACAAAGCTGTTCCGGCAAGAGCTGGAAGACATCGAACAAAACTGGCGCGAAGCAGAGCTTCCTTTGCCAATCAATACCTACAAGCGGGTCAATGCACATGTCGTGATACCGCTGGCTGCGCGCATCGCCATGGACCCCCGTGTGTTGGACGTCGTTGAGGGTGTACTGGGACCCGACCTTCTGATCTGGTCCGCCGAGTTTTTCATCAAAGAGCCGCATACAACCCAGATCGTCGGAATGCATCAGGACCTGACCTATTGGGGAATGGGAGAGACGCCGGATCAACTGACAGCCTGGATCGCGCTGTCACCTGCCACGGTCGAAAGCGGATGCATGGATTTTGTAAAAGGCAGTCACAAGAATCCAATCCTGCCGCATAACGATACGTTTTCCGAAAACAACTTGCTTTCGCGGGGTCAGGAGATCGCGGTGGATGTGGCGGAGGCAGACAAAACACATATAGAACTACAGCCGGGTCAGATGTCCCTGCATCATGGCCTGACAATTCATGGCTCGAGCTCCAACACGTCAGGCGATCGTCGGATCGGTCTGGCCATTCGCTATTTGAACCCGAATGTGCAGCAACACGTGGCTGACCGTGACTACGCCATTCTTGCGCGTGGCGAAGACAAGGTCGGGAATTTCATCCACATACCAGCCCCGGCCGAGTTGTTTTCGCCCGCGGCGCTGGACCTTTATGCCCGCATTCGCGCCGATCAGGCCAAAGCGCTGGCCCAGGGTGCGGCCGGGAAACTGCATCTGTACTCTGCAGCAACCACTGCGCGCTAAGACTGGCGGAATGTAACCCGATGCGGCGGCGCAAGGCCTTTCCCTTCCCGCCGCCATTCGCTATTGCAGGCGCTGACCAAGGATTGATGACGCAGGACGCACCCCATGGCGATGGAAAAGACATTCAACGCGGCCGAGGCCGAGGCCCGTATCTACGAGGCCTGGGAACAGGCCGGAGCCTTCAAGGCAGGCGCGAACCGCTCGCGCGACGAAAGCTTTACCATCATGATCCCGCCGCCCAACGTGACGGGCGCTTTGCACGTGGGTCACGCGTTCAACAACACGCTGCAGGATATTCTGATCCGCTGGCACCGGATGCGTGGCTACGACACGCTATGGCAGCCCGGGCAGGACCACGCAGGGATCGCCACGCAGATGCAGGTTGAAAAAATGCTGATGCAAACCCAGCAGCCGGGTCGGCAGGAGTTGGGTCGCGAGAAGTTCCTTGAGAAGGTTTGGGAATGGAAGGGCGAATACGGCGGAACGATCATCGAGCAGCTGAAACGTCTGGGTTCATCCTGCGACTGGTCGCGTAACGCCTTCACTATGGCTGGTGCGGCGGGTGATCCGCGCACGGGCCACGAAAATTCTGCGAATTTTCACGACGCGGTCATCAAGGTCTTTGTCGATATGTACGAAAAGGGCCTGATCTATCGCGGCAAGCGTCTGGTCAACTGGGACCCGCATTTCGAGACTGCGATTTCGGATTTGGAAGTCGAGAATATCGAAACGCCGGGCCATATGTGGCATTTCAAGTACCCTTTGGCAGGCGGTGAGACATATGATTATTTGGAAAAAGATGAAGAAGGGAATGTGATCCTGCGCGAGGAGCGGGATTATATTTCCATCGCCACGACCCGCCCTGAAACCATGCTGGGCGATGGCGCGGTTGCGGTTCATCCGTCGGATGAGCGTTATGCGCCAATCATCGGGAAACTCTGCGAAATTCCGGTTGGGCCGAAAGAGCATCGCCGTCAGATTCCGATCATTGTGGATGAGTACCCCGATCCCGATTTTGGCTCGGGCGCGGTGAAGATCACCGGCGCGCATGACTTCAACGACAACATGGTCGCCAAGCGCGGCGGTATTCCGATGTACCGGCTGATGGACACCAAAGGCGCAATGCGGGCGGATGGCGCGCCTTATACCGAAGCTGCGGAGCTAGCGCAGAAAATCGCGCGAGGCAAGGACTTCACCGAGAACGAGATCGACGCGATCAACCTGATCCCCGACCACCTGCGCGGGCTCGATCGGTTCGAGGCGCGCGCGAAGGTCGTCGAAGAAATCACCGCCGACGGTCTGGCAGTGACGACCCGCGCGGATGATCCACGTCTGGGCACCAAGCTGGGCGAGAATGACGACCCGGCGGCGCTGGTCCCGCTGGTCGAGAGCAAACCGATCATGCAGCCCTTCGGCGACCGCTCGAAAGTTGTGATCGAGCCGATGTTCACCGACCAGTGGTTCGTGGACGCCGAAAAGATCGTTGGCCCCGCGCTGGATGCGGTCAAGGACGGCACGGTCAAGATCATCCCCGAGTCGGGCGAGAAGACCTATTACCACTGGCTGGAAAACATCGAGCCCTGGTGCATCTCGCGCCAGCTGTGGTGGGGGCATCAGATCCCGGTTTGGTTCGATCTCTTCGGAAATCAGTTTTGCGCACCAACCGAAGATGAAGCGGTAGAAAAAGCGAAGAACTTCCACCAGCAGAATTTCTCAGGATCAACTGTAGTCGTTGAGATTCAAGACAGATCATACACGCCGGTACCGGACGCTGCTGGTCGAGAGAAAAAGAGCCCGGGCATGACCGAAAGCGGTTGGGTCGGAGACGAAGAGAACTCCACACTTCGAGTAGGCTTGTACCGCGACCCCGACGTCCTCGACACTTGGTTCTCCTCCGGCCTCTGGCCCATCGGCACGCTGGGCTGGCCCGAACAGACCGAGGAGCTGGAGCGCTACTTCCCCACGGATGTTCTGATCACCGGCGCGGATATCCTGTTCTTCTGGGTCGCCCGGATGATGATGATGCAACTGGCCGTGGTTGATCAGATCCCGTTCCACACCGTCTACCTGCACCAGCTCGTCCGCGACGAGAAGGGCAAGAAGATGTCCAAGACAACCGGCAACGTCATCGACCCGCTGGAGATCGTGGACGAATTCGGTGCCGACGCGCTGCGCTTCACCAATGCCTCGATGGCGGCGATTGGCGGCGTGCTGAAACTGTCGCGTGACCGCATCACCGGCTATCGCAACTTCGGCACCAAGCTTTGGAATGCCGTCCGCTTTGCCGAGATGAACGAGGTCTTTACCGACGCCGTTCCACAACTCGACGTGGCCGACCTGAAGCCCAAGGCGGCCGTCAACCGCTGGATCATCGGCGAAACCGCCCGTGTGCGGGAAGAGGTTGACGCGGCGTTGGAGAGCTATCGCTTCAACGATGCGGCGAACGGGCTCTACGCCTTTGTCTGGGGCAAGGTCTGCGACTGGTACGTCGAACTGTCGAAACCCCTGCTGCAAGGCGATGACGCCGAGGCGCAGGCCGAAACCCGCGCCACCATGCGCTGGGTCCTGGATCAATGCATGGTCCTGCTGCACCCGATCATGCCGTTCATCACCGAGGAACTCTGGGGCCTGACCGGCACCCGTGCCAAGATGGTCGTCCACGCCGACTGGCCCACCTATGGCGCCGAACTGGTCGACGCCGAGGCGGATCGTGAGATGAACTGGGTGATCTCGGTGATCGAAAACACCCGCTCGGCCCGCGCGCAGATGCGGGTTCCGGCGGGCCTCTATGTGCCGATGCTGGTGACGGAAATCGACGCCAACGGTCAGGCCGCATGGGACCGCAACGAGGCGCTGATCAAACGCCTCGCCCGCATCGACAGCCTGACCAAGGCTGATGAATTGCCCAAAGGCACCATCTCAATCGCTGCCCCCGGTGCTTCTTTCGGCCTGCCGCTCGCGGATATCATCGACATCGGCGCGGAAAAAGAACGGTTGGAGAAAGCCAAAGGCAAACTGGCCAAGGAATTGGGCGGCCTGCGCGGACGTCTGAACAACCCCAAATTCGTGGCCTCGGCCCCGGAAGAGGTGGTTGAAGAAGCCAAAGCAAACCTCGCCGCCCGCGAAGAGGAAGAGGCCAAACTGAACGAAGCCCTCGCTCGTCTGGCTGAAATCGCCTGATCTTCTTCTCGTTCCAAATACGGAAATCCCAGCCTCACCGCCCTTGCCTGCGGTGAGGTTTTTCTTTGCCCTCAAAGCTTTCCCCTTGTTCGCGCCACCCGCTGCTTGTTAGCACTTCGGCACAGCAATCCTCTGAGGCTCTGATGGCGCGACCTCTCCCTCCGATGCAAACCGTCTCAACCGGGTTGGTTGTGGCCATTGTCGGGTTCTTCAGTTCCTTCCCCATCGTCCTGCAAGGGCTGGGCGCAATGGGCGCATCACCCGCGCAGGCAGCCTCAGGCCTAATGAGCGCGGCGATTGCCATGGGGCTGGCGGCGATCATCCTCAGCCTGCGGTACAAGCTGCCGATCAGCGTTGCATGGTCCACACCGGGGGCCGCGCTACTGGCCGTGTCCGCCGCCCCGGTCGAGGGCTATTCCGCCGCTATCGGAGCGTTCCTGTGCGCCGGGGCGCTGACCGTTCTGGCGGGCTCGTGGAAACCGCTCGGGCGGTTGGCGGCGGCAATCCCGACGTCGCTGGCGCAGGCGATGCTGGCGGGGGTGCTGTTGCCGCTGTGCCTTGTACCGTTCAAGGCGGCGGTCGAAATCCCGTGGCAGGCGTTGCCGGTGATCGTGACATGGTTCATCGCGGGGCGGTTCAACCGATTGTTCGCCGTTCCGGCAGCTGTGGTCGCCGCCGCCATCGTTGTGACCCTGAATGCCGGAGAAGCGCAGGTGATGCCTGACCGGCTGGTGGCGGCGCCGGTCTGGACCATGCCCACGTTCACCTTCGCCTCGGTCATCGGCATCGGTGTGCCATTGTTCATCGTCACCATGGCGACGCAGAACATCCCCGGCGTCGCGGTGATGCGCAGCTTTGGCTTTGCACCCGTCCCCGGACGTCTGTTCTCAGCCGTCGGCGGTGCAAGCCTGCTCTCGGCCCCGTTCGGAGCGCCAGCGACCTGCCTTGCCGCCATCACCGCCGCAATATGTTCGAACGAGGACAGCCATCCCGACAAGGCGCAGCGGTATTGGTCGGCGATCATGGGCGGTGTATTTTATTGCCTGTTCGGCATCTTTGCGGTGGCGATTACCAGCTTTGCCGCCCATGCCGATCCGTTGCTGATGGGAACCTTGGCCGGGGTCGCCCTGATCGGAGTGATGGCAAACGCCATCCACGCAGCGCTGGACGTACCCGCCGAGCGTGAGGCGGCCATTCTAACGCTCGCCATCACCGCATCCGGCATCACCGTCTTTGGTTTGGGCGCAGCGGTTTGGGGACTTTTGGCGGGCGGCGTCGCGTATCTGGTCACAAACAGAATGCGTTAACCGCTTTCGCCCAATCATCACAGACGGTATAATCGCGGCATGTTCGGATCACTTGGAAAACTGGTGGAACGCCAGATCAAGAAGGCGCAGGCCGAAGGGCAACTGAAGGGTCTGGAGGGCGAAGGCGCGCGCCTGCCTGATCGTTCCTCCGAGGCGCAAAGCGATCCGGTCATTGCCGCGGGTCACCGGATCATGGCGCAGGCCGGCGTGCTGCCGCAAGAGTTCGACATCAAGAAACAACTGGACGCGGCGCGCAAGGACTATGCCACGCTGACCAAGGCAGAGGACCGCAAGGCCGCGATGGCAAAAATCGCTGATCTTGAGATGCGCTATAATATGGCCCGCGATGCGCGACGGGCATTCATGCGGTGATCATTTGAACTCGGGCTTGCGGCCCTGCATCTGCGCCATCACGACCTCCATCTGGTCCGGCTTGCCGATCAGGTCCACCTGTTCCGAGGACTCAGCCATCAGAACATCGGCGCGATCCCGGGTTTCGGCCACGTCGATCAGGCGTTTGGCAGCCCGGATGGCCGAAGGGCTTTTGCCTGCAATATCTTCGGCCAACGCCAGCGCTTCGGTCAGCGGGTCATCGGACAGCTTCGTCACCAGCCCCCAATCGGCGGCCTGCTGCGCGCCGATGGGACGGGCCGTGTAGGTGAGCAGCCGCAGCACGTCCGAGCGCACCAGCTCGGGCAGCAGCACCATGCCACCCATGTCGGGGATGATACCCCATTTCATCTCCATCACCGCCAGCTTGGCCTCGGGGTGGGCGATGCGGATATCAGCGCCCAGCGCGATCTGCAAACCTCCACCATAGGCCACGCCCTGAATGGCGCAGATCACCGGAACCGGCACGCGCCGCCAGATCAGGGCAAGCTCCTGCATCTCGTTGGCGTCCTCGTGGCTGCGGGTCATCAGCCATTCGGTCGGGTCGGTGTGAGCCATGCTGGCAAAACTGGCCATGTCCAGCCCGGCGCAAAAGCTCTTGCCCTCGCCTGAAAGCACCACGGCGCGGATATCTGCGGCGGCGACCTCTTGCCCCGCCGACAGGATCGCCTTGATCATCGCATCATCCAGCGCGTTCATCTTGTCGCCGCGTGTCAGCGTGACATGGGCGATGTGGTCTTTGTATTCGATGGAAACGCGAGACATCAGGACCTCCGGACAGCAATCTTGCGCCAACCCTGCCAGACCGCGGGCCCAAGCGCTACCGCGACGTCAGGGCAGATCGGCGACAGGGATGCGCCCGAACCATGGCGAGTCCAGCGTCATGACGTAGAACTGATCCCCGACGATCTGACCCGCCGTGGTGATCCCCAGACGCCCATCCGGGTCTTGAAGGGTACGCAGAATAGTCCCATCGCCATCGAATTGCACCAGCATTCCCCGATGGATCGGCGCGGGACGGACCATCGGGCCCAATCGCCAGATCACCTTCCGCAGGAAGGGGTAAGGCATCAGAGCCTCGGCGGGTACGCGCGGGCTGGCGAAGGCCATCCAATAGGTCCCGTCACCCTGCGCCTTTATGTTGTCGGGATAGCCCGGCAGGTTGTCGAGCAGAACCTCTTGCGTGCCCGCCTTGGGTCCGGTGAGCCAGAGTTTGTGCACCCGCGCCCGGCCTGTTTCGGCGATCAGCAGAAAGTCTTCATCCGGAGACAGGGCGATGCCGTTGGTATAAACAAACCCGTCGGCGATTTTCTCGGCGGTGCCATCGGGAGAATAGCGGGCGACATATCCGGTGGGCGATTGCTCCCAGATGGTCATTACCGAGGTGGGTTTGGTGCCACCCAACGTTTCGGGATCAAACCGATCCGTGGAGTTCGAGAAATAGACCGTGCCGTCCTGCGCCACGTCGAGGTTGTTGGCATAGATCACGGGCGCGCCATCAATCTCGGACACCAGCGTTTCCAGCGTCCCCGGCCCGGTCCAGCGCATCAACCCACGAAAGCTGTCAGCGATGTAGAGCGCACCGTCCGGCCCCGCCCGCAGACCAAGGGGGCGGCCGCCCAATTGATCAACTGCAACCGGCTGATCCCCATCTATACGATAGAGTGTGCCCGTCTGGCTGGTGGTGTAGATCGCGCCGCCCGGAAGAACCGCAATGTCCTCGGGTCCGATCTCGCCATCCGGTAGCGACATCAGTTGCGCTTTGTCCAGATGCGTATTCTCGGCAAAGTCGTCGGTGAAACCGGGCGGTTCGGGCATTTGATGGGCGACGGGATCAACCGGGACAGGCCAGAACACCAGATAGGCAAGGCCAATAAGAAAAAATCCAAGCAGATAACGCATGTCGCCCCCTCATTTACTGCGCAGCCTGACGGCGAATGCCCGGCGTTGCAAGGCTTGCCCCGATTGGACGGTTGCGCTTATCTGCGGCTATGACTGGTCCTCGCTATACCCCGCTTGCGCAATCTCTGCCCGCAACCGTGCCCTTTGTCGGCCCCGAAACGCAGGAACGCCAGCGCGGTGCGCCCTTTGTCGCGCGGCTTGGCGCCAATGAAAGCGTCTTTGGCCCCGCGCCACGCGCCATCGAAGCGATGCAGCGGGCGGCCCAAGATATCTGGATGTATGGCGATCCCGAGAACCACGATCTGCGCCAGGCCCTAGCCGTGCATCATGGGGTTGCACCTGAAAACATCGTGGTGGGTGAGGGCATTGACGGGCTTTTGGGGTATCTAGTGCGGCTGCTTGTTGGCCCCGGAGATGCGGTCGTGACGTCGGACGGGGCGTATCCGACGTTCAATTACCATGTGGCCGGGTTTGGCGGCGATGTGCACAAGGTTCCCTATCGCGATGATCACGAGGACCCGGCAGCCTTGTTTGCCAAGGCCGCCGAAGTGGATGCCAAGCTGGTCTATCTGGCCAATCCCGACAACCCGATGGGCAGTTGGCATTCGGGCGCTGACATTGTTGCGGCGATGGAGGCTTTGCCGGACGGATGCCTGTTGGTTCTGGACGAAGCTTACGTGGAGTGCGCGCCTGAAGGGACCGCTGCGCCGGTTGCCGCGGATGACCCGCGCGCGATCCGGATGCGGACGTTTTCCAAGGTCTACGGCATGGCCGGAGCGCGGGTGGGCTATGCCATCGGTGCGCCAGAGCTGATCGCGGCGTTCAACAAGGTGCGCAATCATTTTGGTATGAACCGCGCGGCACAGGCCGGGGCCTTGGCGGCGTTGCAGGATGAGCCGTGGCTACAGGAGGTCCAGAACAAGATATCCGATGCGCGCGACAGGATTGCCCAAGTCGCGCGTGACAACGGTCTGACTCCGCTGCCTTCGGCCACCAACTTCGTCGCCATCGATTGCGGGCGGGACGGGGTGTTCGCCAAAGCGGTATTGGATGCGCTGGTGGCACAAGGGGTGTTCGTGCGGATGCCCTTTGCGGCGCCTCAGAACCGGTGTATTCGGATCAGCTGCGGTGAATCCTTGGATTTGGAAGCTTTTGCGTCAGCCTTGCCCGGGGCGCTGACCATCGCGGCGGAGCAGTGTGGCTAATCGGTGCAGGGGGCTGTCTGCCCCCCATCGCGCCTTTTGGCGCGATTCCCCCTGAGGATATTTTTGGCCAGATGAAGAGGCGGATCTGTGTTAGCTGGCGAGTGTCGCGGCGGCGGCTTCGAGCGCGCCTGAGCCGCGTGGGATGTCGAGCGCGGCCATAGCGGTTTCCATACTGCCCAGCATCGCCATGACCATCTGTGCGTTGACATGGCCCATATGGCCAAGGCGGAAGCATCCGTCCCAATCCTCCATACCCAGACCAATGCCCAAGGTCAGGCCAAGTTGGGTTTCGGTGAATTTGCGCAAGGGTGTGCCGCGCCCGTCAGTCAGGCGCAGGGCCGTCACGGCGTGGCTGCGATAGGCGCGGTCAGGCACGTTCATCTCAAGCGCACCGCCCTGGGCCCATGTCTCGCAGGCGGCCCAGATGGCTTGGGCAAGGCGTTCGTGGCGGGCCCATACATGCTCGATCCCCTCAGCGTGGATCAGGTCGAGCGCGGCGCGCATGCCGTAGAGATGGTGCGTCGGCGCGGTGCCGTTGAAATGCTGGTAAAACAGTTCGGGGTTGGCGCGCGGTTCCCAGTCCCAATACTTCGAGACGCGGGGCATAGTGGCCCGTTTGGCTTGTGCTTTTTCGTTGAAGAAGACAAAACCGGTGCCTGCAGGTGTCATCAGGCCCTTCTGGCAAGCGGTGACCGTGACATCGACTCCCCAGGCATCCATCTCGAACCGGTCGCAACCCAGCGAAGCGATGCAGTCTGCCATTAGAAGCGCGGGATGCTGCAGGTCGTCCAAAAGCGTGCGCAGCGCGGGGATGTTGTTTCGGATCGAGCTGGATGTATCGACGTGGACGGCAAGAACCGCTTTGATCTTGTGGTCTGTGTCGGCCCGCAACGCATCCTCGATCCGGTTAAAATCCCACGGCGACGCGGTGCCAAAGTCGATCAACTGCGCCTCAGCCCCGATCCCTTCGGCCATTTCCGCCCAGCCGTTGGTAAAGCGCCCCGAAGCCGGGGCCAGCACGGTTTCGCCGGGGGCGATGACGTTGGACAGCGCGGCCTCCCAAGTGCCGTGACCGTTGGCGATGTAAATCGCGACACTGTGCTGGGTGCGGGCGACACGGCGCAGGTCCTGCAGCAGGGCGGGCATCATCTCGACCAGTTCGCCGTCGTAGATATTGGGCGACGGGCGGTGCATGGCCTGCAGCACCGCATCGGGCATGACCGAGGGGCCGGGAATGGCCAGATACTCGCGCCCATGCGCGAGAGAGATATGGTTTGTCATGGGGGCAACCTGTTTGAATTGAGGCTTACCCTAGCGCGTCGCCCTGTGGCGTCAATCCATCAGGCTGGCGGCCTCGCGCGCAAGTGTTTCGATCCCGGCCCAATCGCCGTTTTGGACCATCTGTTTCGGAGCGACCCAGCTGCCGCCCGCGCAGATCACGTTGGACAACGACAGGTAATCAAGGGCGTTAGACGGCGACACGCCGCCGGTCGGGCAGAAGGTGATCTGGGGCAGGGGCGCGCCGATGGCTTTCAGGGCCGGTGCGCCGCCTGAGGCCTCGGCGGGGAAGAACTTCAGCATGTCATAGCCCTTTTCCAGCAGCGCCATCGCCTCGGTCGCGGTGGCTGCTCCGGGCAGAAGGGGCAGGCCTTCGGCCTCGCAAGCGGCAATCAAAGCGTCGGTTGCGCCCGGTGAGACGCCGAATTGCGCGCCGGCGTCCTTTGCCGCGCGCACGTCTTCGGGCGTGATCAGCGTGCCTGCGCCGACGACGCCGCCGGGAACGTCGGCCATGGCGCGGATGGCGTCGAGGGCTGCGGGGGTGCGCAGGGTGACTTCGAGCGCGGGGAGGCCCCCAGCGACCAGCGCTTGGGCCAGCGGGCGGGCGTGGGTGGCGTCATCGACGACGAGCACCGGGATGATGGGGGCCAGCGCGCAGATCTCGCGGGTGCGTTGGGTTTTGGACATGAAGTTAAACTCCGAAAATGCTGGCACCTGTGTCGGCGGAACCGACATTTTGGCGGAATGCACCGAAGAGGTCGCGCCCGACTCCGTGCTGATTGGCCGAGAGGTCGGCGGTGGCAGGGTCACGGTCGAGAACGCCGGGTGTGAGGATTTCAAGCTGGCCTTTGACGGCGTCGACGCGCAGGAGGTCGCCGTCTTGCAAATAGGCGATTGGGCCCTGATCCAGTGCCTCGGGACAAACGTGAATGGCTGCGGGCACTTTGCCGGACGCGCCAGACATGCGGCCATCAGTGACCAATGCGACCTTGTGGCCCCGGCCCTGCAGGATCGACAGGATCGGGGTCAGCGAGTGCAATTCGGGCATTCCGTTTGCTTTGGGGCCCTGAAAGCGGACGACGACTATGGTGTCGCCAGTGAACTCTCCGGCTTTGAAGGCCGCTTTCACGTCGTCCTGATCGTGGAACACGCGCACCGGGGCTTCGACCACTTGGTGTTCGGGCGCAACGGCTGAGACTTTCATGACGCCGGTGCCCAGATTTCCGGTCAGGCGCGACAGGCCTCCGGTGGGCTGGAACGGATCATTGGCGGGGCGGACAATCTTTTCGTTCAGGCTGTGGCCTGCGCCGTCTTCCCAGACCAGTTCGCCGTCTTTCAGCTTGGGTTCCTTGGTGTAGTTGTGCAGGCCCTGCCCCGCGACGGTCAGAGTGTCTGGGTGCAACAGGCCTTCGTTCAAAAGCGTGCCGATGGCAAAGCCCAAACCTCCTGCGGCGTGGAAGTGGTTCACGTCGGCCAGACCGTTTGGATAAACCCGCGCGACCAGAGGGACCACAGCGGAGATATCGGAAAAATCCTCCCAATCCAGAACGATACCGCCCGCGCGCGCCATGGCGATCAGGTGGATCAGCAGGTTGGTCGAGCCACCCGTGGCCATCAGGCCGACGATGCCGTTCACAAAGGCACGCTCATCAAGGATCTGGCAAACCGGCGTATAGTGATTGCCCAGCGCGCTCAGCGATAGGGCTCGGCGGGCGCCTTCCTCGGTCAGGGCGTCGCGCAGGGGGGTGTTGGGGTTGACAAAGCTGGAGCCCGGCAGGTGCAGGCCCATAAACTCCATCAGCATCTGGTTGGTGTTGGCGGTGCCGTAGAAGGTGCAGGTGCCCGGGCCGTGATAGGCGGCCATTTCGGCCTTCATCAAGGCGTCGCGGCCCACTTCTCCGGCAGCGAATTGCTGGCGGACCTTGGCTTTTTCGTCATTTGGCAGGCCGCTGGTCATCGGACCGGCGGGCAGGAACACGGCGGGCAAATGGCCGAAGGCCTGCGCACCGATGATCAGACCGGGCACGATCTTGTCGCAGACCCCGAGGAATACAGCAGCGTCATAGGTGTTGTGGCTGAGCGCCACGCCGGTCGCCAGCGCAATGACGTCGCGGGAAAACAGGGACAGTTCCATCCCCGCCTCGCCCTGCGTGACGCCGTCGCACATGGCAGGCACACCGCCTGCGACCTGCGCAGTTCCGCCCGCGGCGCGGATCGCATCGCGGATCAGGGCGGGGTAGCGTTCGAACGGCTGGTGGGCCGAGAGCATGTCGTTATAGGCGGTGACAATCCCCAGATTGCCTGCCGTGCCGGTGGCCATCGACTGCTGATCTTCGCCTGCCCCGGCATAGGCATGGGCCTGACCGCTGCAGGACAGATGCGCGCGGGCGGGGCCTTTGGATTTGGCCTGTTCCATCCGGTCCAGATGCGGACCGCGCAGATCGGCGCTGCGGTCGATGATGCGTTTGGTGACGTCAGAAATTACTGTATTGACCATGATTAACCTCCGATCTGCCGCCAACGGCGGCCATCGCGATGCATCAGCATCAATGCCTCTTCCGGGCCGGAACTGCCCTGGTCGTATTTCGCGGGCTTGTCGCCGCGTTCTTCCCAGCCCTGAATGATGGGATCGACCCAGGCCCAGGCGGCCTCGGCCTCATCCCCGCGCATGAACAGGGTCTGATCGCCACGGATCACGTCCATGATCAGGCGTTCATAGGCGTCGGGGGATTGCTGGCCGTCGCCCAGCGCATCGGCGAAGCTCATATCAAGCGCGACGTCGGACAGGCGGAAACCGCCCTGTCCCGGTTCCTTGATCGTGGTGCGCAGGGTGATGCCTTCGTCCGGTTGCAGACGGATTACAAGTACGTTGCCGTGCAAAGGGCCAACGTTCGGGAAAATCGTGTGCGGCGGGTCGCGGAAGAAGACCGCGATTTCGGATTCGCGCGCCCGCAGGCGCTTGCCAGTTCGCAAGTAAAACGGTACGCCCGCCCAGCGCCAGTTGCCGATATGGGCCTTCAGCGCAATGTAGCTTTCGGTCCGGCTGGCCGGGTCGCCAACGTGATCCAGATAGCCGTCGCCGCCCTTGTCAGTGCGGTATTGACCTCGGGCGATGTCCCTTGGCTCCACTGGCTCCAGTGCTTCGATCACCTTGACCTTTTCGTCACGCACCGCGTTGGGCGCGAATTTCGAAGGTGGCTCCATCGCCGTCAGACACAGCAGTTGCACCAGATGGTTCTGGATCATATCCCGCATCGCGCCGGATTGATCGTAATAGGCCCCGCGACCCTCGACCCCGACCGTCTCGGACACAGTGATCTGCACATGATCGACATGAGTGGCATTCCAAAGAGGTTCAAACAGGGAATTGGCAAACCGCAAAGCCATCAGGTTCTGCACGGTTTCCTTGCCCAGATAGTGGTCGATCCGATAAATCTGATGTTCTTCGAAACAGGCGCGCAGACCTTCGTTCAGCGCCTTGGCCGAAGCGAGATCATGTCCAAAGGGTTTTTCCACCACAATGCGGCTGTCCGGCGTCGCCAGCCCGTGATCGTTCAGGCGCTGCGCAATCCCCGCAAACAGGCCGGGCCCGACAGAAAGGTAGAACGCGCGCACCACATCAGGGCGCAGGGCCTTGGCCAGAGTGTCCCAGCCCCCTTCGCCCTTCACATCAACCGGAACATAATCGACCAGTTTCAGAAACTCATCCAACACGTCGCTTTTGAATTCTGGTGCGAATTCCTTCATCGATTTGCGAAGCTGGTCACGAAATCCGTTGCTGTCCATCTCGGACCGCGCTGTGCCGATGATCCGGGCCCCTTCGGGCATCTGGCCAACCTCGAACCGGTGGTAGAGGCCGGGCAATATCTTGCGTTGCGCCAAATCTCCGGTGGCTCCGAACAGCACCAGATCAAAGGGGTTTACGGGAATGACGCGTGAAACCATCAGCGGTCTCCTTCAGATCACACTTACACTGCTCGGGCGCGGGGTCCAGCGATGCAGATTTATGTTATCGCTAACATTCATGGTGTGGATATGAAAATCCGATGCATAAATCAACAGCGGATTTGAATAATATTTCAGACCGGGCACTCTCAGCTTTGATTGCGCAGCCAGTCCATCACGGAAGGCCGCACAGATTGTTCGCCTCGATGACGCGCATCGGCGATCACTTTCCGCAGCGATTGCAAATCGGTGCGCAGCAGCACGCTTTTGACCGGCCCGATCGAGGCCGGACGCATTGACAGCGAGCGAATACCCATGGCGGCCAGACACAGCGCTTCGACGGGGCGACCGGCATCTTCACCACAAAAACTCAGCGGAGTGTTCGAGATATTGCACCGCTCGACGATGCGTTCAATGAAGCTCAGAAAGCTGACATTCAGCGTGTCATAACGGCGGCGCACCAGCTCGTTCTCGCGATCGGCAGCAAAGAAGAACTGTTTCAGATCGTTGCCGCCGATTGAGACGAAGTCCACTTCGTCAAAGAACTTTTGCGGCGCAAAAGCCAGCGAAGGCGTTTCCAGCATCGCGCCGACTTCGATCTTCTCGGGCAAGACATGGCCCAGGCGTTTCTCGCGTTCGATGGTTTTGTTGACTTCCCAGCGGGCCTCGCGGAACTCATCCGCCTGTGCCACGAAAGGAAACATCAGCGTCAACGGCCGCCCGTTTGCAGCGCGCATCAAGGCCTGCAGCTGCATCCGCATCACGCCGCGCTTGTCCAACCCGACCCGGATAGCGCGCCAGCCCAGCGCAGGGTTCGGTTCCGCCACATGTTTCATGTAGGGCAAAACCTTGTCCGACCCGATATCCAGCGTTCGGAAGACCACGCGCTTTTCCCCGGCCGCATCCAGAACGCGCTGATATTGCGTTACAAGCTCTGACCGTTTGGGCATCTTGTTTCGGATCAGGAACTGGAGTTCAGTGCGGAACAGCCCCACCCCTTCGGCCCCGGAATTGCCAAGCGAAGGCAGATCGGCCATCAGACCGGCATTCATGACCAGATTGATCCGCTCGCCGTCGCGCGTCACCGTCGGTGTATCCCGGATCGAGGCATAACGCTCCTGCGCCTTGGCCTGCATCGCAATCTTGTCGCGGAACGCATTGACCACCTGATCTTCGGGGCGCAGATGCACCAGACCCTGATCCCCGTCGACCAGAATATGATCGCCGTTCAGCGCCTCGGTCGTGATGCGTCCCACATGCACCACCAGCGGAATGGCCAGAGCCCGCGCGACGATCGTGGCGTGGCTGCCGACCGAGCCTTCCTCCAGCACGATCCCTTTCAGTGAGCGGCCATATTCCAGAAGATCACCCGGACCGATATTGCGCGCGATCAGGATCGGATCGGGCGGCAGGTCCGCCCCGTTGGTATTGCCCTGCCCGGTCAGAATGCGCAGCAGCCGGTTGCTCAGGTCATCCAGATCGGCCAGCCGTTCGCGCAGATAGGGGTCGGTCACCTGCCCCATGCGTGCGCGGGCCTGCGATTGCTCTTTTTCAACGGCCGCCTCGGCGCTGAGGCCGCGGGCGATGTCTTCTTCCATCCGGCGCATCCAGCCCTTGGAATTGGCAAACATCCGGTAGGCTTCCAGAACCTGCAATTGCTCGGTATCGCCGTCTTTCGAAATCTCAAGCATCTTGTCGACGCCCACGCGCAGCTCGTCCACCGCATCCGTCAGACGCTCACGCTCGCGGTGCGGATCCTCTGCGATCGGGTTGGTGACCACGACGCGGGGCTCGTGCAGCCAGACATGGCCCTCGGCCGACCCTTCCTGCGCAGGACCACCAGTAAGCTGTACCGACTGCTGGTGTCGCGGCGACAGGGCCGCACCCTCGCCGACAAATGCGCCAAGTTCCGCCATTTCAGCCAGAACCATGGCGACGACTTCCAGCGCGTAAACCTCATCTGCCGAGTATTCGCGGGCTTCACGGGACTGAACAACCAAAACGCCCAGATGCTCGCCCAGTCGCTGAATCGGAACCCCCAGAAACGACGAAAACCGCTCCTCACCCGTCTCGGGCATATAGCGGAATCCTTTGGCCGAGGGCGCGTCAGCGGTGTTGACGATCTTGCCCGAATTGGCGACGCGGCCCACCAGCCCCTCGCCGATCCGCATCCGCGTCTTGTGCACCGCCTCGGGAGACAATCCTTCCGTCGCACAGAGTTCCAGCGTTTCTTCGTCGCGGAACAGATAGATCGAGCACACCTCGGCGGCGATGCTGTCTGCAATCAGGTGGGTGATCCGGTCGAGACGCTCCTGACCGGCCGCCTCGCTCGCCATCTCTTCGCGCAGCCGCCCCAGCAGCTTACGGGATTCAGTTTCGGTGCCGTCGGCCATGGCCCACCCAAATTAATGCGTCAGGCAAATCCTTTGGCAGAAAATCCTCAGGCCGCCTTATCCAGTTCAAAGGCATCATGCAGCGCCTGAACCGCAAGTTCCATGTATTTCCTGTCCACCAGAACGGAAATTTTGATCTCGGAGGTTGTGATGACCTTGATATTGATCCCCTCATCCGAGAGGATTTTGAACATTTTGGCCGCCACGCCCGATTGCGAGCGCATGCCGATACCGACAACCGACACCTTGCAGACATCCTCGTCCGCGACCAGTTCGGCATAGTTCAACTCGCCCGCATCCTTGATCGCCAGCAGTGCCTTTTCCGCGCGGGCCACCTGATCGGTTGGGCACGAGAAAGTCATATCCGTGCGTCCCTCGTCCGAGATATTCTGGACGATCATGTCGACATTCACCCCTTCATCGCTGAGCGCGGTAAAGATGGTCGAGGCGATACCGGGGCGGTCGGCCACCGAAACCACGGTCATCTTGGCTTCGTCGCGGGAATAGGCCACACCGGCCACAACATTGGATTCCATGATATCCTCCTCGTCGCAGACCAGTGTCCCGGCCTCGTCGGATTGTTCTTCAAAGCTTGAAAGAACGCGCAGTTTCACCTTGTTGCGCATCGCCAGCTCGACCGAGCGGGTCTGCAACACCTTGGCCCCCAGCGAGGCCAGTTCCAGCATTTCTTCGAACGAAATACGATCCAGCTTGCGCGCCTTGTCGCAGATGCGCGGATCGGTGGTATAGACACCGTCCACATCCGTGTAGATGTCGCACCGCTCGGCCCCGAAGGCGGCAGCGAAAGCAACGGCTGTGGTGTCGGACCCACCCCTGCCCAGTGTGGTAATCCGGCCTTCGGGGCTAAGCCCCTGGAACCCGGCGACCACGGCAACTTTCATGCCTTCGTCGAATTTCTGGGTGATGTTCCCGGTCGGAATGTCTTCGATCCGTGCCTGGCTGTGGGCGCTGGTGGTCAGCAGCGGCACCTGCCAGCCTTGCCAGCTGCGCGCAGGTACATCCATTTCCTGCAAAGTCAGAGCCATCAGGCCAGCGGTCACATTCTCACCCGAGGACACCACGGCGTCGTATTCCCGCGCGTCGAACAAGGGTGATGTTTCGTTGACCCAACCCACCAGTTCATTCGTCTTGCCCGACATGGCCGATACAATGACGATCACGTCATATCCCTTGGCCACTTCAACGCCCACGCGTTTGGCCGCGCGGCGGATACGGTCGAGATTGGCAACCGAGGTGCCACCGAATTTCATCACGAGTAAGGGCATGGGGGCAAATGTCTCCGCGCCTTGCATTTCTGGTTCCGTGCGTCTTATGCGAGGGGGGGCGCAAGGGCAAGTGCGCAAAGTCGTCTCAACGGATCGCCGGGCGGCTTTACTTTGCCCGCATGCAATGTCAGCCTGACGGCAACACCTTACAAAAAGAGGACATTCATGTTTCGCCTTGCTTTTGCCCTGACCCTGATGTCCGGCCCCGCGCTGGCGCAAGAGGCTACACTGTCTGCAACCGATGGGCAGAATGCGTTGGGCACTGTTCCCTGCGCCGTCATCGCAGGCGATCCGCTGCGTTCATGCAATGCCGAACTTCGCCGCCGTGACGACGGCACTGCCACCCTGGCCGTAGCCTTGGGAAATGGCGAGGTACGTCGCATCTATTTCACAGATGGCGTGCCGGATTCCAGCAGTTCGACATCCCCTCTCAGCTATGAGACGCGGGGCGATATCATGGTGATCTTCATCGAACCCGGTGAAGTGTATGAAATTCCGCAGGTTGCGCTGAACACTCAGTAAGCGTGCGGCGTCCCGTCATATGTTTCAAAACAGCCCGTCGTTTCCAGTGACAGGGCAGCAAACCGGTCGACCAACCCGTCTGCGGATTGTTCGACAGTAATGTCCGCCGCCTGACCGCCCATGTCGGTCTGGACCCAACCCGGATGGTAGATACCAATCGCAACCCCATCCGCCTTCAGGTCCATAGCCAGATTGCGCCCAAGATTTAACGCTGCCGCCTTGGACGCGCGGTAGATATAGCTGCCCCCCGGCGCGCGCGTGTGCGATGCCATTTGCGACGACATGATCGCAATTTTGCCCCGCGCGGCGCGCAACTGCGGCAACAGGTGCTGGATCGTCAGAAAAACCCCGGTGACATTGGCGGCAAAGCTCTGGGCCCACATGTCCACAGGATAGCCACTCAGATCCTGCCCTTTGTCCAGGTAAACACCCGCATTACAAATCAGCAAATCAACCGGCATATCGCTCAGCTGACTTGCCATATCGGCATGCATCTTTGGGTCTGTGACGTCCAATGCGATTTCACATTCCGCAGTTCTGGACGTTCCAGTCACCTCATGACCCAGAAGGCGATATTTGTCGGCCAAAGCTTTTCCGATGCCACGGTTGGCCCCCGTCACGACCACATGCATCGGTCAGTTGGTCTTGCGGCTGGGCACGAACGGCAAAGGGGCAACGGGTACACCGTCTTCGACCAGTGCTTTGGCATCTTCGGGTTTGGCCTCACCATAGATGGCGCGTTCCGGCGCATCACCCAGATGAATCTTGCGGGCTTCGCTGGCAAAATCGCCGCCCACATAATCCGCGTTCTGTTCTACTTTGCGTCGCAGTTCCGACAGAACCTTTTCGATTTCCGGCGCAGGTGTCGCGACATCAATTTCAGTTGGCGGAGCCTTTTTGACCTCGTGCCCCGTTTTAGCCTGACGGGCCGGGCGCACACGCGGCGTCATCACTGCCTTTTCGACATTGCTACACCCGCAAACCGCGCAGGTCACCATCCCCGCAGCGGCCAGTTTGTCAAACGCCGCTGCCGATTGAAACCAACTGTCAAAACTGTGGCCGTCTCTGCATTTCAAAGCATATTGAATCATGAATCGCCCATAAGCCGGATGGCGAATAGATACCGACGGGCCAGATAAGATCAAGCCTTGACCTTTGTCACTTATTGCAAGAAGCGCGCGAAATCGCTTAACGCTGCAGCAAGTTCTCGTGAAATGACCAAATTCGAGGCATCCTCCGGCGACACCCATCTACGCTGTCGCTCGCCCGCCTCGGGAAAATCCGTCGCCAGCGTCTGCACGTGCAGAGGAAAAATCCGGACATTGCACAGCGCTGGTCCTTTGGTCGCCCGGTTTTTCACATATGTAAACTGACCGATACTGTCTGATCCACACCGACCCGAAACGCCAGCCTCTTCCCAGGCTTCCCGTTCTGCCGTTTGCGATGGGCTCAACCCGGTAATCAGCCACCCTTTTGGAATAATCCACCGCCCTGATCGACGGGTCGTAATCAGCAGGATTTCCGGCTGACCGACCCGAAACCGATAGCACAGCGCCGCCGATTGCACATGCACTGGCAAAACATCAGTACGATAGCCCCGCCGCGCACCAATCTCTCCCGAGATCTTACTTTTCCGCCTGTCCAACACTGTTCAATCCAGTTGCCTTACCCGCTTATCTTGCGGTGTATGGCTTGAATGCTACAATATTTCGACAAAGCGTCAACTTTTTGACGAAAAAGCCCCAGATCACACGCCCATACGGTGCGACAAGCGCTGCACAAGCTCGGCATGGGGGATATCGGCATCAATGGCCAGACGCCGCAGGCCGAAATGAACCCGCGCGATCTGCTGGTAATAGCGCGTGTAGATAAAGTTGGTGCCCCCACCCGCCAGCGCCCCAAGAACGGGGACGGATTGCGCGGCCAGCTTCTGCCCCAAAACCACCGACAAACGGGGCGCGACAGCGGCAATCAGGCGCTGTATGGCCGGGCCGGTCAATGTCATGCGCGTGGAAAAGAAACCCAAATCCGCGCCATCGTCCTCCGACAACGGGCCAGCAGCGGACAACACCCGGATACTGTCGAACCGGACATTCTCGGCGGATGGGTCGAACCCTTCGCTCGCCGCAACTCCTTGAATCGAGCGCAACAGCATTGCCGTTGTTGCCGGAAGCTCAACCAGTGCCGAGGAAACGCCGCCCAACCCTCCGGCGGCCCCCATCGCAGTGGTGACTGCGGTGTTCACCCAAGCGCTTTGGTCCGGAATCGCCCGCCGCGAACCTTGCGCCGCGTGCATCGCAAGCCAAAGCGCCTGTTCTGTTGCCTGGGTCAGTCCAATCCGTAGCGAATTGGGCAATTGTTCCAAAAGTGACTCGGCCGAGCCGCCCAATCGGTTCAGCAGCATCACACCCGATCCACCGGCTGTGCGATACAACCGGGCCAGTCGATCAAGCTCGGCCTCGGGGTCAATGTCAGCAACTAGAACAACGTCTTGCATTTGTGCCCTCCTGCCAGTCCAAGATCGGCACGGAACCCGCGCATTTCAACTCCTCAGCGGGTCCAGCGGGTGACATTGCCCGACACCCCTTGCCATCCGCCGACGGCCAGTTCTACGCCCAAAACACGGTCCGGGTTGGTCGGAGGCGGCATCTCGACTCCCCGAAGCCTGAAGAACCCGAACCGCTTGTAATAGGGCGCATCACCGACCAGCATCACGCGACGCCAGCCCAGTTCACACCCTGCATTCAGCCCTTCGTGGATCAGATATCCGCCCAATCCTTCGCCCTGATGCGTCGGGTGAACCGCGACCGGACCCAGCAACAGAGCGTCATGATTGCCTACATGCACAGGCCAGAACCGGATCGCACCCGCCACGATCCCTGCACTGTCGCGCACGACAAAAGACAGATCCGCAACAGGGGGCACGTCATCGCGCAACCGGTACGAAGACAAGGCCTCGCGCCCCGGTGCAAAGCACAGGTCATAAAGCGCCTCAACCTCCCACCAGTCCTCCGGTGTTTCCGGCTTGATCCCGAACTGCTGCACCCCTGCCCTCTTTTCCTTGCTGGAATTCGCCCTAGCACTTCGGTACGCCTTGGGCAAACGCTTGGAGACCACATGTTCTATCGCCCCGAAGATGGCCACGGCCTGCCTCACAACCCCTTCAACGCCATCATCACGCCGCGTCCCATCGGCTGGATTTCATCCCGTGATGCGGATGGGATCAACAATCTGGCCCCATATTCCTTTTTCAACGGCGTCGCCTACACGCCTCCACAGGTCATGTTCGCAACAACCGGAACCAAGCACGATCAGGATGGCGGCAAGGACAGCATCGCCAATATCGCAGCCACCGGCGTTTTTTGCGTCAATGTCGTGGCCCATGCGCACCGGGATGCGATGAATGCCAGCTCGGCCGGTTTGCCCAAAGAAGTTGATGAATTCGCCCATGCAGGTCTGACGGCCGTTGAATGCGAAACCGTGCCCTGCGCGCGCATTGCAGATGCACCAGCAGCGCTGGAATGCAAACTGACTCAGATCGTGACCTTACCCGGCGAGGCAAACCGGGTCGTGTTCGGAGAGGTGACAGGCGTCCACTTGCGTGATGATTGCCTGAAAGACGGCAAATTCGATGTGACAACCTTCCAACCTCTGGCGCGCCTTGGATACAGGGACTATTCGGTTGTCACTGAATTATTCTCGCTCAATCGTCCGGATGACTGACGTAGCGCAACTGAGGCCGCTGCCCTGACGACGACATTTCAAGGATGACGCCCTCCAAACAAAACAAGCGATCCTGCATTCATCTGGCTAAAAATATCCCGGAGCGCGAGGCAGAGCCTCGCAAAAAAACTCAGTGCCCCCCAAGAATGCCGGTTCGGACCGAATAGTCCACAGCGATTTCATAATCCGGGTCGTCATCGCTATCGACCATCAGATGACCCGCCTTGTTAAGCAGCTTGTGACAATCACGGCTCAGGTGGCGCAGCATGACACGCTTGCCGGCAGTCTCATATTTGGCAGCGATATTTTCGATGGCCTGCAACGCCGACTGGTCAACAACACGGCTTTCGGCGAAATCCACGATGACGGTTTCCGGGTCATTGGGAACATCAAATAGCTCCACAAACCCCTCGGACGATCCAAAAAACAGCGGACCCTGAATTTCGTACACTTTCGCGCCTTTCTCCGTCTCGGATTCGCGCGTAATCGCGTGGATGCGCTTGGCGTTGTTCCACGCATATGCCAGCGCCGAGACGATCACCCCCACAACCACGGCAACCGCGAGGTCCTCCATCACCGTGACAACCGTCACCAGCACAATGACAAACGCATCAGTCATGGGCACTTTGCGCAGGATATTGAACGAGTTCCAGGCAAAGGTTCCGATCACCACCATGAACATCACACCAACCAGGGCAGCCAGCGGGATTTGCTCGATCAAGGGTGAGGCAAAAAGGATAAAGATCAGCAAGAACAAGGCGGCGGCAATCCCCGCGATGCGGGTGCGTCCCCCTGATTTTACGTTGATCATCGATTGTCCAATCATGGCGCAACCACCCATGCCGCCGAAAAAGCCGGTGGCGACATTGGCAACGCCTTGCGCAATGCATTCCTGCGATGCCCCGCCGCGTTTGCCGGTGATCTCGCCCACAAGGTTCAGGGTCAGCAAGGATTCAATAAGCCCAATCGCAGCCAGAATGACGGCATAAGGCAGAATGATCTCAAATGTTTCCCAGGTCAGCGGCACCATCGGGATATGCAAAGGTGGCAGGCCGCCCTCAATCGAGGCAAGGTCGCCCACACGCGGCACATCCAATCCAAGGCCAATCACCAGCGCGGCCACCACGACAATCCCGGCGAGCGGTGCCGGAATGATACGCGTGATGCGCGGCATGACCCAGATCACCGCCATCGTCAGCGCCACCAACCCCAACATTGTATAGAGTTGCAGACCCGAAAGCCATTCTCCGCCGCCCATGCCGTGGCCGGTATTTTCCATTGTGCCCGGAACTTTGAACTGGCCCATCTGCGCCAGAAAGATCACAATCGCCAGCCCGTTCACAAAACCCAGCATCACCGGATGCGGCACCAGACGGATAAAGCGGCCCCAATGCATCGCTCCGGCGATTACCTGCAAGATGCCCATCAGAACAACGGTTGCAAACAGGTATTCGACACCATGTTCGGCAACCAGCGCCACCATGACCACGGCCAACGCCCCGGTTGCACCGGAAATCATGCCCGGTCGGCCGCCAATCAGCGCGGTGATCAGCCCCACCATGAACGCTGCATAAAGACCAACCAGAGGATGCACGCCAGCCACGAACGCAAACGCGACGGCCTCGGGCACCAAGGCCAATGCAACCGTCAGCCCCGACAGCAACTCGATGCGTACCCGCGACAGGGTGAACCCTTCGTCAGGCATCCAACGCAGATCGGGAATGGCGATACGGTTGGCAAAGCTTGCCAGCAAGGCTCGGGGCATTGGACAGTCCTGTCGGTCTGATGGGTTCGCGCGAAAGGGACTTTCTACCTGCGATCCGCCCTCAGAGCCACCGCAATAGGTGGGAGGCTGGTATGCACCTGATGCATATCATAAGCCTCTCAACTTCGTGAGTTGAAGACCGCGTCACACTCCCGCAGGTTTGGTCCATGCGATGGATTTTCCTGTTCTTGCTGGCTCCGACAGCTGCGTTTGCGCAGGATCTGGAAGGCAATGACACTGCAAGCAACTGGCTTGTGACTCACTACGAATCTTTCGGTGTCTGGAATTCGATCTGTGATGAGCGCGAAGAATTCGACGCTCTGAAGCAACGGTGTTACATCCGTCGGGCCGAGGTGTTTTCATACCGCCCGAAATTCGGCGCGCAGTATCTGTTCATCACACCTTCGCCCAAAGGCATCGAAATCGAATTCGGCATCGAGCCCGGCACGTTGTTTCGACCCTCCGGCTTTCGCATTGATGGCGCGGATGGCGTGATCTGGCGCACGCGACGACCCGGGTGCCTGACCGGGTTGAGTTGTACGTTCGGCGGCCCCGACGCCGATCAGATTGTCGAGGCGATGTTGACTGGCGTCGACTATCGTTTTGTCTTTCGCGACCGCCATGGGCAATCACAGGATCTGACATGGCCGCTGCAGGGATTTGATGCAGCCTGGAGCGATTTTCAGAGCGAAGCGCAGACCCGCGCCCTGTTGCCCCGGTAGTCCCGGGCATTGCCCCTTGTCAAACAAGCCCGCACGACGCACAAATTCCAGAACGCACAAAACAAACGGAGAAAACCAGTGACCCAAACCAAAATCGCTGTCATCGGCGGATCGGGGATTTACGATATCGACGGTCTGGAAAACGCGGAATGGGTCACGGTTGAAACCCCCTGGGGTGCGCCCTCAGATCAGGTGCTTACCGGAACGCTGGACGGGGTAGAAATGGCGTTCCTGCCGCGTCACGGACGGGGCCATATCCATTCGCCGACCGACGTGCCCTATCGCGCCAATATTGACGCATTGAAGCGGCTGGGTGTGACGGATGTGATCTCGGTCTCGGCCTGCGGGTCCTTCCGCGAACATATGGCGCCAGGTGATTTCGTGATCGTCGATCAGTTTATCGACCGGACTTTTGCACGTGAAAAAAGCTTCTTCAGCTCGGGCTGTGTTGCCCATGTCAGCGTTGCCCACCCCACGTGCCCCCGGCTTTCTGATGCTTGCGAGACTGCCGGCAAGGCGGCTGGCATTAATATCCACCGGGGCGGAACCTATCTGGCAATGGAGGGGCCACAGTTCTCGTCGCTGGCGGAATCCATCATGTATCGCGAGCAATGGGGCTGCGATGTCATCGGCATGACCAACATGCCCGAAGCCAAGCTCGCCCGCGAGGCCGAGCTGTGTTACGCCTCGATCGCGATGGTCACCGACTATGACAGCTGGCACCCCGATCACGGCGAGGTCGACGTCAGCGCCATTATCGCTACGCTGACAGGTAATGCTGACAAAGGACGTGCCTTGGTCAAGGGTTTGCCCGCCCTGTTGGGCGCAGATCGCGCACCTTGCGAGCATGGCTGCGACCGGGCGCTTGAATATGCTATCCTGACTGCTCCGGAAAAACGCGACCCGGCACTGCTGGCCAAACTGGATGCGGTCGCGGGTCGGGTGCTCTGAGCCGGTCCTGAGTTCAGTTTTGGGACAAGCTGTGTTGCACCTTGTCCCACAGACCGTGGGACCACAGATCATTATGGGTCCCACCCGGCACAATGAACAACTGCGCTGTGTCATCCGCGAGGGCGGCCAACGCCTTGCCATGGTGAACCGGCACCACTGTGTCATCCGTGCCGTGAAAGATCAGAATCGGAACGGAAATGTCACTCACCCGGTCTCGCGTGGCGAATTGATCCGTCATCAGCGCGTTCACGGGCAGCCATGGATACCGCTCGACCGCGACATCAACCGTTGCGGTAAAAGGCGCTTCCAGCACCAACATCATCGCATCAGGGCGCTGTTCGGCCACGGCAGCCGCGATTGCCGTGCCAAGGCTTTGGCCATGCAAAACGATTTCCGCGCCCTTGTCATTCAGCATATCGTACATCTGAACACCGTCGGAAATCAGTGCCGGTTCGGACGGTGTTCCTTCGCTGCCCGGATAGCCGCGATAGCTGGGCGCAAACAGGCCGAAGCCGCTGTCAAGAATTTCGCGCAATCTGTCCGCGCGATCCCCCAGATTGCCACCTTGACCATGAAAGAACAAAACCGTCGGCGCGGTATCAGACGCCGGTGGCGCGGACCATGCGGTCAGAACCGTGCCATCCGCCATCGGTAGAGCGATCACCTCCACTTCCGATAACCCCACCGCGCTTGGTTCAGGCAAGGCACCTTCGGGTTTAAACAGCAATGCGCGCTGGTTCAGATACATATAGCCCAAAATGGCACAATAGAGGACTGCCGCGACGACGCACAGCGCGACAAGCCCACGCCCGAGGCGCGCCCTGCTCGTTAAGGTTCGCGTGGCGGGCATGTCGGGATCAAGATCCTGTGCCATCAACTTCTCCCAAAGGGTCATATGCCGTCTGATACTGGGCAGCGACGTTCCGGTTTCAAGAGAATGGCGCTGGCTTTCATCCAATCTTTAACTCTTGGCCACATTGCAACACAGGCCTGACCAAAGGCGAACCAGTCTTGAAAATCTTCTTCCGGACTCGCGATTTGTTTATTTGGACCAAAGGATCGGGTCGTACTTGCGCCACAAATCAAGGTCACAAGACGTCCACGTGACAGCGAAAGAGGGCGTACATGCAGCGGTTAGAAGCTTTGGATGCGGCGCGGTTTTTGGCCTTCTGCGGCATGGTCCTGGTCAACTTTCGCATCGCCGCACAAGTAGCGCCGGGCAATGATTGGGCCTCGGCGCTGATCGACGCGCTGGAAGGTCGGGCTGCCGCGCTGTTTGTCATCTTGGCGGGCGTCGGTGTCGGCCTTTCGCGCATGTCAGCGGGCACGCTGCTGCGCAGGGCAGCATTCCTGTTTGTGCTCGGACTGATAAATATGACGATCTTCGATGCAGATATTCTGCATTTCTACGCGCTCTACTTCGTTGTCGGAGCGATCTTTCTGACCGCGTCGCCCCGAGGATTGTGGCTGGGTGCGGTTGCAATCGTCTTGCTGGCAGTACTGGCCAATCTGGGTTTCAACTATGATCGGGGCTGGGACTGGACGACCCTGACCTATCCCGATCTATGGTCCCTGTCCGGGTTTTGGCGAAACGCGCTTTTCAACGGATGGCACCCGGTTCTACCTTGGGCGGCGTTTCTGCTGGTCGGGATGGCGCTGGGGCGAACTCAACTACATACGATTTGCATTCAGCATCGGCTGATCATGTGGGGGTTTGGCGCATCTGTATTGGCTGTGTTTCCACAAACTCTTGCGTCCGATCCTGATCTGACCGCCTATCTGGGCACCGCCTCCATTCCGCCCGGGCCGTTCTATGTTCTGGCGGCCACCGGGTCTTCCTGTGTCGTGATCGGAGGGTTGCTGAAACTCTGGCCGCGTATCGCCGGGCTGGGCCTTGGCCCCGCGCTCGTGGCGCCCGGACGGCAAAGTCTGACCTTGTATATGGCGCATATCCTGGTCGGAATGGGCGGACTCGAAGCAGCCGGGTTGCTGAACGGGTCGCTCAACACCCCTCAGATTGTCGGATTTGCGTTGGCGTTTTGTGCCCTGTCTTCAGCTTTTGCGCTGCTTTGGAGCCGCCATTTCGTGAGCGGCCCGCTAGAGGCCCTCATGAGACCGGTCGTCGACCCACGAAAGGCTTGACCTGCACCGCATTGGCGGGCTTGGTGCCAGAAACGTTTGAACAGGACCTGGTATGTCGCTTGATCTTTGGTTGACCTTTGTGGCCGCCTCTACCGCATTGCTTTTGATCCCTGGACCCACGGTGTTGCTGGTCCTCAGCTACGCCTTGTCAAAGGGACGCAGCGTGGCAGTCGCGTCGGCCACCGGGGTTGCTGTGGGCGATCTTGTCGCAATGACCGCGTCGCTGCTGGGGCTTGGCGCATTGGTATTGGCATCTGCCACGCTGTTTTCAATCCTGAAATGGATCGGCGCGGCTTATCTGGTCTGGTTGGGCATCAAACTGTTGCGCAGCGCCCCGTCAGGCGGCCTGAGAGCGGTGGATACCGGTCGTGACGTGACCGCGCGTGGCGTCTTTGGGCACGCCGCTGCAGTCACGGCGCTGAACCCTAAATCCATCGCGTTTTTCATCGCTTTCGTGCCGCAGTTCCTGCGCCCGACTGACCCTTTGGGCCCGCAATTCACTATCTTGATCGCGACATTTGTCGGCCTCGCCTGGCTTAACGCACTGGCCTATGCGCTGTTGGCCGACCGGCTGCGCCTGATGATCGAGCGCGCAAGCGTCATCACCGCATTGACGCGGTTCGGAGGGCTGGCACTGATCGGTATGGGCGTGGCAACGGCCGTTCTGCGCCGCCCGGCCTGAGGCGTCACTCTTCGACGTTTTCTTTCATGAAACCACGTATGAAGCGTCGGATTTCCCGCGCGGCTGACGTGTCCAGCTCTTTGCACAGTTCGACAAATGCGTCGCGTTCATCCTTGTCCAAACGCAAGACCAACTGACTGTTTTTCTTGGTGGACCTTTTGCCGTCTTTCTTTGCCACGTGCTTTTTTCCCGCGCAAATCTTGATTCACTTCGCGATGCAATGTATATACACTGCATATAGGTTGTAGTTATCGAGCACCTAACAAAAAACAAGGATTATGGCAATGAATCTTCATGCTGCTCAAGCATTTCTTTTGCGCGACCAGAGAAACTGGCGGAAACCTCACCTGTCCTGGTTACCCGCTGCACTTTATCGATATTACAGCCTGCCAAATTCCGTTTCCAAACGCCGCAAGTAATTCAACGACAGTCTTTTCTTGCAAGCCTAACCGGTATGGGCCAAACACCTTGGCGTGTGTTGATGCCAAAGGGGTGGTTTATGTCCAGAAACAAAACGGTCAAGGATTACATTCGGACCATCGTTGATTTCCCGCATGACGGGATCATGTTTCGCGATGTCACAACCCTGTTTGCCGACCCGCGCGGGTTCCGCATGGCCATTGACCAGATGCTGCACCCTTATGCAGGTGAACAGATCGACAAGGTCGTCGGACTTGAGGCGCGCGGCTTTATTCTGGGCGGTGCAATCGCTCACCAGCTAAGCGTCGGATTTGTGCCGATCCGAAAGAAAGGCAAACTGCCCGGCACTACGATCAGCCAGGACTATAAGCTGGAATATGGCGAGGCCATCGTCGAAGTCCATGATGATGCCATTCAACCGGGCGAGAAGATACTTGTGGTCGATGACCTGCTGGCCACCGGCGGTACAGCCGCAGCCGGGATCAAGCTGGTCGAACGTCTGGGGGGCGAGATCGTTTCCTGCGCGTTCATCATCGATTTGCCAGCGCTCGGCGGCCGAAAAGTGCTTGAGGACATGGGTATGGATGTCCATGTGCTATGCGAATTCGACGGTTTGTGACTTGGATCTGATCACAAAAACGTGAGTGGAAAACTTTTGACGCACTGGCTTAGCGCAGCTTGCTGCCCGGTCAACGTTATTTCATCCACATATTCGATGATCTTGTTTCGTGAAAGGCCCGTAACCTGAATGATGCCGCTTCGGGCATCCCAACAAGGGAACCTTATCATGTTTCGCAAAATCGCACTTGCCGGAGTGTCTGGCGCCTTGATCGCCTCTGCTGCATTCGCGGGTGGCAAAAAGGATATCGTTGATACGGCTGTCGGCGCAGGCAGCTTTGAAACTCTCGTCGCAGCTGTTCAGGCGGCCGAACTGGTTGATACGCTGAAAGGCGATGGTCCGTTCACTGTCTTCGCCCCTACGGATGAAGCTTTCGCCGCGCTGCCCGAAGGCACGGTCGAAACTCTGCTGAAGCCCGAGAACAGGGATCAGCTGGTTGCGATCCTGACCTATCACGTTGTGCCGGGCAAAGTGATGTCGGGTGATTTGTCCGACGACATGACAGCCGCAACCGTGCAGGGCAGCGACATTACAGTTGATCTGGACAATGGCGTCATGATCAATGATGCATCGGTCGTTCAGGCAGATATCGAAACGTCGAATGGCGTAATCCACGTCATCGACAAAGTAATCCTGCCGGAAACCTGAAATCCCGCGCGTGGTCCGGTTCTGGCCGGGCCACGCCTACGGCTTCAAGACTGCGCCGGGGTTCATGATGCCTTTGGGATCCAGCGCAGACTTTATAGCGCGCATAGCGCCCAGCTTTACCGGATTACCATAGGTTTCAAGGTCCCCGCTTTTCAGACGCCCCACCCCGTGTTCAGCGCTGACCGAACCACCGAATTGATGCACCAGATCATGAACCGCTTGCCGGATATCTCCGCTCAGAGCATCAAACTCTGACCGAGACCGCCCGGGCGGCGGGAACACGTTGTAGTGCAGGTTCCCATCCCCCAAATGTCCAAAACAATTGATGCGGAAAACACCGAACTGCGCAACAACATCAGGCGCCTGCCGGATAAATTCGGGAATTTCCGAGATCGGAACCGAGATATCGTGGCTTGAGATCGCTCCGATCAAACGATTGGCTTCCGGAATCTGCTCGCGTACGGCCCAAAGGGCCAGTCGCTGCGCCTCACTTTGGGCGATCACAGCATCGGTCACAAACCCTCGGCCCTCTGCCGCCATATACAGGGTTTCCAGGGTGGCATCGGGGCGCTGACCTGCGGACAGTCCGATCTCGATCAACACGGTCCATTGCGGTTGATGCGCGAACGGCTGGCGGATCTCGGGCAACACTTCGGACAGAAACGCAAGCCCCTGCTGGTGGATCAGCTCGAATGTGGTGACGCCATCACCGATCTGATCCCGCGCCAAAGCCAGCAGGTCAATCGCGGCCTCGGGCGAAGGGACTTCGATCATCGCCGTGCCCACCGCTGCGGGACGCGGAAACAATTTCAGAGAAGCCGCCGTGACGATACCAAGCGTCCCTTCCGCCCCAATCAGCAGGTTGCGCAGATCATAGCCTGTGTTGTCCTTACGCAACCGGCTGAGCCCATGCCAGATTTGCCCGTTTGGCAAGACCGCCTCTAACCCCAGGCACAAATCACGCGCATTGCCATAACGCAGCACATTGACCCCGCCCGCATTCGTGGCCAGGTTGCCCCCGATCTGGCAAGACCCCTGCGCAGCCAGGGCCAAGGGAAACAGCCGATCTGCCGCTTCCGCCGCTGCCTGAACCTCGGCCAGAATGACGCCTGCCTCTGCAATCAGGATATTTTCGGTCGGATAGACGGCACGGATCGCCTTCATGCGTTCCAAAGACACAAGCAAAGGCGCAGGACCGTCGGGCATGACCTGACCGCCGACCAGCCCCGTACCCCCACCATAGGGTAGAACGGGCACAAAAGCCTCGGACGCCAGCCGCACCAGCGCGGCAACCTGATCCACGGTACGGGGTAAGGCCAACACCCCCGCCTGCCCGGCAAACCGTCGCCGGGGCTCTTCGATATAACGCGCCGAGACCGGGCTCAGGATGTCATCGCCCAGCACATCGCGAAGGGATTGGGAAAAAGCGTCATCGGCAGGGTTCAAACTCATACCCTTTCCATGCCCAACGCAGGCTGCCCCGGCAAGCCCTATTCCAGATCGATCAGATACTGCGGTTCCAGCACGACCACCGTGGGACGGTCCGGCAGAGACCGCAATGAAACCGTGATCTCGGACACGCCATCGCGCACAACCGGAAACTCATCCCGGATGTCGACAAGGAACCGATCCAGCGAAAACCCGGAAAACCAATGCATCGGAATGATGACCGAACTTTTCAGCCGTTTCAGAACCGAGATCATCTCGGGCAGCGGCATTGTCGTGCCCCCGTCCACAGCGGCAATCACCACATCCAGCCGGCCCAACGCCGCGAATTGTTCGTCGGACGGGATATGGTGCAAGTGCCCCAGATGGCCGATGCAAAGCCCCTCAATCTCGAACACGAAGATCGAGTTTCCACGTTCCTCGACCCCACCGTAGACCGACCGGATATCGGTCGAGACATTCCGCACCAACATCTCACCCAGATCCAGATGATGCTCGATCCCCTGCCCGAACTCGCCCCAGCCCGGCAATACATGGGGAATGGCGGGATCGGGAAACGCGGTCCAATGAGTGTCATGGGCATGGTTCATGGTCACCACATCCGGGATCAGATCGGCACTGCCGATAAACCCCGTGAAATCCGTCACCGCATTCAGGCCACCCCGGGTCTGGATCAAAAAAGACGCATGCGCGACATAGCTGATCCGAACCGAAAACTCCGGCACCGGGTCCTGCCACGCCGCCTTTTGGACGAATTCAATCCCAGGTGCTGCGTCTGCAATGGCAATGCAATGGCTCGGCCGCCGCTCCTGCGCCGAAGCCCCGCCTGAAACCAATATCAATGCCGCAATCAAACAGCGCATATGCAAAGTGTAGCGTACCGTCCGCATATGTCACGCGTGCAGACAGTAGCTTAGTGAAAAAGCGGCTAAGGGTGTTGACCTAAATCACAACACACTTACGCAAACTGAACGGTCTGGAAACCTTTGCGTCTCGCAACGCCCTCGCTAGCGCGTCGCTCACGAAGAACGCATTCGCATAACAGTGTCTACCCATATGTCGGGACCATCCAAGGCAGCCGCACTGACCGCAATATCATTGTCTTTCATGACCATTGGCGGCTGCCAAATATCGTAATCTGGATACGGCTTTCCAATATTCCGTGATTCACCTGGCAAAACCGCTGTTTTTTGATTACCGAAATTTATACAAAAATACTCACCCTCAACGGGTGTAATGCGATCATGCTGAAACAGTTTAACCGGATATAAATTTCCATCGCCCAGATCGAAATTCCGCAAAACAGCGGCGCATTCTCCAGAAACTGTCCGTGCCCCGCCAGCTAAGAACAGGTGCGGCTGTTTCTTTTCTTTTTTGTTGCGGTACTTCGAGTACATTTCTTTAGGAAAGTGCTCAGCGGCCAAGGGCTCACCCGCTTGATTGCGCAGCATTGCACTTAATCCCTGCTTCTCGTTTTCAAGAAGGATATCGCTGTCAAACGCCCGATTGTTCGTCGGGCTGGCCATAGCGTCGCTGATCCAGACTGTGGGTTTCTTTGTCCGCGCCATTGCTCTACCCCGCGTCGGTCTTGCCCCGCCGGTCCGACCGCAACGAGGCATACAGGACATGCGTCCGCCACCGCCCATTGATCTGCAAATACGACTGCGCCACGCCCTCGTATTTGAAGCCCGAGCTTTCCAGCAATCCGCGCGACGGTTTGTTCTCGGGCAAACAGGCCGCCTCGATCCGGCTCAGGTCCAGACGTGTAAAGGCATAGTGGACCACTGCGCCGATGGCTTCGCGCATATACCCCTGCCGGGCGAACGCCTGCCCTGTCCAATAGCCGAGTGTTCCGGCCTGCGCCGGGCCGCGCCGGACATTGTCCAGGGTGATCGCGCCCATCAAAACGTCATCACTGCGCCGGAACAGAAACAGCGGAATTGCGGTTCCGCTGGCCACCGACCGTTGGGCCCAATAGACCCGGTTGGTGAAGGACTTGCGGCTCAGATGGTCCTTGGCCCAGATGGGCTCCCACGGCACCAGATAGTCCTTGGACGCCCGTCGCAGTGCGGTCCAGTCGTTGAAGTCGGAATGTACGGGCGGGCGCAGGCTCAGCCGCTCGGTTTCGAGTTTCAGCTTGCGTCGGCCCAGCAACATCACGCCGCGCGCCTCGCCTGCAACTCCTCCAGCGATGGCGCGCCCGAGACGGGACCATAAAGCGCCAGCGCCGCTGGGGCCTGAATGGCCATGTCTTCGGCAAAAGCGCGCACATCCTCGGTGCAGACCGCATCGATCTTTGCCACGGTGTCTTCAAGCGAGGGCACACGTCCCCAGATCTGCACCAGCCGCGCCAGACGCTCGGCCCGGTTTGACGGGCTTTCCAGCCCCATCAGCATCCCGGCCTTCATCTGGGCCCGGGCGCGGGCGATCTCTTCGGCGCTCATGTCATCAGCGGCGCGCTTCATCTCATCGATGGTGATCGTCGCCAGTTCGCCCACCTGATCAGCGGACGTTCCGGCATAGATCGTGGTCGTCCCGGTATCGGCATAAGCCCCGGTCTGCGCGAAGATCGTATAGCACAGCCCACGCGACTCACGCACTTCCTGGAACAGGCGCGAGGACATGCCCCCGCCCAAAGCGGTCGAATAAATCTGGGCGGTATAGATCGCATCATCGCGATAACCGGGGCTTTCCAGCGCCAGTGCGAAATGCGCTTGTTCCAGCTCTTTCTCCTGCCGCGCTTCACCGCCGGTGAAGCGGGCGGTTTCCGGGATCAGGCCTTTGCGAGGTTGCAAGTGGCCAAACATCTCTTCGGCCATTTTCATCAGGGTATCGTGATCCACAGCACCCGCCGCCGATAGGATCATCTGCTCCGGTCCATAGTGTTCAGCCACAAAACCCGAGAGGTCTTCGCGCGAAAACGCGCTGACCCGTTCGGACGGTCCGAGAATGGTGCGACCCAGCGGCTGATCGTGATAGCTCTGTTCCTGCAACCAGTCAAAGATCACATCGTCGGGCGTATCATAGGACTGACCGATTTCCTGCAGGATCACGCCACGCTCGACCTCGATCTCGCGCGGGTCGAAGATCGGGTTCAGAACGATGTCGCCGATCACATCCATCGCCAGCGCCACGTCGTCTTTCAGAACGCGCGCGTAATAGGCCGTCACCTCACGCGAGGTATAGGCGTTGATGTAGCCACCCACATCCTCGATCGCTTCGGCAATTTGAAGCGCAGAACGCCGCTCGGTTCCCTTGAACGCCATATGCTCAAGGAAATGCGCGATGCCGTTCTGCTCAATCCGCTCATGCCGCCCACCGGCGGTTACCCAGATGCCGATGGCCGCCGATTGCAACCCCGGCATATGTTCACTGACGATACGAAAGCCGTTCTTCAGTTGGTCTTGTCTGACTGTCACTCAGCGATATGCCTTCTGATATGATCCTCAAGGGCACCCAGATCGTTGGCAATCCGTGTCACCCGTTCCGGTCGTTCATACAGATCAGACATGCGGGATGGAAGGGGGGCATGTTCCCCGCTCGCCTTCTCGACCGCTGCCGGGAATTTGGCCGGATGCGCAGTGGCCAGAGTAACCATCGGCGTGTCCGTGCGATGCTCTTCACCGACCTTGATGCCAATCGCCGTGTGCGGGCAGACCAGTTCAGCGCTGTGCGCCAGCGTGTGCTTGATTGTCTCCAGCGTTTCATCCTCGGACACGCGTCCCGAGTCAAAACTCTCACGCAGCGATTCCATCGCACCTTGACTGACGTTGAAGCCACCGGTTTTCAGCTCATCCATCAACTGCGCCACGGCACTGCCATCCTCGCCATAGGCATAGTACAGCGCCCGTTCAAAATTCGAGCTGACCTGAATATCCATCGACGGGCTGATCGAGGGGATGGTCTCTCCCTTGAAGTACCCCTCACCCGACAGACACCGGTGCAGGATGTCGTTCTGATTGGTCGCCACCACCAGACGGTCGATGGGAAGCCCCATGCGCTTGGCCAGATAGCCCGCAAAGATGTCGCCGAAATTGCCGGTGGGCACCGTGAAACTGACCTTGCGATGCGGCGCACCAAGGCTGACAGCGGCCGAGAAGTAATAGACGATCTGCGCCAGAACCCGCGCAAAGTTGATCGAGTTCACACCGGCCAGCTTGACCCCGTCGCGGAAGTCGAAATCGTTGAACATATCCTTTAGCGCGGCCTGACAATCGTCAAAGTCCCCATCCACGGCCAGCGCGTGTACGTTACTGTCGGCGGGTGTCGTCATCTGGCGGCGCTGCACCTCAGACACCCGGCCATGGGGAAACAGGATGAACACATCGACCGCGTCCAGCCCCCGGAACGCCTCAATCGCGGCCGAGCCGGTATCGCCACTGGTCGCGCCCACGATGGTTACACGGTCATTGCGCCGCTTCAGCGCCACCTGAAACAGCTGGCCGATGAGCTGCATCGCAAAGTCCTTGAAGGCCAGCGTCGGCCCGTGGAACAACTCCAGCAGGAAGTGGTTTTCGTTGAGCTGCTTCAGCGGAGCGCGGGCATCGTGGCCGAACCCTTCATAGGCACGGGCGATGATGTCTTTGAACTCATCTTCCGAGAACGAAGCGCTGACATAAGGCCACATCACACGGAACGCGATTTCCTCATAGGGCAGACCGGCCAGAGCGGCGATCTCGTCATGGCTCATAACCGGGATCTCGGCGGGCAGGTACAGGCCGCCATCACGGGCCAGCCCGGTCAACATCGCTTCTTCAAATGTCAGTTCGGGCGCCTGCCCACGGGTCGAGATGTATTTCATGTCGCTTCACTCTCAGACGGGGCGCGGCTGCGCCACAAGAAATATGCGGTCATCGCGGCCCAGACCAAGGCCAGACCAAACCATGTAATTGCGTATTGCAGGTGATCATTCGGAATGCCCGCCGTGTCCACGGGCAGAGGCGTCACGCCCGGATCAGTCTCAGACCGCGCGATCAGCAGAATGGGCTCGGCCCCCAACGCAGCGGCCAGATTGGGCACGTCGCGGGCGAACCAGATATTGGCGTCAATATCGGGTTCGGGCGTATAGCTGTCGATCTCATCGGGCCAGTGCAGGTTGCCGGTGACCTCCATTTGCCCTGTCTGCCGCGCAGTGTCTTTCGCGCTCACCGGAACAAAGCCCCGATCCACCAGAATGGTCCGACCCTCAGTGCTGAAAGACTGGATGATCCGATACCCCGCACCAACCTGCTTGACCGAGACCAGAACGTGGATTTCTCCCGGTTCCATCTCGCCCGAAACCGTGACCGGAAGGTACCTGTCAGTGCCAGCCGCGACCTGATCCGGCAGAGCCACAGGGTCCGCAGAAATCCGACTTTCGATATCGGACAGAACGCCCCTCTTCCACGCCAGCCGCTGAACCTGCCACATCCCCAGCGACAGCAGGACTGCCAGACCGGCAATACCAAATATCAGCGGAAACAGGATACGGCGCATGACGGGACCAAGTCTGGTTGCTTCGGGGGCGTTTCAACGGCGTCTTGTTAAGGGCGGCACATACTGGAATGCAACCACGCAATTGTATGGGGCGCAATCTTGTGCCCCGGATAGAGAAAAAGCCGCCCCAAGGGGCGGCTTTTGCAATTGGATCATCTGAGGCCGATCAGAATAGCGGGGCCTGACCCCAAATGTAGACGGCGAAGAACAGGAACAGCCAGACAACGTCCACGAAGTGCCAGTACCAGGCGGCCGCTTCAAACCCGACGTGTTTCTCGGGCGTGAAATCCCCTTTCAGCGCCCGGATCAAGCAGACCGTCAGGAAGATTGTACCGATAATCACATGCGCGCCGTGGAAACCGGTCGCCATGAAGAAGTTCGAATAGAACTGGTCGCCACCAAATTCCCAGCCTTCATGGGCCAGCAACTCATAGTATTCAAAAGCCTGCAGCGCGGTAAAGGCGATACCCAGAACGATACCGATAGCCAGGCCCTGCACCAGCGCCTTGCGGTCGTTGTTGTGCACCAGCGCGTGGTGTGCCCAGGTGATCGCGCAGCCTGACAGCAACAGGACCAGCGTGTTGATCAGCGGCAGATGGAACGGGTCAACCGCGTGGATATCCGGCTGGATGTACTCGGTGCCGGCATAGTCGTACATCGGGTACATGCGATGTTTGAAGAACGACCAGAACCAGGCAAAGAAGAACATCACCTCGGACATCACAAACAGGATGAAACCATAGCGCAACCCGATGCGGACGACGGGCGTGTGGTCGCCCTGACGGCTTTCGACCACCACTTCGGACCACCAGGCGAACATGGTGTAGAGCACACCCACCAGCCCCATCCAGAAGATCCAGGCGGTGATGCCGTGCATCCAAAGGACGGCTCCGAACAGCATCACAAAACCGCTGACCGCGCCGATCAACGGCCAGATCGAGGGGTTCAGAATGTGGTAGTCATGGTCTTTTGCGTGTGCCATCAGCGTCCCTCACCTACAGGCGTTAGTTCTTGTTTGTCTCAGCCTGCACGTCAAGGGCGGCATAGCCCTCGGGCAGGTCAATTTCGTAGAATGTATACGACAGAGTGATCGTATGCACATACTTGGCTTCCAGATCCTCGACCATTTCGGGGTCGACGAAAAAGCTGACGGGCATCTCGACCCGCTCACCCGGTTGCAAAACCTGCTCTTCAAAGCAGAAACAGGCGATTTTCTCAAAATACCCACCGGCGGAATAGGGCGTCACATTGTAGGATGCCTGTCCCGCAATGGGTCGGTCGGTCGGGTTATAGGCCTCATAAAAGGCCAGACCGGTTTCGCCGATGCGCACTTCCATCTCGCGCACGACCGGTTTGAATTCCCAAGCCATGCCTTTGGCCTTCGAGGCATCGAACCGCACGGTCACAACGCGATCCAGCACATCTTCGGGCGCGGCTTCGGCCACACCCGTGGTGCCGCCAAATCCGGTGACACGGCAGAACCAGTCGTAAAACGGCACCGCCGCCCAGGCGAGGCTGCCCATCAGGACAACCACACCCACGGTCTGCGCAACCGTTTTCTGCGGACCCGACAACGCCATCAGTTCTGCACCTCTTGCGTCGCCATGTTGAAATCGGTGCCTGACACCTTGACGATGGTCAGACCGAAGATGATCACAATGAACGCGGCCAGCGTCAGGCCGACGCCCAGATTGCGGCTGAACCGGCGCTGATGCAGCTCGTGGCTTTTGCGCAGGCTCATGACCAGCCTCCCAGCCCATAGGGCTTCAACAGGGCCTCGGCCAGAATCGCACCAAAGTGCAGGAACAGGTACAGCAGCGACAGCTTGAAGAAACTGCGCTCGACCTTGAAATTGTCGGCTTCCGAGTCGTCCTCGGTCCGGCGCGAAATTTGCCACGCGCCGCGCAGGAACAGGGCGTTCATCACCACCGCAACGGTCAGATAGATTGGGCCGCCGATGCCCGAGAATGACGTCCCGACCGCCAGCAGCGCCAGCAGAGCCGTATAGACCAGAATGTGCCAGCGCGTCGCACGGCGTCCGTGGGTCACGGTCAGCATCGGCACGCCCGCATCGTCGTAATCGGACCGCATGAACAGCGCCAGCGCCCAGAAATGCGGCGGCGTCCACATGAAGGTCAGGGCGAACATCAACCACGGCTCCAGCGTCATCGATCCCGTAGCCGCGACCCAGCCGATCACAGGCGGGAAAGCTCCTGCGGCGCCGCCGATCACAATGTTCTGCGGTGTCGAGCGTTTCAGCCACATCGTGTAGACGACGACATAGAAGAAGATGGTGAAGCCCAAAAACGCGCCTGCAAACCAGTTGGTCGCAAGCCCCAGCATGATCACCGACAGACCGGACAGCGCCAGACCCAGCGCCAGCGCCTCGCCCTCTTCAACCTTGCCCGAGGGGATGGGGCGGCCCTTGGTGCGCTTCATAACGCGGTCGATATCCGCATCCCACCACATATTCAGCGCACCTGACGCACCACCGCCGATGGCAATGAACAGAATGGCGCAGAAACCTACAAACGGGTGCACAGGCACCGGAGCCGCCAGCAGCCCGACCAGAGCGGTAAACACCACCAGCGACATCACCCGCGGCTTCAGCAAGGCGAAATAGTCGCCGAAGCTGGCCTCGTCCGCGCGGGGCTGCGCGGTGACGGTGCTGGCGTTGAAGCTTGCGTCGCTCATGTCCGGTCCTTTTCGGGGCAAAAGCTGCGCGAAACCCGCGCAGCCCGCATGTTTTACCTAACCCGAGATGGGCTTAGTTCGAGGCCACCTGATACGCAGCAGGCTGACCCGCATACTCTTCCAGAGCACCCTGCAGCCATTCCTCATACGCCGCTTCGCTAACCACTTTCACGGTGATCGGCATATAGGCATGGTCCTTGCCGCACAGTTCCGAGCATTGGCCGAAATAGATGCCTTCCTTATCGGCCTGGAACCACAGCTCGGCCAGACGACCGGGCACACCGTCCTGCTTCACGCCGAACGAGGGGATAGTCCACGAGTGGATCACGTCGGACGCAGTAACCTGCATCACGATGACCTTGCCCACGGGCACCACAACGGCGGTGTCAGTGGCCAGCAGCCACTCGTCTTCGCCATAGCCTGCATCGGCCAGTTTGGCGCGCATTGCATCATCCAGAACAAACGGGGTTACGTCTGCATCCGCCGGGCGTGCACCTTCGTCGAGTGTGGCCGGATGGCCAAGCAGATAGCTGTCAAAGGCGAAATCGTGATCGACATATTCGTAGGTCCAGTACCACTGGTTCCCTACCACCTTGATGACAACGTCACCTTCGGGAATTTCCTGCTGTTTGAACAACACAGGCAGCGAAAACGCGCCGATAAAGACCAAAATCAGGATCGGGCCCAGAGTCCATGCGACCTCGACCGGCGTGTAATGCGAGAACCGCGCCGGCGTCGGGTTGGCCCGCTCGTTGTAGCGCACAATGCAATAGACCAGTAGGCCGGCGACAAAGAGACAGATCGCTGTGATGATCACCAGAATCAGACCGTCCAGATCCCGAATCCCTTCGGCAAGGCTGGTGGCTGCAGGTTGGAAGCCCATGCCGCCATCGACCGGCTTGCCAATAATCTCAAGCTCCTGAGCCATGGCGGGAAGGCTGGAGAGGGCTGTCACAAGCCCCGAAAGCATCAAAGCATTCTTCATTTTCTGTCCTGATCGTTTGATCTTTGCGTCCCTGGCGAAAAGGTGTGAATCGGTCGCACCTCTCCCGTTGTCTTTGGCCGCGTTAAAAACCATATTCCGTCGGGTAGATAAAGCAAAATGCTTGCGTCAAACAGACGCTATTTTTGATCTGGATCAAACCCGAAAGGTCGCAACCGATGACTCAGGCCCCGTTTCGCCCCTTTGAAAGCACTCTTCCGCAGGATGAGGCGCTTGCGGTTCTGCAGACAGCCACTGCCGGAGCCGAGGACGGAGAGCTGTTTATCGAGAGGCGGAAATCCGAATCTCTGGTCTTTGACGATGGCCGTTTGCGCACCGCGTCTTATGACGCGTCCGAGGGGTTTGGCCTGCGCGCCGTACAGGGAGAAGTGGCCGGATATGCGCATTCGACCGATGTGTCGATCCCGGCGCTGAAACGTGCCGCTGAAACGGCCCGGCTGGCCGTGGGCGAAGGTGGCGGTACCCTGTCTGACGCCCCCCGCTCCACAAATGTTCGTCTGTACACAGACGAAGATCCGATCGAGTCCGCTGATTTTCCGGTCAAGATTGAGACCTTGCGCGCTATCGACGCCTTTGCCCGCGATCTGGATCCACGGGTGGTACAGGTCAGCGCCACCATCGCCGCCGCCGTGCAGGAGGTCGAGATTTTGCGGCCTGACGGCGTGTTGGTGCGTGACGTGCGCCCAATGACCCGCCTGAACGTCTCGGTCATCGTCGAACAGAACGGACGGCGCGAGAGCGGCTCGGCCGGTGGTGGCGGTCGCGTCGGGCTGGACGGGTTGATTGATCCAGCAGACTGGCAGGGCAAAGCGCGCGAGGCGCTGCGCATCGCTTTGGTCAATCTGGATGCGGTACCCGCCCCTGCCGGTGTGATGGAAGTCGCGCTCGGCCCCGGTTGGCCCGGTATCCTGCTGCACGAGGCCATCGGACACGGGCTTGAGGGCGATTTCAACCGCAAGGGCAGTTCGGCCTTTGCCGGGCTTATGGGGCAGCAAATTGCCTCGAAAGGGGTGACGGTCGTTGATGACGGCACGATTGCGGACCGTCGGGGCTCGATCACCATGGACGATGAAGGCACGCCCAGCTCGCGGACGGTGCTGATCGAAGACGGCATCCTGACAGGATATATGCAGGATCGCCAGAATGCGCGTCTGATGGGCGTCGCGCCCACGGGCAACGGACGGCGACAAAGCTATGCGCACAAACCGATGCCGCGCATGACCAACACGATCATGCTGGGCGGAGATGCGGACCCTGCCGCACTGGTGGCTGACATCAAAGACGGTATCTGGGCCGTTGGCTTCGGCGGCGGTCAGGTCGATATCACCAACGGCAAATTCGTCTTCTCCTGTACCGAGGCTTATCGCGTCGAAAATGGCAAGATAGGCGCGCCTGTCAAAGGTGCCACGCTTATCGGCGACGGACCATCCGCCTTGAAACGCATTCGAGGGTTGGGCAATGACATGGCGCTGGACCCTGGTATGGGCACCTGCGGCAAAGACGGTCAATGGGTGCCGGTCGGTGTCGGGCAGCCGACAGTTCTGATGGACGGGCTGACCGTGGGTGGTTCGGCGGCCTGAGACAGAATCAGCGAAAGAGCAAGAGCGCAAGGCTAACACCGCGCGCTCTTGGATCGCAGCTGAACCGCAATCCGCACCAAGAAAATTCGTACGAATTTTCTCTTCCGCCTCAAATACATAAGCAAACTCTCTACGTCGATTTCGGAAAAAATCGCATCTAATTTTCTTCGATTTACAAGCTGTTAACCCCATTCGCCGTAAACCAGTTCTGCAATCAGGCGGAGCATCGGATGACCGAAGAGCAGCTTTCTTCCAATCACCCCACACTCCCACCCACCACGGAAGAGGACCGGTTCTCCTGGCTTCGTCTGTTGCGCTCACGCAAGGTTGGCCCGGCGACGTTTCGTCGGCTGCTGCGCGAACATGGCTCAGCGCAGAATGCGCTGGCCGCGCTGCCTGAAATGGCGCGCGCTGCCGGAATCAAAGGGTATGAAATCTCCCCCCCCGGCGTGATTGAGGCAGAACTCAAGGCCGCAAAAGCCGCCAATGCGCGGCTTTTGTGCCTTGGTGCCACCGATTTCCCCACGTCTCTGACTGACCTGGTGGACGCACCACCTCTGCTCTGGGCAATCGGAGATGTCTCGCTCTTGCAAAAACCTGCAATCGCCATGGTCGGTGCGCGAAACTGCTCCTCTCTCGGTGCGCGCATGGCGCGCGGGCTGGCGACTGATCTGGGGAAAGAGGGGCACGTCATCGTCTCGGGTCTGGCCCGGGGCATAGACACTTCGGCCCATCTTGCGGCGCTCGGAACCGGGACCATTGCGGTAATGGCGGGCGGCGTAGATGTCATTTATCCGGCTGAGAACACGGATCTCGCGCGACAGATCGCATGCCAGGGCCTGCGCCTATCCGAACAACCGATGGGTGTCACACCCCAAGCCCGACATTTTCCGCGACGCAACCGAATTATCTCGGGCCTTGCACAGGCGGTCGTGGTGGTCGAGGCTGCGGCAAAATCCGGTAGCCTGATCACGGCTCGCGACGCCCTGGACCAAGGTCGAGAGGTTCTGGCCGTTCCCGGACATCCCTTTGACGCGCGCGCAGCCGGTTGCAATCTGTTGATTCGCGACGGCGCGACGCTCGTGAGGTCTGCCGAGGACGTGATCGACGCCTTGCCGCGACAACATGATCTGTTTCGCGAACAGACGGAACCACCACGCCCCGCGGCGCCCCTACCTGCCGCAGCGCTGCAGGCACAGATTTTGGCGCGACTTGGCCCCTCTCCCATCGCAGAAGACCAGCTGTTGCGCGATATTGCAGCCTCGGCTGGCGAGCTCGGACCAGCCTTGGTCGATCTGGAACTCGACGGTCGAATCCAACGTCAGCCCGGTGGGCTCTTGTCACTGGCAGATTGACGACTTATCGCGCGTCGCGGCAAAGCGTGCGGTACCGGCGCAATGGCGGATAGCACACTGGCCTCAAGCCATTTTAACGTCTGCAAAAGGAACGCATTGACAATCCCGTCTTGCCCCACACATTTTGCACCACCATATATGGCGCCTATTTCGTCGAGCGAGGATTCCCCTTAAATGCCCGTAGTTGTTGTAGAATCTCCGGCCAAAGCAAAAACGATCAACAAATATCTCGGCCCCGACTACACGGTTCTGGCCTCGTACGGCCATGTGCGGGATTTGCCGCCCAAAGACGGATCGGTCGATACCGACCACGAATTTTCCATGAAATGGGAGGTCGGGAACGACAGCAGAAAGCATGTCAAAGCCATCGCTGATGCGCTGAAAGAGGACAACGCCCTGATCCTCGCCACCGACCCTGATCGCGAGGGCGAGGCGATCAGCTGGCACCTGCAGGAGGCGCTGACCAAGCGGCGTTCGATCAAGAAGGACACGCCGGTCAGCCGCGTGACCTTCAACGCTATTACAAAGGACGCCGTGACCGAGGCGATGCAGAACCCGCGTCAGGTCGATATGCCTCTGGTCGAAGCCTATCTGGCCCGTCGCGCGCTGGACTATCTTGTGGGCTTCAACCTCTCGCCGGTTTTGTGGCGCAAGCTACCCGGCGCGAAATCAGCAGGCCGGGTGCAATCGGTCTGCCTGCGTCTGATCGTTGAGCGCGAGATGGAGATCGAGGCATTCAAACCGGTCGAATACTGGTCGGTCCGGGCGTTGTTCGAAACTCCACGCGGGCAAACCTATGAGGCGCGCCTTGTCACTTATGCCGGCAAGAAGCTGGACAAGCACGACCTCAAAGACGCCACGCAGGCGGAATTGGCGGTACAGGCGATCACCAGCCGCGCGCTGAGCGTCACATCGGTCGAGGCCAAGCCCGCCGCCCGCAACCCCAGCGCGCCGTTCATGACCTCGACCCTGCAGCAAGAGGCCAGCCGCAAGTTCGGCATGGGCGCGCGGCATGCGATGCAGGTGGCGCAGCGGCTGTATGAAGCGGGCTACATTACCTATATGCGGACCGACGGCATCGACATGGCCCCCGAGGCCGTAGCCGCCACCCGCGATGCGATCTCGGACCGATATGGTGCCGAATACGTGCCGGACAGCCCGCGTATCTACAAGAACAAGGCCAAAAACGCGCAGGAAGCGCACGAATGTATCCGCCCAACGGATATGGCACGCGACACCAAGGCGCTGAAAGTCACCGATGAAGATCAGCGCAAGCTTTATGATCTGATCTGGAAACGTACCATCGCGTGCCAGATGGCGGCTGCTCGGTTGGAACGCACGACGGTTGAGATCGGTAGCGACGACGGTCAGGTCGGCCTGCGCGCGACCGGTCAGGTGGTTTTGTTTGATGGCTTCATGCGCGTCTATGAAGAAGGTCGCGACGATGTGGCCGATGACGACGAAAAGCGCCTGCCGCAGATCATGCAGGGCGATCCGGCGCGGTTTGCCAAAACCTCGCTGAAGGATCAATTCGCGAAGGCTGAGGACAAGGCCGCGATCCTGTCCGACAACGAAGCCGTGCTGGCGCTGCAGCACCACACGCAGCCGCCGCCGCGCTATACCGAGGCCACTCTGGTCAAGCGGATGGAGGAGTTGGGGATTGGTCGCCCTTCCACCTATGCCTCAATCGTCACCACGATTCAGGACCGCGAATATGTGCGCAAGGACAAGAACCGGCTGATCCCCGAGGAAAAGGGCCGGATCGTCACGATCTTTTTGCTGAACTTCTTCCGGCAGTATGTGGGCTATGAGTTCACCGCCAATCTGGAGGAAGAACTCGACGACGTCAGCGCGGGCGACCGGGACTACAAGGACCTGCTGGGCAAGTTCTGGCGCGACTTCTCGGCGGCGATTGGCGAGACCTCGGAACTGCGCATTTCGGAGGTGCTGGACAAGCTGGACGAGGCATTGGCCCCCCAGCTTTATCCGCCGCGCGAGGACGGTTCCGATCCGCGCATCTGCCCCAAATGCGGTCTGGGGCAGTTGCACCTTAAAACCTCGCGCACAGGTGGGTTCGTGGGCTGCGGAAACTACCCCGAATGCACCTATACCCGTCCCATCGCAGGCGAAGGGGCCGAGGGCGACGAACGGTTGCTGGGTGAGGATGCCGGAGATGAGATCTGGCTGAAATCCGGTCGCTTTGGGCCTTATGTGCAGCGCGGCGAGCCCACGCCCGAGAACAAGAAACCGCCGCGCGCCTCCCTGCCCCGAGGATGGAGCAAGGATGACATGGATCTGGAAAAGGCCCTGACACTCTTGTCCCTGCCCCGCCAGATCGGCGAACACCCGGAGGGTGGTATGATCACCTCGAATTTCGGGCGGTTCGGTCCTTATCTGATGCATCAGTTGGCCGATGAGGCCAAGCCGGTCTATGCCAACCTCAAAGACCCCAATGATGTGTTCGAGATCGGCATGAATCGTGCCGTCGAACTGCTGGCCGAAAAGCGCGCCAACCCGGGACGCGGACGGCGGGCGGCCGCGAAGGCGCTCAAAGAGTTGGGTGAACATCCCGATGGCGGCGCGATGCAGGTTCTGGACGGGCGTTACGGGCCTTATGTGAAATGGGAAAAAGTCAATGCGACCATTCCCAAAGACATAAAGCCCGAGGATGTGACACAGGAAATGGCCATCGAACTGGTCAATGAACGCGCAGCCAAGAAGGGCACCAAAAAGAAAGCCGCTCCGAAAAAGAAAAAGGCGGCAACCAAGAAAAGCTGACCCCAACCCAAGCCGCTTACACAAGGTTTGACCGGTCCGGCGTCTGTATCTGAATAAAACGGTCAGGTTGTGTGTTTCCTTTCAGACGCGACGTGAGGATGCGTTGCCGAGAAAGGGAACAAACACATGATCAGATTAGCCGTATTGGGCGCTGCAATGGTCTTTGCCTGCGCAGCGCAGGGACATGCAGGCAATAACGCTAAAACCGCAACCGCCGAGATCATCAACGCCCAGGGCGAGGTGATTGGCGAGGCCCATGCCACGCAGGGTCCAAACGGTGTGCTGCTACACGTCAAGGTCTCGGACCTTCCGCCGGGGAAACACGGGCTGCATTTGCACAGCCACGGTGTTTGCGAACCCGGCGAGGGCTTCAAAACGGCCAAAGGCCATGTCGGCAAGGTCGAAGGAGCCCATGGGCTGATGAACCCCGAAGGCCCCGAGCCGGGCGATCTGCCCAACCTTTATGTCGGTACGGACGGCACCGGCGAGATGGAGGCCTTCACGACCCTGATCACGCTGGAAGGCGGCGATCATGCGTTGCTGGATGCGGACGGGTCGACGTTCATCATTCATGAAAAGGCCGATGATCATATCACCCAACCGATTGGGGGCGCAGGTGGGCGAATAGCCTGCGGCATACTAAAGGCCTCGTAGGCAACTTACCGGCCGGGCACCGTAGAAATACCACAACCCCCTTGGATTCGTTGACTTCCCTGTGACGTGGCGGCACAACTCGGCCCAACACCACGTCATTGGGGGAGTTTTCCATGAAGAAAGTCTATGCCAATGCCACTGAGGCGCTCGATGGAGTGATCTCGGACGGCATGCTGATCGCCGCGGGTGGATTCGGCCTGTGCGGCATCCCGGAGCTGCTGCTTGAGGCGATCAAAGCCTCGGGTGCCAAGGACCTGACATTCGCCTCGAACAACGCGGGCGTGGATGATTTCGGCATCGGCATCCTGCTGCAGACCAAGCAGGTCAAGAAGATGATCAGTTCGTATGTCGGCGAAAACGCCGAATTCATGCGCCAGTATCTGAGCGGTGAGCTTGAACTGGAGTTCAACCCGCAAGGCACTCTGGCCGAGCGCATGCGCGCCGGTGGTGCAGGCATCCCCGGTTTCTACACCAAGACAGGCGTCGGCACCGTGATCGCAGAAGGCAAAGAGCACAAGGACTTCAACGGCGAGACCTACATCATGGAGGAAGGCATCTTCGCCGACCTCGCCATCGTGAAGGCGTGGAAAGCGGATGACACCGGCAACCTCGTGTTCCGCAAAACCGCCCGTAACTTCAACGTGCCTGCTGCGACCTGCGGCAAGATTTGTGTGGCCGAAGTGGAAGAGATCGTGCCGCGCGGCTCGCTGGACCCGGATTCGATCCACCTGCCCGGTATCTACGTGAACCGCCTGATTCAAGGCAGTCATGAAAAGCGCATCGAACAGCGCACCACCCGCAAGAAGGAGGACGCATAATGCCACAAGAAATTAAAGGGTGGGACCGCAATCAGATGGCCGCGCGCGCGGCAGAGGAGTTGGAAGACGGCATGTATGTGAACCTCGGCATCGGGATTCCGACGCTGGTGGCGAACTATGTGGGCGACAAGGACATCACGCTGCAGTCCGAGAACGGTATGCTGGGCATGGGGCCTTTCCCGTTTGAGGGCGAAGAAGACGCTGACCTGATCAACGCGGGCAAGCAGACGATCACCGAACTGTCCCGGACCTCCTATTTCGACAGCGCCACATCCTTTGCCATGATCCGCGGCGGCAAGATCGCCGCTGCGATCCTGGGCGCAATGGAAGTGGACGAAAAGGGCGATCTGGCCAACTGGATGATCCCCGGCAAGCTGGTCAAAGGCATGGGCGGCGCGATGGATCTGGTGGCTGGTGTCGGTCGCGTGATCGTCGTGATGGATCACACCAACAAGCATGGCGACTCGAAAGTGCTGAAAGAATGCACGCTGCCCCTGACCGGCCAAGGCGTGGTTGACCGTATCATTACCAATCTGGGTGTGCTGGATGTGGTGGAAGGCGGGTTGAAGATCGTCGAACTGGCAGACGGCGTTAGCGAAGACGAGATGCGCGCTGCAACGCAGGCGACGATCGTCGGCTGACAATCGTCTCGGACATGCAAAAGGCCCGCCCCTGTGCGGGCCTTTATGGTGTCAGCGTCTGAAACACACAGGCATCCGAGATGAACTGCGGCGGGGTCGTGCAAAGCGCGCTGGCCACCTGGAACGCGGCAAGGACCTTCGGCACATAATCCCGGGTCTCGGCATAAGGTGGAACACCGCTGTGTTTTCTCACTGCACCTTCACCCGCGTTATACCCGGCCAGCACAAGAATCGGATCGCTGCCGAATTCTTCCATCAGCCAGTCCAGATACCGCACACCGCCTTCAATGTTCTGCTCGGGTTTGAAACTGTCCTGAACCCCGAATCTCGCGGCTGTGGCCGGCATCAGCTGCATCAAACCCTGCGCCCCGGCAGAGCTGACCGCCTCGCTCCGTCCAGCAGATTCGACTGAGATGACGGCCAGAACCAACGCCGGTGAGACATTTGTACCGACTGTCGAGCGCAGAATATCGACCCCGCGCTGCTCGGCGATGTTCTGAAGCGTCTGCAACCGAGGTGCAGCCACACCGATCGAAGATGCGGCCCGCATCGCTTGCGGCAACCGCCCCGCGTTGGCCTGTGCCATATCTGGCGACACACGGCCCCAGAAGGCTTTGTAAGACCCGACGGGTTTGGGTGTTGTCGCAATAGGTGGCACGACCGACGCTGGAGGTTTGGTGCGCGCGATGATCTCGGGCACGGCCAACTCGGCCCCGGTACTCGGCGCGGCGGGCGAGGCATCATGCTGTTCTGGGGTGATCTGAATCGTCACGCGCGGGCGCTGCCCCGGCTTTGGCGCTTTTATACGTTTATATACGCCACGCGGTTCTTGCTCGGCCGTATATGCGGGCATAGCGCCCGAAATGAGTAACGCCGTCACGGCGGCGCATGCGACTGCGTCCCGGAAATACATTTGCCTGCCTCTGCTTTCTTGTTTTTTAGTATTTTGAACCCCGAATCCGCCCGCAACACCAGAAAAACTAAGTCAAATGGGGCAATTTCGCCTCATTTGCCGCCATTTTGCATCGCCGCCCATAACGCCCTCAAAAAAGATTCAGAATATTTATATTTGATTACAGTGAGTTGCGTAATTTTTTGCGAAAAAGTTAAGGTTTGAGAAAAAAAACCGGTGTTTGGCCCAATTCCTGCCACGCACAAGGGGCAAAACTATTCCCATACCGAGACGAACGGGAGCGGACTGAGAGAGAAAGCTCTGGAAGACGCCGAGGTTAATTTACTTTTTGATCCTTTAGGAGGGACGTACCATGATCAAGTTCATCAAGAACTTCCGCAAAGACGAAGACGGCGCCGTAACTGTAGACTGGGTCGTTCTGACCGCAGCTGTTGTTGCTCTGGCAGCCATTGCATACGGCCAGGTTAAAGCCGGCGCCAGCGATCTGGCAGGCGACGTTGAATCGGCACTGAAAGGCGCCAACGTCGGCACCATCGTACTGCGCTAATCTAGCAGTTACGTAAAAAGAATTGGGGCTGTGCCTTCTTTAAGGCATAGCCCCTTATTTTTAACACCAACTTGATGGTCCGATATGTTTACTAAATATCAGCGTTTTTTGAAGGATGAGTCCGGCGCCATCACTGCCGATTGGGTCGTTTTGACCGCCGCAATCGTCGGCCTCGGCGCGCTGGCCTTTTCATACCTTTCCGGTCCTGTCCAAAATATTGACGCGCAAACCGGCAAAGCACTTGCAGATGCGGATGTGGGGACTTTGGTCATCCGCTAGGGTTAGCGCGTATTCTGGGGTGGCGGGTGAAAAACCCCAGGCAACATGCGGAGCCTGCTAAAAATCTCAGGATTGTCCCCCTTTTCGACACAATTCGCCGCTAACAGATTCGATGAGTTAGGTTTGCGCTGTGCGCGCAAGCTGAAATGAACAACTAAGAATAAAGGGGACGCGAATGCGTGCAGTATTTGGACTGGTCCTGATCATAGGGGTCGCGTTGGCTGCTGGTGCAGTTTATCTGGCTCGCGAATTCATCGCCGAGAATCAGGCAAAGCTGGAACAGGAGCGTCTGTTGCGCGAACAAGCGCAGGCCAACGCGCAGACCGAGGTGGTTCCGACCGTTGGCGTGCTCGTCTCGACACGTGCTTTGCGATACGGGGAAAAACTGACCAAGGAAGACGTACGGGTCGTACAATGGCCCGAAGACGCGATTCCAGAGGGCAGTTTTGTCGACATGGCGGTTCTGTTCCCGGAAACCGGCGACAACGAACGGTTCGTGTTACGCGCAATGGAAATAGACGAAGCTTTGATGGAGGTTAAGGTAACCCGCCCCGGTGAAGCGGCTGGCTTAACCTCGCGCCTGGAAAAAGGTATGCGCGCATTCACAATCAGTGTTGATGTGGCATCCGGCGTTTCCGGCTTTCTGCGCCCCGGTGATAATGTGGATGTCTATTGGACCGGATCGTTGCGCGGCGCAATCGAAGGTGCCAACGGCGAGATTACGCGCCTGATTCAAACCAGTATCGAGCTTGTTGCTGTTGACCAGACGGCGGGATCCGATCTGACCGGTGCAACCATCGCCCGCACCGTGACAGTAGCCGTCACCCCGGAACAGGTTGCGGCTCTGGCTCAGGCTCAGAACACGGGTCGCTTGTCTCTGGCGTTGGTCGGGGTTCAGGACGACACCATCGCAAGCGCAATCGAAATTGATCAGCGTAAATTGCTGGGAATCAAAGAGGCGGCTCCGGTTCCTGTTGTGGCCGAAAAGAAGGTTTGCACCATCAAAACACGGCGTGGCGGTGAAATTGTCATGACCGAGATTCCCTGCACAAACTGACGCCTATTCAGACTGTTAACAGATCGGGGCCGCACATCTTGTGTGGCCCCTTCTTTGTGGTTGTTGCGGAATATCCACATAAGGAAAATTCCAGAAACCATTGATTATTGCAATAAATCCGGAATTGACGCAGGGTTTCGAGACATAGGGCATTAGACCCAATAAAAATCGAGTGGTGATCGGAGAGGCAGGTCACATGAAATTACGTTCCTGGATTGGCGCGGCCCTGATGGGGCTGGCGCTTACTTTTGGTCCTGTCGGCGATGCCGCCTGGGCTCAAGATCTTCGCGTGGTTAAAAAAGGGACAGTGGAAACACTGGACGTTCCCGTTAACCGCGCAATTGTGGTGGAAAGCGAACAGCCGTTCGCCGACATCAGCATTGCCAATGCCGGCATTGCAGACATCTCAACCTTGTCGGATCGCACGATCTATGTCTTGGGCCGCGCGCCGGGCATGACGACTCTGACCTTGTTCGACGGCGCAGGTAATCTGCTGACCAACGTTCGGGTTCGCGTCGCACCGGATGTGACCGAGTTTAAAGAGCGTCTTCGTCAGATTCTTCCGAACGAAACCATCGAAGTTCGGACCGCAAATGACGGTATCGTTCTATCCGGCACAGTATCCAGCAGTGCCCGTCTGGCGCGCGCGCTGGAGCTTGCAGAACGCTATGCGCCTGAACGGGTTTCGAACCTGATGAGCGTTGGTGGCGTACAGCAGGTCATGCTGAAAGTGCGTTTTGCGGAAATGAACCGCTCAGTTGCCAAGAATCTCTCGGCATCGCTGGGGATCGGAGGAACGGATGTCACCGCAGGTATCAACACCTTGAACAACCAAGGTGCGCTGAGCAACGCTTTGGCCAACAATATTCCATTTGCCCAGACCAATACAGGCGCGGTTCTGTTTGGCTTCGGCGCGGGTTCGACGCAGGTTCGCTTGTTGTTGGAAGCGCTTGAATCAAAAGGTCTTGCGCGCAGTCTGGCTGAACCGAACCTTTCGGCTTTGTCCGGACAGGAAGCAGAATTCCTGGCAGGTGGCGAAGTACCGATTCCGGTTCCGCAGGACGATGGCGCGATCGCGATTGAATATCGTGCATTCGGTGTTGAACTGTTGTTCACGCCACGCGTTACAGACGGTGACTTGATCAACCTTGAGATGGGCGCGTCCGTATCGAGCATCGACCCGACGTCCAGCTTTACCATTCAGGGCGACTCGGTCCCCAGCTTCATCGTACGTGCGTCGAAAACGACCGTTGAATTGCGGGATGGAGAAAGCTTTGCCATCGCAGGCCTGATTCAGGATGACTTTACGGACCTGAGCAACCAAATTCCCTGGCTGGGCGACGTCCCTGTCCTTGGGGCTTTGTTCAGAAGCGCGGAATATCAGCGCGAGCAATCCGAACTGGTCATCATTGTCACGGCACATCTCGTGTCGCCGACCCGCGGCGAAGCATTCGCCTTGCCCACAGATCGCGTCAAACCGCCCAGCGAGTTTGATCTGTTCGTCAACGGCCGTGTTGCCCGGACCGAACGCGCCGGAAACGGTGCGGCCTCGGAGATCGCCAAACAGGACTTTGGCAGCTCTTATGGCTACGTCCTGGATTGATTGAAAGGATAAGACCAATGCAAAAGTGGATCTTAACACTGGGTCTGTCGGTTGCTGTCGCCGCCTGTACACGTGAGGCCGGTTACGAAATCGACCAGGGTACATTCGGCAACGCCAACTTCAACAATATCCAAGTTGCGACCGGCAAGCTGACATACGGGCAGATTCTTGGGCAGCGATTCGCAGCCGAAGTGCCAACCCAGATCAACTTCGCTTTCGACAGTGCGAAACTGGATGCCACCGCCCAACGCATACTGGTGCAGCAGGCCAACTGGATCAAACAGTTCCCCGAAGCGCGGTTCCGTGTCTATGGACACACGGATGCCGTGGGATCGGCGGCCTATAACAACAGCCTGGGCCAGCGCCGTGCAAATGCGGCTGTCGCGTTCCTGACGCGGCAAGGCATCGCGCGAAATCGTCTGGAAGCTGTCGCCTCGTTCGGCAAAAGCCAGCCTCTGATCGATACGCCAAACAGAGACCGCCGCAATCGCCGCACGGTGACCGAGGTTTCAGGCTTTGTCGACAACCATCCCCTGCTGCTGGATGGAAAATACGCCGAGGTCATCTATCGCGAATATGTCGAGAGCGCGACCCGGGAAAGCTATATCCAGAGCGAGGACTCGGGCGAGTCCGAATAACTCTACAATAAAATGTGATTGGGCGGCATCGTCGCCCAATTCCCAACAATTGGTTCTTTTGCGCCCAATTCTCGCCCAACTTCCAAGCGACCTTGACAACAATTGGGTGACCTGCGGCCAAGTTTGACCGCATCGGGCGACAGCATACCAGAACTGACCCTTCAGCGTTCATACGGTTTGCTCAGCCCTCACGACGAGGATTGTGTTAATGACGAGCGCGACGCCGCAAGACGAAAATTCAGCCATTCTGGCCTGCACCATCAGCCGGGACGTCCAGAACTTCGACCTGTTGATCGAAGATATGGAAGCCGAACTTGGCGAACGATGGGGCGACCTGGGGTTTGCCGAAGCTCTGGCTTTTTTCAGCCAATCCGAGGCAGAATCACTGCAATTTGTGGCACTTGCACTGGACGGTGAAGACGAAGACAACCTGACGCTGATGGGGGAAATCATCACTCAGGCCAAGGAAAAGGGCATCAAGGTCGTTCTGATTGCCGAAGACGTCTCTCCGGCATCGCTTCACCAGCTCTTGCGCAAGGGGGCGGATGAGTTTGTCCCCTACCCGCTTCCGGAAAACGAATTGAGCGAAGCCATCGCGCGTATGAATGCGCCCGACCCGGTTGCGGTGGCGCAGGCGGCGGTGCCACTGACGGCGGGCGATTCGAAGGAAGGCGCCCTGTTTGTGGTACACGGTCTTGCTGGCGGCGTCGGCGCGACAACGCTGGCGGTAAATCTGGCCTGGGAGCTGGCAAATGTGTCGGCCAAGGAAAATCCAAAAGTCTGTCTGATTGATCTGGACCTCCAATATGGAACGGTATCGACCTATCTGGACTTGCCCCGCCACGAATCCGTCTTTGAGATGCTGTCGGACACCGACTCGATGGACGAAGAGTCCTTTGGACAGGCATTGCAGACATTTGAAGACAAATTGCAGGTTTTAACCGCCCCTTCCGATATGGTGCCATTGGACATCATCACGCAGGAAGACGTGCAACGTGTCATCGATACGGCCCGTCGGCATTTCGACTATGTGATTGTGGACATGCCCAAAACACTGGTTCATTGGTCCGAAACCGTGTTGCAGGCCGCTCATGTCTACTTTGCCATGATCGAACTGGACATGCGCTCGGCCCAGAATGCCCTGCGCATGAAGCGAGCCCTTCAGGCCGAGGAACTTCCGTTCAACAAGCTGCGTTTTGCCATGAATCGCGCGCCGAAATTCACCGATCTCAGCGGCAAGGGTCGGGTCAAGCGGATGGGTGAAAGCCTGGGCATTTCCATCGACCTGTTGCTGCCGGACGGTGGCAAACCCGTCATGCAAAGCGGCGATCACGGTCTGCCGCTGGCCAATTCCGCCGCCAAGAACCCGCTGCGCCGCGAAATCGCAAAACTTGCACAGTCGTTGCACAGCCTTGGCAGCAGCGACGCTGAAGCAGCATAACCCGAAGGAGAGCCGCGGTGTTTTCAAGATACAAGAAACAGCCAGCCGCACAGCCGGTTGAGACCCAAGCCCCCACCGCTGAAGCTCCGGCAGCCGCTCCGGCGGCAAGTTCAAATGGGAGCGCAGTTGCGCGCAAACCCATCCCGAAGAAAAAATCTGCCGAAGTGACGGTCAGCGACAAAGAGCGCAAGCGCAAAGAGCGTCTGGGAGAGATCAAGGTCGAGCTTCACCGCGAGCTTCTTGAAAACCTGAACCTTGGCGCTCTGGAAAATGCCGCTGAATCCGAATTACGGACGGAAATCAGCGCGATCGCCAGCGAAGTGCTTGAGGCCCGCAATATCGTTCTGAACCGCGAGGACCGCACACAGCTCAATAAAGAACTGTATGACGAGGTCACCGGTCTTGGGCCATTGGAAACCTTGCTGCAGGACGATTCGGTCAACGATATTCTGGTGAACGGGCCGCAACAGATCTTTGTGGAACGGGCGGGTAAGCTGGAACTCAGCGACATCACCTTCAAGGATGAAAAGCACCTGATGCGGATCATCGACAAGATCGTGTCCGCCGTGGGTCGTCGCGTTGATGAATCCAACCCTTATGTTGACGCCCGTCTTGCCGATGGCTCCCGTTTCAACGCCATGGTTCCACCGATTGCCGTTGATGGCTCGCTGGTTTCCATTCGTAAGTTCAAAAAAGACAAGCTGGGCATTGACGATCTGGTCAATTTCGGCGCGTTCACCGAGGAAATGGCCGCCTATCTGCAAGCCGCTGTGTCGACCCGTCTGAACATCATCGTCTCGGGCGGTACAGGTTCGGGTAAGACGACCACGCTGAACGCCCTGTCCAGCTTTATCGACGATGCCGAACGCATCCTGACCATCGAGGATACCGCGGAACTTCAGCTGCAACAGACCCATGTGGGCCGGATGGAAAGCCGCCCGCCCAACGTCGAAGGCAAAGGCGAAGTCAGCCCGCGCGACTGTCTGAAAAACGCCCTGCGTATGCGCCCTGACCGCATCATCGTGGGTGAGACGCGTGGCGCCGAGGTGATCGACATGCTGCAGGCCATGAACACTGGCCATGACGGCTCGATGACGACGATCCACGCCAACTCGGCCCGCGACGGAATCTCGCGTCTGGAAAACATGATCGCGATGGCGGGGATCGAAATGCCGATTAAGGCAGTCCGCAGTCAGGTCTCAAGCGCTGTGAACCTCATCGTGCAGGCCAGCCGTCTGCAGGATGGTTCACGCCGCATGACCTCGATCACCGAGATCACCGGGATGGAAGGCGATGTAATCTCGATGCAGGAAATCTTTAAGTTTCAGCGTGTTGGACTGACGCCGGATAACAAGATCATCGGCCACTTCACCGCGACCGGCGTGCGCAGCCACTTTTCCGAACGCTTCCGCCTTTGGGGCTTTGATCTGCCCGCGTCCATTTACGACCCCACCACGATGTAGGAGACTGAACAATGCAATTGCCTATGGAGGCACTCATCTATGTCGTGATCTTCGTCGGAGTCGTCCTCCTGGTCGAAGGTATTTATCTGGTCGCTTTTGGCAAATCCATCAGCTTGAACAGCCGCGTCAACCGGCGTTTGGATATGATCGACAAAGGGGTTGGCCGCGAAGAAGTTCTGGAGCAGCTGCGCAAGGAAATGCAGCAGCACATGAAGTCTCAGAGCATTCCGCTTTATTCCCTGTTGGCGGACAAGGCTCAGAAAGCGGCGATTGCGTTTTCCCCTAAGCAATTGATTCTAGTAATGGTGTTGCTCGCCGGTCTCGCCTTCCTGGGCCTCAGCATCGGAACCGCGACAGAGCCTGTGCTGCGCGCAGCCATTTCGGTCGTCATTGGTGTCGGCGCGGTTTACACTTGGGTCAGCCGCAAGGCGAGTAAACGGATGAGCATGCTTGAAGAACAATTGCCGGACGCAGTCGAATTGATGGTTCGATCATTGCGCGTCGGCAACCCGTTCGTGTCATCCGTTCAGATCGTGGCTTCCGAAGTCGAAGACCCGCTTGCCACCGAATTTGGCATTATCTCGGATGAGGCAGCTTATGGCCGCGATGTTGGCGAGGCTCTCAAGGATATGGCCGAGCGACTGGGCATGCAGGATTTACGCTTTCTGGCCGTGGCCGTTTCGATCCAGCAACAATCCGGTGGTAACCTGGCCGAAATTCTGGCCGGACTGGCCAAAGTGATCCGGGCCCGTTTTCGTCTGTTCCGGCGTGTCAACGCAATCACGGCCGAGGCAAAGTGGTCTGGCAAGTTCCTGTCGGGTTTCCCGCTGGCGTGTCTGGTCTTCATTCTGGTCAAGGATCCCAACTACTACGACTCGGTTCTGGACCACCCCTACTTCATCCCCGCATGCTTCTTTGTCGGCATCATGCTGACTTTGAACCTGATCGTCATGCGCATTCTTACGAACATCAAGGTCTGAGGGCCGCGGTATGGAATTCTTGAATCAAATCAACGACCTGCTCAAACAGCATCTTGGTGAATTTGGCCCGCTCATCATAGTGGGTGTGCTTGGGGTCCTCATGATCCTGATCACCATCCCGCTGATGCTCAATCAGCGCGAGGACCCGCTGAAAAAGCTTCAGCGCAGCACTGCCCCACCTAAAGCGAAGAAGAACAACAAACAGGAACGCCTGCGGCAGGCGGGGGGCAATCAGCAACTTGAGAAATTCGCGAATTTCCTTGAGCCCAAGAACCAGGAAGAATATTCGGCGGTTCAACTCAAATTGCGTCAAGCCGGATATCAGTCCAAGGACGCGGTGCGGTTCTTTCACTTTTCCCAGTTTGCACTTGGCATCGTCGGTCTGTTGATCGGTGTACTGCTGGTAACAGTGCTGGCCGGTGATCAAGAGTTCGATCAGACACAGATTCTGCTGCGCGTCTTCACGCCGGGCGCTGCCGGATATTTCTTGCCGAAATACTGGATCACCCGTCGCGTCGAAGAGCGTAAGGAAGCGATTGTCAGCGGGTTCCCGGACACGCTCGATCTGATGCTCGTTTGTGTGGAAGCTGGTCAATCCCTGGATCAGGCGATTGTGCGCGTTGCTGGCGAAATGAAGGCTTCCTACCCCGATATCGCGCTTGAATTTGAAGTTGTGGCGCATGAGATGAAGGCCGGTAAGGAAAAAGACACGGTTCTGCGTGACTTCGCGACCCGTTGCGGTGTTCAGGACGTCAGCGCATTTGTGACCGTGATGATCCAGTCGGCAACTTTCGGTACATCGATTGCAGAAGCGCTGAGAGTTTATGCGGACGAAATGCGTGACAAACGTGTGATGCGCGCGGAAGAGGCGGCAAACAAGTTGCCAACGAAAATGACCCTTGCCACTATGATGCTGACAGTGCCGCCGCTACTGCTCATCCTGGTTGGTCCATCGGCCAAAGGCATCATGGAGTTCGGCAGCGGCTCGGGACCAGGTGTCGGCGGATAACCGAATGAATAAATATCCAGGCGCAGCCTTTGCATGGTTTCGCAAGATGCTTCAAACCACCATGGTTATCACCATGGTGGTATCTTGCACTGAAAGCACCCCTTCCGTTGATCCCTTCGCGCCCGGTGTCGACCCTGACGGCGCCGCTGCGGATGAAATCACGATCGGCAACCGCCTGATGGCCGCTGGGGAATATGAACTGGCGCTGAAATCTTTTACCCGCGCCGCTCTGGACCAGGGTTTAACACCGCAAATCCTGACATCCATGGGCACCGCCAATCTGGGATTACAGCGCGTTGGTCAGGCTGAACCTCTGCTGCGCCGCGCTGTCGAAGATGATCCCGACTGGCCCGTTGGCTGGAATAATCTGGGGGTTTTTCTGATGGAAACCGGCCAGTACGCCGAGGCATCGCAGGTCTTCCGTCGGGCCTATGCGCTGGACAATGGCGAAAGTGACGCAATCCGGGACAATCTGCGGTTAGCACTCGCAAAAATGGAAAATCCTGTTAATAATACTCCGCAAGAACAAGAATTTGAGCTGGAACAACGCGGCGACGGAGAATTCGTTCTGCGCAAAATCCAGTAACAGAGGCAAGAGCAGTAAAAGGACGCAAAAATGCGCCACTATTTCGTGATTCCGTCCATCGTTGTATGTGGGCTGGTTCTGACCGCCTGCGCAAAAGAAACCGAAGATGAAAAGGTTGAGCGCACTTTTCAGGAGGTCAACGTCATTGACGAGACCAACCTGAATGACGTGATGCTGAACGCAGCCGATCCGAACGAGGCCGTCACCTATTTCCAGAATACCGCGGTCAAAAACCCCGAACGGATTGATATTCAGCGCGGCCTCGCCATCAGCCTGACCCGTGCGCAGCGATATACCGAAGCCGGTGGGGCCTGGAAACGCGTCGTGGGCATGAAAGGTGCCACCGATGCGGATCGGGTGGAGCTGGCGGACGCTCAGGTACGCAGCGGCAACTGGGACGCCGCCAAGACAACATTGGACAAGATCCCGCCGACCTTTGAAACCTTCAAACGCTACCGGCTGGAAGCTGTGGTCGCGGATTCCAACAAAGACTGGAAACGCGCCGATCATTTCTATGAAACCGCTATCGGGCTGACCACGCGGCCTGCCGGTGTGATGAACAACTGGGGCTATTCCAAGCTAACCCGTGGTGACTATTCCGGTGCCGAACGGCTGTTTACCGAGGCCATTCGTCAGGACAATTCCCTGTTTACCGCAAAGAACAATCTGGTTCTGGCCCGCAGCGCACAAGGCAACTACGGATTGCCGGTCGTACCCATGTCACAGGTCGAACGTGCACAGTTGCTTAACACCATGGGCATCTCGGCGGTGAAGCAGGGCGACCTCACGACGGCCAAAAATCTGTTCCGCGAGGCGATTGCGACCCACCCGCAGCATTTTGACGAAGCTGTCCGTTCGCTGCGCGCGCTCGAGGAAACCTGATCCATGGCGATCCCTGCGGTGGCGGCGGCGTGGTTCTTACCCTTCGTGCTGCCCATCTGTTTTTACGTCGCCTTCACGGATATGCGTGACATGCGGATCAAAAACCACGCTGTCATGGCCTTGTTCTTCGTCTTCATCGGTATCGGACTAATCGTCCTGCCACCATGGGCTGGTGATTGGATTTCGGGGCATATCGGCCCGCTCTCTGTCTCGCTTCCGGTTTATGCCTGGCAGATTTTTCACGTGGCCGTGGTTCTGATCCTCGGGATTCTGGCCAACGCTGCCGGGCTGATGGGGGCTGGGGACGCGAAATTCTGTGCCGCCGCTGCCGCGTTCGTCTGGGTGCCTGACCTGATGTTGGTTCTGGTGATCCTTACCGCCACAACGCTGGGGGCCGTGACGGCGCATCGTCTTGCCAAACGCAGCCCTCTGCGCCGTATGGCACCGCATTGGGAAAGCTGGGATCGGGGCAAACAATTCCCAATGGGTCTGGCCCTTGCAGGCAGCCTGAGCATCTATTTGATTTTGGGCGCAATTCACGGATCGTAAACAATCATCACCACGCCTTGCCTGTGCCTTGGTACTGCCACAAAGCCACGTCAAATTTTTTACAACAAACCCTGTATTGGGTTGTTGGCGTGATAATTTGATGGACGAGTCCCGCACATGAATATGCAGACGACTGCCGTGATGGCCCCCCCCGCCCCGAAGGGCCTGGCTGAAATGCAACTCCCGCTGGTGATGATGCGGGACATTCTGTTGAAAACCATCTTTCGCAAGAACGTTGATACAGTCTCGGAAGTTGCAGAAGCGATTTGTCTGCCGGGCGCGGTCACTCAGGAGCTGATCGACATTGCACGCGAACAGAAGTTGCTGGAGGCGACGGGTACGCTGAATGCAAACAGTGGCAACGAAATGGGCTATCAACTCACGGACGCCGGCAAGGCCCGCGCGCTGGACGCGCTCAGCCAGTCGGAATATTTCGGTGCCATGCCGGTACCGCTTGATGTGTATCGCGAACAGGTCAAGCGGCAGTCCATCCGCAATATCCAAGTCACGCGCGATCAGCTGACCGGGGCCATGGGCCATCTGGTTTTGCCCGACAGCCTGCTGGATCATCTGGGCCCTGCGGTCAGTGCGGGCCGGTCGATCCTGATGTATGGCCCGCCGGGCAACGGTAAATCTTCGATCTCGAACGGGATTCGCGATGCGCTGGGTGACAATGTCTATGTTCCGCGCGCCATCGAGTATTCCGGTCAGGTTATCACTGTATATGACCCGATCGTGCATACCGCGATCGAGCAGGAGGCTGATGATCCCAACAGCCTGCGCCGCCGCAAGCGGTTCGACACGCGATACGTGCAATGTGAACGGCCCACCGTTGTGACGGGTGGCGAACTTTCGCTCAATATGTTGGACCTTGTTTATAACCCAACCGCGCGGACCTATCAGGCCCCGCTGCAGTTAAAATCCACTGGCGGCATCTTCATCGTGGACGACCTTGGCCGTCAGGCCGAACCGCCTCAGGCCCTGATCAACCGCTGGATCGTTCCGCTGGAGGAAAGCAAGGATATTCTGGGCCTGCAATCGGGTGAAAAGTTCGAAGTGCCTTTTGACACGTTGGTCATCTTCTCGACCAACTTCCACCCGAACGAAATCTTTGACCAAGCGGCCCTGCGTCGTATCTTTTTCAAGATCAAGATCGATGGCCCCAATCAGGAAAATTTCCTTAAAATCTTTGCGATGGTTGCCCGCAAGCGCGGAATGCCACTGGACGAGGCCGCGTTGGTGCATCTGCTGAAGGTCAAATATCCGACAATCAACAATGTCTATGCGAACTATCAGCCAATCTTCCTGATCGACCAGATGATCTCGATCTGCGAGTTCGAAGGCATCCCTTATCAGATGAACCCCGATCTGATCGACCGTGCATGGGCCAACATGTTCGTCAAGGAAGAGAAGATCATTCACTAGCCCCTGCCATTCTGATCCCCGGCGGGTAATCTGTGACCATGACGCAGATTCCCGCCCCGATCACCGATTGGTTCACTGCCAAAGGCTGGTCAATCCACCCACATCAGCAAGAGATGTTCGACCGGGCCTCTGATCCGGCAACTCTGCTGATCGCGCCCACAGGCGGTGGGAAAACCATGGCCGGGTTCCTGCCATCTCTGGCCGAACTGGCCGGCGGAACACATCCGGGCCTGCACAGCGTCTATGTCTCGCCGCTCAAGGCGTTGGCGGCGGACATCCGGCGCAATCTGCGCGGGCCGGTTGAGGACATTGGCCTGCCTATCCGGATTGAGGACCGCACCGGCGACACATCGGCCACGCAGAAGAAACGGCAACGCGTGGACCCGCCGCATATCCTGCTGACTACGCCGGAAAGCCTGGCTCTGCTTACCTCATACGAAGACGCGCCCCGGATGTTTGCCGGGGTGCAGCGTATCATCGTGGATGAGATACATGCGCTGTCTGAAAGCAAGCGCGGCGATCAACTGATGCTGGCGCTGGCACGCGTGCAGACACTCTGCCCCGGTCTGCGCCGCGTCGGCCTGTCGGCCACGGTCGAAGACCCCCAGGGAATTGCGCGTTTTCTGGCCCGCCATCCCGATCCTTGTCACATTATTCAGGCCGATCCCGGGCCCGATCCCGATATCGCGATGCTGCAGACAAACGAAATGCCGCCTTGGTCGGGCGGTGGGGCCGCCTATGCCATTCCAGCCGTTCTTGAACAAATCAGGCAACACAAGACAACGCTGATTTTCCACAACACCCGCGCGCAGGCCGAGATTTTCTTTCATAACCTTTGGCTCGCCAATGACGACGGTCTGCCCATCGGCATCCATCATGGCAGTCTGGACCGGCAACAGCGCGAACGGGTCGAGGCTGCAATGGTGCGCGGAGATCTGCGGGCGATTGTGTGCACCGGCAGCCTCGATCTGGGGATTGACTGGGGTGACGTCGATCTGGTGATCCAGATCGGTGCCCCGAAAAACGTCAAACGGCTGGTTCAGCGGATCGGGCGGGCCAACCACCGATATAATGCCCCGTCCAAAGCCTTGCTGGTGCCCGCTAACAGGTTCGAAGTTGTCGAGTGCGTGGCGGCGCTCGAAGCGGCTCGGGCGCATGATCTTGACGGTGAACCCCGCGGAGCGGGACCCCGGGATGTATTATGTCAGCATATCCTGATCGCGGCGGCCAGCGGTCCGTTTGATGCCAGCACATTGTACCGGGAGATGGCCTCGGCCGGGCCTTATGCCCATCTGGAACGGGCCGCTTTCGATGCCTGTCTTGAGTTTTGTGCAACCGGAGGCTACGCGCTGAAGGCCTATGACCGCTGGCAGCGCCTGCAACAACGCTCGGACGGATTGTGGCAGCTGCGCGACCTGCGTGCGGCTCAGCGGATCCGGATGAATCTGGGCACGATACAGGACACGGACACCCTGAAAGTCCGCCTGAGGCGCAATCGTGGGGGCAAGCCGCTGGGAGAGGTGGAAGAGGCGTTTGCGGCCTCGCTGACCCCGGGCGACACATTTCTGATCGGAGGCCAGATCGTGCGCTACGAGGGCCTGCGCGAAATGGTGGTCGAGGTTAGCCGACGCGCGGACAAAAAGCCAAAGGTCGCAGTTTTTGGCGGCACCAAATTCGCCACATCCACTCAACTGAGCGACCGGATTTTGCGCATGCTGAATCAGACGAAATGGCCTCAGCTGCCGTCGCACACGGCCGAGTGGCTGAGCTTACAACGCGAGATCTCGCGCCTGCCGCAACGGGATCGGCTGCTGATCGAGAGTTTTCCCAATGAGGGGCGCGAAAACCTGTGTGTCTATGGGTTTGCCGGGCGCAACGCCCAGCAGACTTTGGGCCTGTTGCTGACCAAGCGGATGGAGGATATGGGCCTGGCCCCGCTGGGCTTTGTCGCCACCGACTATGCCACGCTGATCTGGGGACTTGATGCGGTCACCGATCCCCGACCGCTGTTTGAACGGGACGCGTTGCGCGATGGGCTGGAAACATGGCTGGCCGGGAACGCGGTCATGAAACGGACATTTCGCGCTTCGGCCACCATTGCGGGTCTGATCGAACGAAACACGGGCGGTCAGCGCAAAAGCGGACGGCAGGCGACGTTCTCGTCAGATATTCTGTACGACACATTGCTGAAATACGACCCTGACCATCTGCTGATGCAGATCACCCGCGAAGAGGCCATGCGCGGGCTGGTTGATTTCGGTCGGATCGAAGCCATGCTGGACCGGATCGGAGACCGGATCGACCTTTTGCGTCTGGATCGGGTCTCGCCCCTTTCTGCACCTTTGTTTCTGGAGGTCGGTAAAATTCCGGTCAAGGGCGAGGCCGAGGAACGATTGCTGGCCGAAGAAAGTACGCGTCTTTTGCAGGCAGCTGGACTGGAAACCGGGTGATATCGCTTGATCACCGCGCAATTCCACGTCAAGAACAGATCATGAACGCAGTTGAATTTACTTTTGCGGATCAAACCCTGATGGCCCTCGGATCGGGGGCCTTGTGGTGGCCAGCCCAGGGCGTGTTCTGTGTTTCGGACCTGCACTTGGGCAAATCCGAACGCCTCGCCCGCCGGGGTGGCCCGGCCCTGCCCCCTTATGACACACGCGAAACGCTTGCCCGCCTGACATCGGATCTGGCGCAAACCCGCGCGAATGTGGTGATCTGCCTGGGCGACAGTTTTGACGATCTGAGGGCCGCGACCACACTGGATACATCGGAGCAGTTGCAGATTGCAACCCTGCAGGCCGGGCGTCGATGGATTTGGATCGAAGGCAACCACGATCCCGGCCCGGTCGAGTTGGGTGGCAGTCATCTTGCCGAATGGACCCAAAACACCATTGTCTTTCGCCACATCGCCCAGCCCGACGCCGCGCGCGAGATTTCCGGGCATTACCATCCCAAGGTGCGGCTTGGGGTAAAAGGCCGGTCCATTTCTCGTCCTGCGTTCCTGCTGGACGACACCCGTCTGATCCTGCCGGCCTACGGCACCTATACCGGTGGGTTGCGCAGTTCAGACACGGCTTTGGCCGGACTTATGGCAAATAACGCTCGGGCCATTCTGACCGGGGATCACCCAAGGATGGTGCCCATGCCGCGATAGGTGGTCAGATGATGCCTGCGGCCTCGAGCACAGGTTTGTATTTGCGGCTGACCGGAACACGCTCATTGTTGCACAGGCGAAGCCAGGTTTTGCCCTGCTCCCTTTCGACCCCCGCGATGGCCGCATCCACCACCCAGTGTGAACGATGTGTGCAATGGCCCTGTACCGGTTCCATCTCGTGGATCGCGTCGGTGAAACGCAGACGGATCGTGTAAGTTCCCTGAGACGTGACAACATCCACATAGTGATCCCGGACGCTGAGGCGATAGATCTGGCCCTGAAACGACGCAGGTAATCGGCGGACCAAGCGTGGTGGCGGGGTGTTGGGTGTGACGCCCTCAGGGTCTTTGCCTCTGACCAGCATCAGCCCCGTGGCAAACATCAGGCCATAGGGAGTGACAGACAGTAACCCGGGCGCATCCTGCCCACCGACCGTAAAGATTATCCAGGTCAGAAGCCACAAGGACGGCGCAAAAAGCGACAGGATGAGCAAGGCAAACAACACATCACGATAAACTCGGCTGATGTCGGGAATATGAGTGCGCACCAACGAAGTTGCAGCCCAGCTCGCCCCAAGGGCCAGGGCCATCACGCCAGTCCAAAAGACCAGCCGCAAGGCAAAGGACAGGTCCATATCCCTGAACGGTGCAAAGGAATAAGCCAGCAGCGGTATAAAAACCAGGCCCGCGATCACCCTTTGAGGGCTGCACATCGCCAGAATCGGCTTCAATTCAAACGTCATACCAGAAACTGCGCCCCTCCCAGAGCACTGCCAACACATCTGGGTCGCAAAGGATCAGCGACCGAACCTATTGGAGTGAAGGGCTTACCACTGGTTGCCAAAAAGGCAAAGTCGTTAATGTGCGAATTAATCTGGTTTTAATCTTTGCAAAAGAACAAGTTGGAGCGAGCCACGCCGAGCAATGCGCGGCTCGCTCCTAAGATGTCAGGCTGTCAGCCCCTCAGGCTCAGGCAGACCATTCGCCCGGCAGCAGGCCGTGACGGTATTGGCCAGCAGGCACGCGATGGTCATCGGACCGACACCGCCCGGAACCGGTGTGATGGCACCGGCCCGCTCGGACGCGCTGGCAAAATCCACGTCACCTACCAGCTTGTTTTTGCCGTCGCGTTCAATCCGGTTGATGCCCACGTCGATGACGGTCGCGCCTTCCTTGATCCAGTCGCCCGGCACCATCTCGGGGCGGCCCACGGCGGCCACGACGATATCGGCACGGCGCACAACCTCGGGCAGGTCCTTGGTGCGCGAATGTGCAATGGTCACGGTGCAGCTGTCGCCCAGCAGCAGTTGCGCCATTGGCTTGCCGACGATATTCGAACGGCCAATCACAACCGCATCCATACCCGACAGCGAGCCGTGATGGTCGCGCAGCATCATCAGGCAGCCCAACGGCGTGCACGGCACCATTGATTTCTGACCTGTACCCAGCAGACCCACGTTCGAAATATGGAACCCGTCAACGTCCTTGGCCGGATCAATCGAGTTGATCACCAGGTCTTCGTTCAGATGTTTGGGCAGCGGCAATTGCACCAGAATGCCATGCACAGCCGGATCGTTGTTCAGCTTGTCGATCAGCGCCAGCAGGTCTTCTTCGGACGTGTCCGCATCCAGCTTGTGCTCGTACGAGTTCATGCCGACTTCGACAGTCTGCTTGCCTTTTGAGCGGACATAGACCTGGCTGGCCGGGTCTTCACCCACCAGAACCACTGCCAGACCGGGCGTGATGCCGTTTTCTTCTTTCAGCTTCGCCACCTGATCGGCGACCTGAGCGCGCACTTTCGCCGCAAAGGCCTTTCCATCGATGATTTGGGCTGCCATCCTTCGATCCCTTCTTTCAAAACTCAATCGGGCGCAACCTGCGCCCGTGTCATTCAGTCGGTTCCGATCACACGCTCTTCCCGTGCGATCGACCAGTCAATCAATATGCGCCAAAGGCTCTCGGCCAAAACCGCATCAAGGCCCATCTCGTCAGCGCTGGCACACACCTTCTGGACCACCTCTTCAACCCGGGCCGGAATGCGCGCTGGCAACCCTTCTGCCGGTTTCAGCTGCGCCGCACGGTCGATATAGCCAGCACGTGTCACCAACATTTCGATCAGTTCGCGATCCAGCTTGTCGATCTGAACCCGCAATTCCTGCATCGATCGACAGTCTGATGGCGGCGTCAGATTGGGCATCTCGATCTCCTCATGGCCCGGGGATTCCCCGGACCACGAGATGGTTCATATTGCGGCTTAGAACAAGCCCTCGATCTCACCTGCGTCGTTAAGGCAGATGGTTTCCGCGGCAGGTTTGCGCGGCAGACCGGGCATAGTCATGATCTCACCGCAGACAACCACAATGAACCCGGCACCGGCGGACAGGCGAACCTCACGCACCGGAACCGAGTGGCCGGTCGGCGCGCCGCGCAGGGTCGGGTCGGTCGAGAACGAGTACTGGGTTTTCGCCATGCAAACCGGCAGGTTGCCATAGCCCGCCTCTTCCCACTCGCGCAGCTGGTTGCGAATCTTGTTGTCGGCCAGGACCTCGTCGGCGCGGTAGATGCGCTTGGCGATGGTTTCGATCTTCTCGAACAGCGGCATCTCATCCGGGTAGATCGGCGAGAAGTTCGCAGACCCACCATCGACGATTTCAACAACCTTCTCGGCCAGCGGGGCCGAGCCTTCCGAACCCAGTTCCCAGTGACGCGACAGAACCGCCTCAACCCCGTGCTCGCCGCAATAGTCTTTTACGGCCTGCACTTCGGCGTCAGTGTCGGTGACAAAGTGGTTGATGGCGACAACAACCGGCACGCCGAAGGATTTGACGTTCTCGATGTGACGACCCAGGTTTGCGCAGCCCGACTGAACCGCGTCGACGTTTTCCGCACCCAGATCGGCCTTGGCCACGCCGCCGTTCATCTTCATCGCGCGCACGGTGGCGACCAGCACCACAGCCGACGGAGCGATGCCTGCCTTGCGGCACTTGATGTTCATGAACTTCTCGGCACCCAGATCGGCACCAAAGCCCGCTTCGGTCACAACATAATCAGCCACTTTCAGCGCGGTCTTGGTTGCGATGACCGAGTTACAGCCATGCGCGATGTTGGCAAACGGGCCACCGTGGACAAAAGCCGGGTTGTTTTCCAGCGTCTGCACCAGGTTCGGCTGCATTGCGTCTTTCAGCAGAACGGTCATTGCACCTTCGGCCTTGATGTCGCGGCAGTAAACCGGGGTCTTGTCGCGGCGGTAGGCCACGATGATGTCACCCAGACGCTTTTCCAGGTCTTTCAGGTCGTTCGCCAGACACAGGATCGCCATGACTTCCGAGGCCACGGTGATGTCAAAGCCTGCTTCGCGCGGGAAGCCGTTCGACACACCACCCAGTGAAGCAGTGATCTGACGCAGCGCGCGGTCGTTCATGTCAACCACACGACGCCACGCAACGCGGCGGATGTCGATGTCGCATTCGTTGCCCCAGTAAATATGGTTGTCGATCATCGCCGACAGCAGCGAGTGGGCCGAGGTGATGGCATGGAAGTCACCGGTGAAGTGCAGGTTCATTTCCTCCATCGGAACAACCTGTGCATAGCCGCCACCCGCAGCGCCGCCCTTCATGCCGAAGTTCGGGCCAAGCGAGGCTTCGCGGATACAGATCATCGCGTTTTTACCGATGCGGTTCAGACCATCGCCCAGACCCACGGTGGTGGTGGTCTTGCCTTCGCCCGCAGGCGTCGGGTTGATCGCGGTGACAAGGATCAGCTTGCCATCTTCGCGGCCCTGCACCGAGTTGATGAAGTCCTGGCTGACCTTCGCCTTGTCGTGGCCGTAGGGCAGCAAATCGCCGGAGTCGATGCCGATCTTGGCGCCGATTTCCTGAATGGGCTTCTTGTTCGCCTCGCGAGCGATTTCGATGTCGGATTTATAGCTCATGGCCGAGTCCTTGGTTGAATGCCGTGCAAAACCGACGCAAAAAACGCCGGAGCTGCGCAATCCATACAATTGTGCACCGAAATAGAGGATGTGGATTCCGACATAATCATGCCGTGAAACGGCGTAGCGTTATATACCGGGCGACGTCACGCCGAATTGATACCTATGATCGGAAATCCTGTGTCCTAAGGTGTCCAAGCGCGCTGATCGGGAACAAACAGGGTCAGCCGGTCGCCCCGTTTCAACTCTCCGGGGCGTTCGACCCATGCTGTCACCCCACGCCGCCCCTGAGCCGCCGGTTTGAATGCGGCCCCGTGACCGGGCAAATCAGCTTCGACCTCGCGACCCGGGGTCACGCAGGGGCGGTTTTCCATATCAACCGTCAATGTCACCCCATCCGGTCCCTGCAAGCGTGATGAGGGTGGGATATGGGTGAAATCGGGGATACCGCGCAGCAGAATGCTGACGCCCAGAAAAGTAGGATCCAATTGATCCAGCCCCATCGCAGCAGCCGTCGCCTGCAACTCTTCTTCGGACAACACAGACAACTGGCGCACATTGCGGATTTCAGTCCCGCGCGGATAGAGGTTCTGAACCCGCACACATGATGCGCGGTTGACGCCTTCATGCCGTTCGTCCACAGCGCCAGCAAAGTCAAGGGACAGACTATCGACGGCCCGCGCCCGGATCGTTTGTCCGTCTGGCACATGGCCCAGCCAAACAACCTCACCGCTGAATTCGGTTTCGCGCAATACCGGCATGGTGACCCTCTTCCCTGCTTTTGCCCAACAACTACTAGAGGTCAGGTTGTCGGGAAAGGAAAGAAAAACCCGAGCCTTGGCCCGGGTTTTTGGAATTATGCCGTCGGTTCCGGCTCCATCCCGCCATCCGGCGGAGACTTCTTGACCTTGGTCTTCGGAATGGCCGTGACGCTGGGCGCGCTGCCCTCATCAGGTTTGTCGCCTTCGTCATCTTCTTCGGTCGGCGGATGACCGTTCATGACGCGTTTGATCTCGTCGCCGGTCAGGGTTTCATACTCCAGCAATCCCTGAGCCAGACGCTCCCATTCCTCGCTTTTTTCGGTCAAGATCTGGTGTGCACGCTCATATCCCTGCTGGATCAGGCGCTTGACCTCTTCCTCGATCAATTCCTTGGTATGGGCCGAGACCGAGAACCCGGCGGTATTACCCGAGTACCCCTCATGCGCTTCGGCATAGTCGATATTGCCGACCTTGTCCGACATCCCCCAGCGCATCACCATGGCGCGCGCCAGTTGGCTGGCCTGCATGATATCACCGGCTGGGCCGTTAGAAACATGATCCTCACCGTATTTGATGACCTCGGCGGCCTTACCGGCCATGGTCATGGCAAGCTTTTGCTCACACTCATCGCGGTGATAGTTCAGACGGTCCATTTCCGGCAGCGAGACCACCATACCCAACGCACCACCACGCGGAATGATCGTTGCCTTGTAAACCGGATCACATTCCGGCAGCGCCAGACCAACCACGGCATGCCCCGCCTCGTGATAGGCGGTCTTTTCCTTCTGGTCCTGTGTCAGCACCATCGAGCGGCGCTCAGCCCCCATCATCACCTTGTCTTTGGCGTTCTCGAAATCTTCCATAGTGACAAAGCGGCGACCGACGCGGGCCGCCATCAAAGCGGCCTCGTTCACGAGGTTTGCCAGATCAGCACCCGAGAATCCCGGCGTGCCGCGCGCAATGATGCGCAGGTCAACGTCAGGGCCCAGAGGCGTTTTGCGCGCGTGCACGCCCAGAATCTTCTCACGACCTTTGATGTCAGGGTTGCCGACGGTCACGTTCCGGTCGAAACGGCCCGGACGCAGCAGAGCCGGGTCCAGAACATCCTTACGGTTGGTGGCCGCCAGAATGATCACGCCTTCGTTGGCCTCAAACCCGTCCATCTCAACCAGCAACTGGTTGAGCGTCTGTTCGCGTTCGTCGTTACCGCCGCCATAGCCTGCGCCACGATGGCGACCCACGGCGTCGATCTCGTCGATGAAGACGATACAAGGCGCGTTTTTCTTGGCTTGTTCAAACATGTCGCGCACACGGGATGCACCGACACCCACGAACATTTCAACGAAATCCGAACCCGAGATGGTGAAGAACGGCACACCCGCCTCACCCGCAATCGCGCGGGCCAGCAACGTTTTACCCGTACCCGGAGGGCCAACCAGCAGCGCGCCCTTGGGAATCTTACCGCCCAGACGGCTGAATTTCTGCGGGTTGCGCAGGAATTCGACGATCTCTTCCAGCTCTTCCTTGGCTTCGTCGATGCCCGCGACGTCGTCAAAGGTCACACGGCCATGTTTTTCGGTCAGCATCTTGGCCTTGGACTTGCCAAAGCCCATAGCGCCACCTTTGCCGCCGCCCTGCATCCGGTTCATGAAATAGACCCAGACACCGATCAGCAGCAGGAAGGGCAAGAGCGTGATCAGGAAGGACTGAAAGCCCGATTGCTGCTGTTTGACAGCCTCGACCGGGATGTTCTCGTCGATCAGCAGTTTCGTCACCTCGGCGTCGCCGGGTTTGATCGTCGTGTAGGTTGCACCGCTCTGTGTAGTATAGCGAATCTGCTCACCATCCAGCGTCACTTTGCTGACCTCGCCGCCTTGAACGGCGGTCACGAAGTCGGAATAGGGGTTTTCATTGCCCTGAAGCGACCCGCTGGGTCCGCTGAACAGGTTGAACAGAGCCAGGATCAGCAGAAATAGAACGACCCAAAAGGCGATGTTGCGCGCGTTGCCCAAGAAAAATCTCCTAAACGGTTTCGGCAGAGGGGGCTCTGCCGTCTTGCTCTTTAAAATAGAGATGATTGAGGCAGGTTCAATGCGATAAAATCAACGCACCGAACTCTGGCCATTCCGGCGAGAGTTTTGCACTCCAGTTCGCTGAAAAGCCCGCCAATGGGGCAGAAATCACCTGATTGGTGCGCCAAAGCGCAGGTGTTGACAGAATTGCCGCGCGCGGACGGCCCAGATCCCGCCAATCATCCAGCTGTGCGATGCCCTCCTCGCCCAGGGCACGAACTTCACCTGTTTGCATATCCGGTCCATCCATGATCCAGCGCCCATCCCAAAGCTGACCGGGGTGCGCCACCTGATCCTTCACCGCCTGTAGCTCTCTGCAAACCCATATAAAATTGCCCTTTGGCACAAGAATGCAGCCGCCGATCGTCGTGATGTGCCCCTGCTCCATCGCAGCCAGAGCTTGCCCGACGGCGCCATGGCGCGGCGGATACCCATCGCCCGCAATCCATGCGACAGCAGCAATCAGAATGCGGCGACGGATTTCGATGGGCAGCCGAACGAAACCCTCCTGCTCAACCCGAAGCGCACCACCTTCCGCTTTGACATAAAGACCAGCGGTTTCCTGCGCGTACTGCGCCAGCGCCTCACGGGCTTGTGCAAGGTTTTCAGCAACCCGTGACAATGTCTGCGCATTTATCCCAGAAGATCCAAGCTCGCTCAGCGCGGTACGAGCCTTGATCCGGTCGAATGTCCGATCCTGATTCGAAGGGTCATCGATCCATCCCATGCCAACCTGCTTCAGGTAATCCTGCAACTGGCCCCGCGTTATCGACAGCATCGGCCGCAAGAACACAACGCCTTTGTCCCGGCGCACCGGCGACATACCCGACAGCCCGGACACGCCCGCCGCGCGCGCAAGGCGCATCACAACAGTCTCGGCCTGATCATCTGCCGTATGACCCAAGGCAACTGCATCCAACTGCAGGCGCCTGGCCCAGTCACGCAACAACCGAAATCGGGCCTGCCGTGCCTGATCCTGCAGGTTTCCTGCCCCGTCCCACCCCTGCCATTTCAGGGTTTCATGCGGAACGCCCAACCCTTGCGCCAGATCGGCAACCTGCAAAGCTTCGGTAGCGGCTTCCGGACGCAGCCCATGATCTACAGTTGCCGCAAACAGGCCGATACCCTCGGTTCGCGCAAGATCGATCAACAGGCGCAACAATGCTGTGGAATCACTGCCGCCCGAAATCGCGACCCCCAACCGCCGAGGCAGCGGATCAGGCAGGCAGGCGCGGAGTTTTTCTGCGAGTGCTGCGCTGTCCGGGCTCAAGAACACCCCAACGTGGCCATTTCCTGTGTCGCGGATGCGGTCAGCGCCGAGGTCGGGAATCTGACACTCACCTCTCCCAGGGTAATGCAGGCCTGATCCGTCTGTCCCAGCCGACCCAAAGCCGCCCCCAGTTCGAACAGCGCCTCCGGGGCCATGGGCCCTTCGGAATCACCTGTGAAACTGGCCAGAAATGCCCGTGCAGCCTCGCGCGTGTCGCCAAGCCCTTCTAACGCCTGCCCGCGTCGCAGGTTGGCTTCGGGCGCCAGGGGGCTGCCGGGATAAGACAGGTCGAACTGCGAGAACAGGTCTGCCGCGCCCTGAAAATCACCATCTGCCAGCGCTTGCGTTGCCGCATCAAAATCCAGCTTTTCGCCGACCGCAAGCTCGCCCTGATCGACACCCTCTGGCTGAACCGGTGTCGGCGCGACCGCAACGGCGGTCTGTTCACCGCCAAGGGTCGAAGTTTCGCCCAATGTGCTGAGGTCACCACCCTCCAGTTCGACCAGTCTGAATTCAAGATCACCAATCCGGTTGGTGCCATCGGTCACGACGTTCTGCACACGCTGGTTCAATTGCTCGGTCTGGCGGGTCAGGCGCTGCAGCTCGGCCTCAATGGCATCTACGCGTTCCAGAACCGAACTGCCGGACAGGTTCGGCGCGGGCGATCCGGTGGTCGAAAATTCACGCTTCAGGCGCTGAATCTCCACATGCAGCACCGTCAGTTCCTGTCGGATATCCGCCAAAGTCTGCTGATCCTGTGCTTGCGCCATGCCCGCGGTCGCGACAACCAAGGTCAGAACCCATCCTGCAAGTCTCATCGTCTTACCCCAAGGTTGAGCCGGTCAACACCGTTACCGCGCGACGGTTCTTGGAATAGCATTCCTCGGTGCTGCAAATCTCGATCGGGCGCTCCTTGCCGAAGGACACCGTCTGCAGACGATTGCCTGCAACACCGCGCGAGATCAGATATTCCCTCGCCGCATTCGCGCGTCGTTCACCCAGCGCAAGGTTGTATTCGCGTGTGCCCTGTTCGTCCGCGTGGCCTTCGATGGTCGCCACAAAATCGGGATTGGCCAGCAACCAGTCAGCCTGACCCTGCAGAACCGTCTGTGCTTGCGGCGATAGCGTGGACTGATCCACGGCAAACAAAACCCGATCTCCCACCGTCTGCTGGAAATAGGCCGGCGAGCGCGGATCACTGGGTGAACCCGGAACTAGCGCGCCGCCTGCCCCTGCGCCACCCCCCAAAGTCGACGGATCGTTGTTGGAACACGCGGCCATCAGGGCCAGCGCACCCACCGCTGCGAATTTGCTCAATAGCTTCATTTCAAGTGCCTCGTCTTCTGTTTGTTTATTGTCGCCTGTCTAACACATCGCAGGTTTGTTGTGAACTTGGCGCGGCCCGATGCGGGTTCAATTCTGCAGCGGTCCCCATGACGGGTCGCTGCCGCCATCCGGGGTTCGAACCGGCCGCAGGTTGCGCCCCGAAATATCCACCGAATACAGCGTCGAACGCCCGCCTGCGCCCTGCGTTTCCCGCGTGAACATGATCACCCGACCGTTCGGAGACCACGTCGGCCCCTCATCCAGGAACGACGCGGTCAACAACCGTTCTTCACTGCCATCCACCCGCATGACGCCGATATGGAACCGCCCCTTGTTCTGCTTGGTGAACGCGATCAGATCGCCACGCGGGGACCAGACCGGCGTGCCGTACCGACCCTGACTAAAGCTGATGCGTGTCGCCTCGCCCCCATTGGCGGGCATGATGTACAGCTGAGGTGCGCCCGATCGATCGCTTTCAAACACGATCCGGCCACCATCCGGCGAATAGCTGGGCGCGGTTTCAATGGCTGGCGTGTTCGTCAACCGTGTGCTTTGCCCCGAAGCCAGATCCATCCGCCACAGGTCCGTGTTGCCACCCTGCGACAGCGAATACACAATCGACCGTCCGTCGGGCGAAAACCGCGGCGAAAAGCTCATCGTGCCTTCCTGTGTTTTTAATTCCTGTCGGCGCACCCGGGCAATATCAAGGACGTAAATCCGCGGACGTCCGGTCTCGTAGCTGGTATACAGCAGCTGGTCGCCGTTTGGCGAAAACCGAGGTGCCAGGACGATGGCTGCGCTGTCGGTCAGGTATTGCACATTTGCGCCGTCATAATCCATGATCGCCACCCGCTTGAGACGCTGATCCTTTGGCCCGCTTTCCGAGACAAAGGCCACACGACTGTCGAAATAGGCCCCCTCGCCGGTGATCCGGCTATACACCTGATCGGCCACCTTATGAGCCATACGCCGCCATCCCTCGGTCGTGCCCACAAATTGCAGCCCATTGCCCAGTTCCTGCCCCGAGAACACATCCCAGACCCGGAACCGGACCGTCAGCCGGTTGCCCGAAGCACTGACCGCCCCCGTGACCAGAGCTTGCGCATTGATGGCTTTCCAATCCGCGAATTGTACGGGCGCATCAAAGCTGCTGACCCGGCTGATATAGGCGTCCGAGGAAATCTCGCGGAACAGCCCCGTTCCGGTCAGGTCCGACGAAATGACTGCCGAGATGTCGCGAGCATATTGCGCCGCTGCCGGTCCGTCCGGCACAAAGCTGGGCACTGCAAAGGGCAAGGGTTCGATAATCCCCTCGTCGATTTCCAGTCGCAGGGGACCATCTTGCGCATATACAGGAGCCGACATCAGCGTCAGGCCAATGAAGAGGCTGGTCAGAAGTTTCATCATTTGATCCGCATCCTCTCGGGATTGAATGTAATCTCAATATCCTGCCACTGCCCGTATTTGTCAGCAGGCAGGTCGTATCCTTTTGCCCCACAGCGCAGAATCGCGCGCCGTGCGGCTTCGAAAGCCTGATTGGCCGAGGCCGCCGTACCGCCCGAGCTGTCGATCATCCTCAGGCTGCCGCCCACCACTTTCCCCTCGCGCGTAAGCGAAAAGCCAACCACAACAACTGTTTCCAGCGCATCTGTCGACAGTGACCCCACATTCCAGCATTTCGAAACAGCCACGCGCATGGCGTCTTTCTCACCACTGGTCAGCGGCGGCCCTGAAGGTTCGGAGCCGTTGCCCAGCGCCTCGGCCAGCGCGTCATTGATCGCCTGCTCGCTCTGGGCTGGTTCCGTCGGGGCCGGATCGGGTGTTTCCGCAATCTCGGGCGCGGGCGGTGGTGTGGGCCGGTTGGGACGCACACGCGGGCGCGGAGAAGTTTTTGGGGCCGGATCGTCAACTTCTTCCGCCTCGGTCACGATCTCGGGCGCGGCTTCTTCCGGCGCCGTCTGATCCTGTTGTTCCTGCTGGGTCTCAGCCCCTTCATCCAGCGAGACAGGCGGCGTTTCCACATCATCAGGCTTGGCATCCGGTGGCGGCGGCGCAATCGGTTCTGGTGCGATCTTGTCCGCCGGACGCGGCGCGGTCTCCGGTCCCGGTGGTACCGGCAAAGCCGCGACCTCTGTGTCCGGCTGATCCAGTGTTGGTGGTTCCTCGATCACCTCGGGCTCGGGTGGCAGTTCGACGGTTTCCGGAAGAACCTCCTGCTCCGGCTCGGGAACCGAGACCGCTTCGGGCGCGGGCTGTTCGTCGGGCGTGGGCTCGGGCGCATTGGCCTCATCGGGCTGGTCGGGTTGCTGCAAAGCAGTCGTGGTCGGCAATTCGGGCGCATCGCGCTGCGCGGTCATTGCCGCAAACTGCTCACCCGAGATCACGGACACGTCCTGTACCGCCATTGGCAAAGGTTCGGACCTGAAGGTCCCGCCGAACAGGGCCCAGCCGATTAGACTGACATGCGCAATCGCTGAAATCTTGGTGCCGGTATCCACCGCGCAGCCTCACTCTCCACCATCGTCCAGCGTCGGCCCGCCCGTATCGGTCACAAGACCCACATTGGAAAACCCGCCCGCATTCAACGCCCCCATCACCTGCATCACCTGCGCATAGGGAATGGATCCATCGGCCCGCAGGAACACCCGATCACTGCTGCGTTCCGCCGCAATCGCACGCAGCTTGCCGATCAACTCTTCCCGCAGCACATCCGTCGTCTGAATCTGCACCCGACCTTCTGCTGTCAGTGTGACCGTCAAAGGCTCTTCATTGTCCCCCGGCAACGCACTGGCCGCTGTTTTAGGAAGATCAACCGGCACGCCAACGGTCAGCAAAGGGGCCGCCACCATGAAGATGATCAACAGCACAAGCATCACATCCACAAAGGGCGTCACATTGATCTCAGCCATCGGCTGCGCACTGCCGCGCCGTCGGCCTCGCCTGCGCCCGTTCCCACCCGATGATTGCTGAACCGCCGCCCCCATGGTCAGCTGTCCAACTGACGCGAAAGGATTGTCGCGAATTCGTCGGCAAAAGCTTCATAGCCGCCAACAATCCGATCGCTATCCGCGCTGAGCTTGTTGTAGAAAATCACCGCCGGGATCGCGGCCAGCAGGCCCAGACCTGTGGCCAACAAAGCCTCGGCAATCCCCGGGGCCACAACGGCGAGGTTGGTGTTCTGTTGCTCGGCAATCTCGATAAAGGCGTTCATGATGCCCCAGACCGTACCGAAAAGGCCGATAAACGGGGCTGTCGAGCCCACCGTGGCCAGAATGGACAGCCCCTTTTGCAGGGTCTCCGCCTCTTTCGCGATGGCCACATCCATCGACCGGTCTATCCGCGCCGTCGCCCCCGCGATCAGCCCACCATCGGTGCGATGCGAGCGTCGCCACTCGATCATGCCAGCCGCAAATATCTTCTCGGAACTGCCGTCGGGCTGAGTTCCGGTCTGCTCGAACAACTCATCCAGCGGATTGCCGGACCAGAAGCTTTCGTCAAACACCTGCGCCTCGCGTCGCGCGGCCCGGTAATTGATAAGCTTCTGGATGATAATGCCCCAGGACCAGATTGATGCACCGACCAGCATCAGCATCACCAGTTTGACGATAAAGGTCGCGCGGGCATACAGCCCCCACATGGAGAAATCGATCTCCTGCGCCAGCGCCAGCGTTTCAGCTTCCATGAACCTGCTCTTTAGTTTTGCCTGATGGCCATTTGGCCTTGTTTTGCCAAACGCTAACGCAGATGGATGTGAAAAGCCAACAGAACCACCCCGGCGGGCGAAATTGTTACATCAATGCGCGAATCTCTGCCGGAAGGCGCACCGGCTTTCCTTCGGCATTCATGCAGACAGCGGTCACCTCGGCGCGGAAAATTTCAGTATCGCCGCGCTTGACCAATTGCGACATCGTCAGCCGTGCCCCCGATAACGAGACCATCTCGGTCTCGACTTCCAGCTCGTCTTCGAACCTTGCCGCCGCCAGATAATCCGCCTCGATCCGCCGCACGACCCAGACAATACCAGCATCGCGCATCGCGTTCTGATCATTGCCCAGCTTGCGCACCCAGTCGGAGCGGGCACGCTCGATGAACTTCAGGTAATTCGCATGATAAACCACCCCGCCCATGTCGGTGTCCTCGTAATACACACGAACCGGGTAAAGGTGTTTCATTGCGGCAGCTCCAATCTGGCAAACAGGCGCAACGCATGGGACGGGTCCTGCGCTGCACCGGGCAGAACCGGATCGTAAGCGGCCCGGATCAAAGCGGCAACATCGGGCCGCAGAATCGTCGCCTCTCCGGCAATGGCCAATGGCGATTGGCTGCGAAAAGCGGTATCCGACCACAACAGAACCGTTTGCACCACCTGGCTCAGTGCCAAAGTCTCCGCCGGAACCTTGGACAATTCCTTGTCCATCCGCAGAAATACAAAAGCCGCCCGGATGGCCCCGTCTTCTTCGAAGCGGAAAATACGGTACTGATTTGCGTCAGCCGCGACCAGCCGTTCGACCAGCGGGGCCAGATCAGGGATCAAACGATCCAGATCAGGGACCTCTAGCAGCTCCTGCCAGTCGCGGAAGAAGAAGACCATGCAATTGGCACCCAGTTCGGGATCGGTTTCGGCCATCTTATGGCCCGCCAATGTCACAACTGCCTCAAACGCCCCTTTAACGGTGGCCAGAGTCTCATCCTCAACCCCAAACACAATCGGCACAATGGGCCGCCCCCAGCGCGCAAACAGAAACTCTCCGCTCTCGCGGGTAAACAGCGCCTCAATCTGATCCGGAGTCACGCTCGCCCCTTCATCTTTTCAAAAATACTCCCGCCGGAGGCATAAAATCTAAAGCGCGCGGTATCAACCAAACAGATCGCTCTGCCCCTTAGGGGCGGCCATGCCCAAATGGGTCCACGCCTTCTGCGCCAGCATCCGCCCGCGCGGCGTGCGCTGGATCAGGCCCTGCTGCAGCAGATAGGGCTCAATCACCTCTTCCAGCGAATCCCGGCTTTCGGACAAGGCCGCCGAAAGCGTCTCAATCCCGACGGGCCCACCCGCATAGTTCTCGGCGATCAGCTTCAGATACCGCCGATCCGCGCCATCCAGCCCCAGATTGTCGACACCTAGCCGGGTCAACGCCCCATCCGCCAGCTCTCGGGTGATCCGCCCGTCGCCCTCGACAATGGCAAAATCCACCACCCGCCGCAGAAGCCGCCCGGCAATCCGCGGCGTGCCGCGCGACCGCCGCGCAATCTCGCGCGCACCTTCATCATCCGCAGGCGCACCCAGCTTGCGGGCGTTGCGGGTGACGATCTCGTGCAACTCATCGACCGTATAAAACTGCAAACGCGTCGGAATCCCGAAACGGTCGCGCAGCGGAGTGGTCAGCAATCCCATGCGCGTGGTGGCCCCGACCAGCGTAAACGGCTGCAACTCAATCCGCACCGTCCGCGCCGCTGGGCCTTCGCCAATCACCAGATCCAGCTCGAAATCCTCCATCGCCGGATAAAGCACTTCTTCGACCGCAGGATTCAGGCGGTGAATTTCATCGATGAACAACACATCCCGCGATTCCAGATTGGTCAGGATCGCCGCCAAATCGCCCGCCTTGGCCAGGACAGGCCCCGAGGTCATTCGGAAATTTACCCCCAATTCCCGCGCCATAATCTGCGCCAACGTGGTCTTCCCCAACCCCGGAGGGCCATGGAACAGCGTATGATCCATCGCCTCGCCCCGCTTTCGGGCCGATTGAATGAAAATACGCAGGTTCGCGCGCGCCTCAGCCTGACCAATGAATTCATCCAGCCCCTGCGGGCGCAGGGCGCGGTCATTGTCCTCGGGCATCGGCTCTGGGCGCAGGGTGGGGTCGGCATCTACCATCGGGTCACCCTTTCGGAGCCAGAAGTTTCAACGCGGCTCGGATCAATTCAGCTTCGCCCGCATCCGGCAGCGAGGCTGCGGCCTCAGCCACGGCCGACGCGGCCTCGGACGGGCCATATCCCAAATTCGACAGCGCCGAAAGCGCGCCCGCCGACGCTGCAGCGTTGCCTGATCCGGGTTTCTGAACCGGTCGGGGCGCAGGTGTCGGCTCAGCCGGTTCGACCACCTCCAGCGCCGGCCCGTCCATCGCCTCGGTCACGGTGCCGCCCATCGCCATCACGCCGGGGGCCTTGTCCTTGAGGTCCAGCACAATGCGCTGCGCCGTCTTCGGCCCAACCCCTTTGGCCGCCTTCACCGCGCCCCAATCGCCCAGCGCAATCGCACGGCTCACGCCATCCGGACCCAGCGCACTGAGAATGGCCAGCGAGACCTTGGCCCCAACGCCCTGCACGGAACATAGCAGGCGATGCCACTCCTTCTCGACCAGCGACAAGAACCCATAGAGTTGCATCAGGTCCTCGCGCACGACCATATCGGTATAGATCGAAACCCCCTCACCCACTCCCGGCAAGGCCGCCATGGTCCGGTCCGAGCAATAGACAATATAACCAACCCCACGCACATCGATCAGCACATGATCCGCTGCGCGGTAATCCAGTCGCCCTGTCAGTTTGCCGATCATACGCGCACCTCTTTCATCCGCGCCTGTGGCGCAGCCCCATAGTAGGAATGACAAATCGCGATCGCCAGCGCATCCGCCGCATCCGCCCCTTTGGGCGAACAGCCGGGCAATTGCAGCTTGACCATATGCAAGACCTGCTCTTTCTCGGCATGCCCAACACCAACCACCGTTTTCTTGACCCGGTTCGGTGCGTATTCACCCACCGGCAAGCCCGCCTGTGCCAGCGTCAGCAGCGCCACACCGCGCGCCTGTCCCAGTTTCAGGGTGCCCGCACCATCCTTGTTGACAAAAGTTTGCTCGATCGCAGCCTGGTCGGGCTGGTGTTCCGCGATCACCTCGACGATCTGATTGTGCAGCGACAACAGCCGCTCGCCCAGATCATCGCCGTCCGACTTGCAAAGCCCATTGGCCACATGGCTCAGACGGCTGCCATGCGATTCGATGACGCCCCATCCCAGGGTCCTGAGACCCGGATCAATGCCCAGAATGCGCATGTTCTGCCCCAGCCTGCTCGGGTTTTTGTGATCTTTTTATCGGGTTAGCACGAAGCGTGAACATTTTCCAAGAACTTTGCGCCACACGCAAATCCGACACGACTGTTCCCAAAGCGACAAAGCGGCCGATCCGCGACAAGAATTGGTCTGAATCCGACCCGTCCCTAAGGGAAGTATGGCCCTGAAATTAAGGCATTTTCATGCAATTCAAGCTTTGCAGTAATTGCATAGGACACATGCAAATTCCGCGCTTGCGGTGTCAGATCAACATCCCTAAATGCCCGGCAGATCGCAGGATCACGGCACACGCTTTAAACAGAAGGACACAGGATATGGCTGCACTGGACACCACCCGCATCACCACTGGCTCGTTCGGCCTCGTTGGCCGTATCGGCGCAGTATTCGTATCGGTCGTTAACACCGTTGTCGAATGGAATGACGCCCGCCAAACCCGTAACGCGCTGAGTGGTCTGACAGATCGCGAACTGGAAGATATCGGCATGAACCGCGGCGATATTGACGCCATGGCGGAAGGCCGTCGCTAAGACAATCAACCCACCACTCACACGCCCCCTGTTCCTCCCTCGGCGGGGCGCGCAAGAAAACACCGCGTGCGTTTCAGCATGCGGTGTTTTTCGTTGGGCAAAGCACTAGGTCAAAGCGGAAGACGCCGAATCTGCTCTGCGATAAATCCTGATACCGGCTCGATCTGCATGATCCAGGCCCCGGCCTTTTCTACCGATGTGCCTTCTGCCAGGCTATCGACGCGATTTTGATAGGCTCCGGCCCCAAGGCTGGCCAAAAGGAAGGCTTTGAAGCCAAAAAATCCGATAAGGCACAGCACAAGAACCTTTGCCGGTATGCCGGAACGGACTCTTTGGGGTTTCATCACCACCAAACCATCAGATCGCATCGTGGCTCGGTAGCCACGGCTGAGTTTCTGATGCTTCTTGCTCAGCTGCGCAATGCGCTGATCGAATTCCAGTTGCTTTCCAGTCATGGCAGCCTCCAAAAAAAACCGCCCCCCTCGTTTCCATTCAAGAACGGTAAAAAGAGATTGCGTCAAAAAAGTGGCCAGAATCCATAAAACTCCTGCAAATTGCCTAATTTGCGCCCTGTTTGCTTAAGATTAGCGTCGTCCACTCACCAATTTCGGCACGTTGGACCAGATTAAATCTATTCTGTGAATAAACAGAAACCACGTCATCTGCCTGTTCATTGAGGATTCCCGAAAGGATCGCATACCCGTCGCGCCGTAGGTTTTGACCAATTTCCGGCGACAAGGCCACCAGAGGACCCTTGAGGATATTCGCAAATATCAGGTCATACGGCGCGCGTGATTTGAGGTCCGGGTGATCAAATCCTGCGGCTTCCACACACAGAACCTCGCCCGACATTCCGTTTGCTTTCAGGTTGGCCTCGGCCACATCGACGGCGACCTCGTCGATATCGCTGGCGATGATATCTCCGTCCCAGACCCGGGCGGCCGCCATCGCCAGCACCGCGGTGCCACAACCGATATCGGCAACTTTCGAGGCCGAAAAGCCCTGATCCAATAGATAGTCCAGCGCCTTCAGGCACCCCAGCGTTGTGCCATGATGGCCGGTGCCAAAGGCCATCGCGGCCTCGATCAACAGCGGGATGCGGCCTTCGGGCAGATTGTCGGCATCGTGGCTGCCATAGACAAAGAAACGTCCAGCTTCGACCGGGGCCAGCTCACGTCGGACATGGGCGACCCAATCGGTTTCGGGCAGTTCCGAGACCACAAATGGCTTGGCCTCGAACGCCGCAGCCAGCAGCGCCAGTGCGGCCTCGTCCGGGGACTCGGTGAAATAACCGCCCACTTCCCACAGGCCCGAGCCGTCCTCGACCTCGAAAACGCCAACACCTGTGGGTTCGGGATCCAGCCGCTCCATCGCTTCTCCCAGCCCTTCGGCGGCTTTCTTCCCGGTCAGCGTGGTCAGGGCTGTGAATGTGGGCATCGGGGCCTCCTGTCTCAGTTGAGGCAGCGCCTAGGCCGACCGGCGCCCGACGTCAAGCGCTGGGTTACTCGGCGGGCGCTGGTGCGTATTTCGACAGGATGGTTTCGTTGCCCGGTTCCGGGTGGCGCGGGATCAGCAAAGACAACGCCAGAGACACGATCGCCATGGCCGCCGCCAATCCAAAGACCGCACCGGGGGAGATGACCCATAGCAACCCCAGCAATGCGGGCAGGAACACCGCCGCAATGTGGTTGATCGTGAACGCAACTGCCGCTGTGGGTGCGATATCCGCCGGGTCGGCAATCTTCTGGAAATAAGTTTTCAGCGCCAGCGCTAGGGCAAACAACACATGGTCTATCACATAGAGGATCGCCGCAAGGATCACGCCCCAGCCGAACCAGTAGATGCCGCCGTATGCCGCGAAAACGATAGCCAAACCGGCATATTCAAAGATCAGTGTTCGGCGTTCTCCGAAAACGGACACGGCTTTGCCGAGCATAGGTGCTGCGGCCATGTTGATCATCAGATTGATCAGGTAGAGGCTGGTCAGTTCATGCACTTCAAAGCCGAACTTCTCGACCATCATGAAGCCTGCGAAGACGACAAAGATCTGCCTCCGTGCGCCGGCCATGAACTGCAACGCGTAATACAGCCAATACCGTTTGCGCAGGACCAGTTTCTTGTTTTGCGGCGTCGGTGCATCGAATTGTGGATAAGCAAACAGGCAAACCAAAGCCAGCAGAGCGGTCGCACCGCCCGCGGCAATGAAGACGAAGTTATAGGAAAGATCGAACCGATCCCATGTCAGCACGATCAAGCCGTAAACCACCGCCGTTGCTGCCGAGCCCATCGCCACCAGCCAGCCCAAAATCTGCGGCGCACGGTCCTTGGGCAGCCATTGCAACTGCAGCGACTGGTTCACCGTTTCATAGTAGTGAAATCCGATTGAGCTGAACAACGTCACGAACAGCAGCCCACCCAGGCTGGGAAACCACGCGGTGATCGCGGTGGCCACGCCCAGCATCATCAGCGAGATCATCGCCAGCACCTGCTCGCGGATGAAAATGATCACGGCGATGACGCCCACAGCCAGAAACCCGGGTATTTCGCGCACCGTGTGCAGCAGGCCGATATCCGCCCCGTCGAAATTCGCCACCTCTTTGACGAAATTGTTCAGCAGCGCGCTCCAGGCGTTGAACGCGATGGGCATCATCAGCGCCATCATGAACAGCAGCGTCATGGGGCGGCGCCAGAACGGAAGGCTCTGCGCCTCGGAAAGCGGCATGGGTTTCAGCATGAGAGTGCTCTACGCTCATTTTCCGTGTTTGGCGAGGGGGTGCGCGCACATGAACTCTGCACCTGTGCAGGTTCAGTAAAAACTCTGGGGATCGATGTCCACGGTCAGACGGATATCGCCCTTCAGGTGCAGGGGCGCGATCCAGCGGGCGATGGCGTCCTGAATCGGCGCGCCCTTGGGAGCCTTGACCAGCAGGCGCACCCGATGCCGCCCCCGGATGCGTGCGATGGGCGCAGGCGCGGGTCCAAATACCTGAGCATCAATCGCACGCAGCGGCGCATCGTTGCGCGCCATGGCGTTGCCGATGTCAAAGACCGGACCGACCTCGGGGCCGGATAAGACGATCCCCGCCATCCGCCCGTAAGGTGGCACCCCTGCCGCCTGACGGCCTGCGGCTTCGGCTTTCCAGAACCCTTCCTCATCGCCCGACAGAATCGCGCGGATCACCGGGTGTTCGGGTTGAAAGGTCTGCAACAGCGCCTGCCCCGGCTTATCCGCCCGCCCTGCGCGCCCAGCAACCTGCCGCATCAGTTGAAACGTCCGTTCTGCCGCCCGCAGGTCAGCGCCGTGCAGGCTGAGGTCGGCGTCGATCACACCTACAAGGGTCAGCTTGGGAAAGTTATGCCCCTTGGCCACAAGTTGCGTGCCGATGACGATATCCGCATCGCCCTCGGCAATCTCTTCGATCTTCGCTTTCAGCGCGCGTGCCGAGCCAAACAGGTCGGAGCTGAGCATCGCAATCTTGGCTTCGGGGAAAGTGGCCTCGGCCTCTTCCGACAGCCGTTCTATCCCCGGCCCCACGGGGGCCAGCTTGCCCTCGACACCACAGGACGGACATTCCTCGGGCATCGGCTTGGTTTCACCGCATTGGTGACACATCAGACGTTTCAGAAACCGATGTTCAACCATCCGCGCGTCACAATGGTCACAAGCGATTTGTTCCCCGCAGGCACGACACAGCGTCACCGGCGCATAGCCGCGTCGGTTGATGAACAGCAGCGACTGTTCCCCACGTTCAATCCGCTGCCGCACCGCCTGCCGCAGCGAGGGGGAAATCCACGTCCCCGGCTGCATCTGCTCGGCTCGCATGTCGATGGGTTTCATCTCAGGCAGGACCGCCGCCCCGAACCGGGCCGTTAGATCGAGCCGCTCATATTTGCCCGCCTCGGCATTCGCCCAGCTTTCCAGCGAGGGGGTCGCGCTGGCCAAAATCACCCGCGCCCCGCAGATCGAGGACCGCAGAACCGCCATGTCCCGCGCGCTGTAATGCACGCCGTCTTCCTGTTTGTACGAGGTGTCGTGTTCCTCATCCACGACCACCAACCCCAGATCGCGAAACGGCAGAAACAACGCGGACCGAGCGCCGACGACCAGTTGCGCATCCCCCTGCCCAACCATCCGCCAGACCCGACGGCGTTCGGTCATGGTCGCGCCCGAGTGCCATTCCGCCGGGCGCGCGCCGAAGCGCGCCTCGACCCGCGTCAGGAACTCTGCCGTCAGCGCAATCTCGGGCAGCAGAACCAACGCCTGCCGCCCCATGCGCAGCGTCTCGGCCACGGCCTCAAGATAAACCTCGGTCTTGCCCGAGCCGGTCACGCCTTTCAGCAGCGTCGTGCCATAGTTGCCCGAACGCTGGCCCTCCTGTAGCCGTGCAACGGCGGTGGCCTGATCTTCGGTCAGCGCTTTCCCCGGCAGATCGGGATCAAGATCCGGATAGGGCAGATCGCGCGGGCTGTCTTCCTCGCGCACGGCACCCTGCTTGACCAACCCCTTGACCACAGACGACGTCACCCCCGCCTGCTCGGCCAGCTCCTTCAGCGTGAACGCCAAGCCGCCATAATCGCGCAAAACCTCCAGCACCCGCGCCCGCGCATCGGTCATCCGGTCCGGTTCCGCGCCACCCAGGCGGTAGATTTTCCGCATCGACGGAGGATCACCCAACCCCGGCGCGCGGGTCGCCAGCCGCAGCATCGCAGGCATCGGCGTCAGCGTGTAGTCGGCGACTTTGCCCAGAAACAACCGCATCTCTTCCCGCATCGGTGCGACCTCAAGCACCCGGATCACCGACCGCGCCTTGCTCAGATCAAAGCCACCCTGCCCAGGCCCCCAGACCACACCCAGCACTTTGCGCGGGCCCAGAGGCACCTCGACAAACGCGCCCAGAAAACACCCGCCCTCGGGCGCTTTGTAATCCAGCGTCCGGTCCAGAGGCTGCGTGGTCAGAACGGCCACCAGCTCACCCTGATCGAAATACTCCTGCGCGCTCACCGCATCTCCTAACTGGGGGTTTCAGCATCGGTGTTATTGGGGTAAAGGCATCCGCGACCAAGGCCAACCCATCAAAGGACTGCCCTCATGAAATTCTTCGTAGACACAGCCGAGATCGACGCCATCGCCGAACTGAACGATCTGGGCATGGTGGACGGCGTCACCACCAACCCCTCGCTGATCCTGAAATCGGGCCGTGACATTCTGGAAGTGACCAAAGAGATCTGCGATCTGGTCGACGGCCCCGTATCCGCCGAAGTGGTCGCGACCGAGGCCGACGACATGATCGCCGAAGGCCGCAAGCTGGCGAAGATCGCGCCGAACATCGCCGTGAAGGTGCCACTGACATGGGCCGGCCTGAAAACCTGTAAAACCCTCAGCGACGAAGGCCAGATGGTCAACGTGACCCTGTGTTTCTCGACCAATCAGGCGATTCTGGCCGCCAAAGCGGGTGCGACCTTCATCTCGCCCTTCATTGGGCGTCTGGACGACATCAACCTCGACGGCATGGATCTGATCGCAGATATCCGTCAGGTCTATGACAATTACGGGTTCGAGACCGAGATTCTGGCCGCTTCGATCCGCACCGTGAACCATGTGACCGACAGCGCGCGCATCGGGGCCGACGTGATCACCGCGCCACCAGCCGTGATCAAGAAACTGGCCGACCACCCACTGACCGACAAAGGTCTGGAAACCTTCTTGGCCGACTGGGCCAAGACTGGTCAGAAAATCCTCTGACACAAGCGCTGCCGCGCGGTGCCGACAGGCACCGCGCCCGGCCCAACTGCCAGCTCTGATCGACAGATCAGAGTCTTGCAGGCGGGAGGACCTGCCACAACCGGGACGAAATCCACTTTTACGTGCATTTTTTCCAAGGCAATTCCATCCACTCATGTTATAAGCCCGGCAAAACAAAAGACGACCGGACAGGACATGAGCAGCAACCCAAAACTCAAGGACAATCTCCGCGCGGCGATTCTGGCTGAACCCGATGTTGTGCTGGATGACAAGGACCTGATGCAGGCCCTGGTCGCGGCCAACGAACAGGCGCGAGGGAACAACGTCATCGACCTGCGCGGTATCGCCATGCAAAGGCTCGAGGCGCGGCTGGACCGGTTGGAAGACACCCATCGTTCCGTCATCGCTGCGGCTTACGAGAACCTTGCAGGCACCAATCAGGTACATCGCGCCATATTACGCTTGCTTGAGCCGGTCGAGTTCGAAGATTTCCTGCGCACGCTCGGCAATGACGTGGCCGAGATACTGCGCGTGGACCACATCACTCTGGTGCTCGAGACGACGTTGATGGGGGATGATCCGGCCATCAACAAACTGGGCGGTGTCCTGACCGTGGCGGAACCGGGTTTTGTCGACAACTATCTGACTTTCGACCGGTCAGGCCCGGCGCGCGATGTTATCCTGCGCGAAATGCGCCACACAAACCCGAAAGTGTACGGCGAAGAAAGCGCGCATTTACGATCCGAAGCCTGCCTCAAGTTAAATCTGGGCACCGGACGCCTGCCCGGCATGATTGTCATGGGGGCCACCGACCCGCAGCATTTCTCGCCCCAGCTTGGCACCGATCTGCTGACGTTTTTTGCCGGGGTCTTTGAACGGTCGATGCGTCACTGGCTGTCATGAGCCTGATCTCGCCTGCCTGCCGGGACGCGTTGCAGCATTGGCTGGACAGTTTGGGCGCGCTGGCGAACCGGTCCGAAAATACGCTCTCGGCTTATCGCAGCGACGTCATCGACTTTTTGTCCTTCATGACCCTGCATCACAGCGAACGGCAAGGGTTGGCCGCACTGCAACGCATCACGGTTTCGGACATGCGGGCCTGGATGGCGGATCAGCGCGGCACCGGCGTCGGGGCCAGATCACTGGCCCGCAAGCTCTCGGCAGTCAAAGGCTTCTACCGTTGGCTGGCCGAGCGGGAGGGATTCGAGGCCACTGCCGTCCTGTCCACCCGCGCGCCCAAGTTCACCAAGAAACTGCCCCGTCCGCTGGCCGAAGACGCTGCCCGCGCGATGATCGAAACCGTCGAGCTGCAATCGACGAATGACTGGGTTTCAGCGCGGGACGTTGCGGTCGTGACCTTGCTCTACGGCTGCGGGCTGCGCATTTCCGAGGCTCTGTCTTTGACCGGTGCCGACGCGCCCTTGCCGGACACGCTGCGTATTCTCGGCAAAGGTGGGAAAGAACGTATCGTCCCCGTCCTTCCGGCTGCTCGGGCGGCCGTTGACCGCTATCTGACCCTCTGTCCGCACCCTCGATCGCCCAATGCACCGCTGTTTCGCGGCGTGCGCGGAGGGCCCCTGAACCCGCGTGCCATTCAAGGCGCCATGGCCAAAGCCCGCATGCAGCTTGGCCTGCCCGCCACCGCCACCCCTCATGCGTTGCGGCACAGCTTTGCCACGCATCTGCTGTCCGCCGGTGGCGACCTACGGTCGATTCAAGAGCTGTTGGGGCACGCCTCGCTGTCGACAACACAAACCTATACCGCTGTCGATACCGCGCGCCTGATGGAGGTCTATAACCGAGCCCATCCCAAGGCCTGATCAACACACGCGATCAAATTGACCCAAACGGGTTTTTTGCTTTGCATCCCGCTGCCTGATCGTCCAAGACACCCGGATGACACTCAGGTTCAAAGCACTCAGCGTTCACCTCTTCACCGCCACAGGCGCCGTTTTTGCCATGCTGGCCATGCTGGCCGCGGTCGATGAAAAATGGAGCCTCATGTATCTGTGGCTGGTGGTGTCCTTCATCGTGGATGGTATCGACGGACCGCTGGCACGCCATTACCACGTCAAACACAACGCGCCCGAATTTGACGGCGTACTGCTGGATCTGATCATCGACTATCTGACCTATGTGTTCATCCCGGCCTTCGCCTTGTTCAAATCCGGGCTGATGGACGGTTGGACCGGGTGGTTCGCAATCATCGTCATCACCTTCGCCAGCGCCATGTATTTCGCAGACACACGCATGAAAACCAAAGACAACTCGTTTTCGGGCTTCCCCGGCTGCTGGAACATGTTCGTCATCGTGATCTTCGCGCTCGAGCCCAATTTCTGGCTCATCCTGCTACTCGTATCGCTACTGTCGCTGGCCATGTTCCTACCGCTGAAATTCGTACACCCAGTCCGCACCGAACGCTGGCGCAACGTGACCCTACCGATGGCCTTTGCATGGACCTGTTTCGCCGGTTGGGCCGCCTGGGTGGATTTTCATCCCGAAAGCTGGGCCCATTGGGGGCTGGTCGTCACCAGCCTCTATCTGGTGTCAGCCGGGATCGCACAGCAGTTGATTCCACAGCGCAAGGGTTAGAGGACTTCCTCAACTTCGAACTCCGTGCCGTTATGGGTGAACACGTCCCCTTCCTTCAAACCGGTCATGGCCAGATAGATCGGGCTCTGGGTCGAAATCCCCATATAGGTCTTGCCGTCCACCTCAAACCGGGTGGTCGAAACACAGACCACGAACCGGCGGTTGTTGAATTTGACAACCGCACCGGGTTTGACCGTGTCGGTCACGCTGAAATCCGTGTTCTCGATCACATCGATCTTGGCATGGTGCGCGTGCACCGGCGCATCAAACGCCGCCGCCAGATCCGCATTCTCGCGCGAGGCTGCGATATCGTCCTTGTCATGCCCTTCACGATCATCCAGCTGCGAATCCTTCAAAAACGCATCATAGTGCGCCTGCGCTGTCGCAAGCTCCTGTTCTTCAAGCGACATAAGACGGTCGATAATTGCCTTCTTGCGGGCAGCCGGGTCTGTCAAAGCAGTCATGCCAATACGGTCCTTCGAATTCTCTGTTTGATACAAATTGGGCCGCAAACAGCGGGATTGCAACAGGTTTCCCGATATCAGATCAACAGCCCGGCCGCGCCTTCGTGCCGCAGCAAGGCGACCTTGGTCTCAACCCCACCATCGCCGGAAAAGCCGCCCAGACCATTGGCCGCCAATACCCGGTGGCAGGGAATAATCACCGGAATCGGGTTGCCGCCACAGGCCTGCCCCACCGGCTGCGCCGGACATCCCAATTGCCTTGCTATATCGCCATAGGTCACGGTTTCTCCCAGCGGGATCGCATACATCAGATCACAGACCTGTCTCTGAAACGCCGATCCCGCCACATGATACGGCAGATCAAAGTGCTGCAACCGCCCCTGATCATAGGCCTCCAATTGTGCCGCCGCTTCGCGCAACACAGGTGTCACCTCACCCTCATCAAGACCGTTCCAGATCAGACGCGTCACCGCGCCCCCGGTCTCTTCCACACCAAGGCGACCAAATCGCGTATCCACAGCAATCATGGGCATACCCGAATGCTGACCGCGTTTTGACAAAAGGCGCAACCCGAAATCGGATCGCGCCCTTGCTTCTTCTGTTCAAAAATACCTCGGAGCGCGAGGCAGAGCCTCGCAAAAATCTGCGACGCTACCCCAACGCTTCGTCACAGCGTCCGCAAACGCGCTCATGCCCATGACGGCCCACATCCGGCAGGATTTTCCAGCACCGCTGACATTTTGCCCCTTCGGCCTTCTCGAACACGACACCGACCCCTTCGATCTCGGGCGCGCGGAACGCCTCAGCCGGGGCCGGATCGCCGGTCACCGTCAGGCCCGAGGTGATGCACAGATCGTCGACGTCAAATGTGGCCAGAAGATCTCGGGTTTCGCTGTCCTCGACATAGACGATCGGAGCAGCTTCAAGGCTGGAGCCAATCACCTTGTCCTGCCGCTGCACCTCCAGCGCAGCCGTCACGGCACGGCGGACGCGGCGCACTTTGGCAACGGCTTCCTCCATCTTGTGATGACGCCAATGGGCAGGCGTATCCGGGAAATCCACCAGATGGACCGAGCTTTCATCGCCCGGGAACCGCTCCAGCCAGACCTCCTCCATGGTGAAGACCAAAATCGGGGCCAACCATGTGGTCAAGCGGTGGAACAGGATGTCCAGCACCGTGCGCGCCGCGCGGCGGCGCAGGCTATCGCCGTCGCAGTAGAGTGCGTCCTTGCGAACGTCGAAGTAGAACGACGACAGATCAACCGTGGCAAAGGTGAACACGGCGCTGAATACGCCCTGAAAATCGAACGCGGCATAGCCTTTGCGCACCTGTTCATCCAGATCGGCCAGACGGCTGAGGACCCAGCATTCCAGGCGCGGCATATCCTCGGGCGCAACGCGGTCGGCCTCGGTGAAGTCGGCCAGCGAGCCCAGCATGAACCGCATGGTGTTGCGCAGGCGGCGATAACTGTCGGCGGTGCCTTTCAGGATTTCCGGCCCGATCCGCTGGTCGGCGGTATAGTCTGTCTGCGCCACCCAGAGGCGCAGGATATCGGCACCGTATTGCTTGACGACCTCTTCCGGCACGATGGTGTTGCCCAGCGATTTGGACATCTTGTTGCCCTTGGCATCCAGCGTGAAGCCATGGGTCACCACGTTGCGATACGGCGCGCGTCCTTTGGTGCCGCAAGCCTGCAGCATGGACGAATGGAACCATCCGCGGTGCTGGTCGGTGCCCTCCATATACACGTCGGCGATCCCGTCCTCGGTCCCGTCCTCACGGTCGCGCAGAACGAATGCGTGGGTGGAGCCTGAGTCGAACCACACGTCCAGCACGTCGAACACCTGATCGTAATCGTCGGGGTTTACGATGCCGTCGAGGATCTTCTCTTTGAACCCGTCAGTGTACCAGATATCCGCGCCGTCCTTTTCGAACGCCGCCTTGATGCGCGCGTTCAACTCCTCATTGCGCAGCAGGTAATCCGCGTCGGTCGGCAGAGTCCCCTTCTTGGTGAAGCAGGTCAGCGGCACGCCCCAGGCGCGTTGACGCGACAGAACCCAGTCCGGGCGCGCTTCGATCATCGAATACAGGCGGTTACGACCGGTTTTCGGCGTCCACTTGACAAGCTCGTCGATGGACCGCAGGGCACGTTCGCGGATGGTGTCGCCCATCTCGCCCATGCCGTCATCCAGCTTGCGGTCAACGGACGCAAACCACTGCGGCGTATTGCGGTAGATGATCGGAGCCTTGGACCGCCACGAATGCGGATAGCTGTGCTTGATCTTGCCCCGCGCGAGCAGTCCGCCAACCTCGGCCAGCTTGTCGATGATCGCCTTGTTCGCGTCACCCTCGCCACCCTTGCGGGACAGGATGTATTTGCCGCCAAAGAACGGCAGATCGGCACGGAACGAGCCATCGTCCATCACGTTATAGGTGATGACCTGCTCCAACATGCCCAGATCGCGATAAAGCTCGAATTCCTCCATCCCGTGCGACGGCGCGCAGTGAACGAAGCCGGTACCCTCGGTGTCGGTCACGAAGTCGGCGGCACGGAAGTCGCGAAGGTTGTCCCATTCGCCATTGCCGCCCTCGGCACCGGCCAGCGGGTGAGTCAGCTGAATCTTGGCCAGATCCTCCTGCGTAACATCACACAGGCGGCGATACATCGAGTCGTCCAGTCGCGCCCGCGCAAACACATCCGCAGCACGGTCATCGGCCAACAAATAGCGTTCACCGATCCGTGCCCAGCACTCCTCGGGGCGGCCTGTCACTTCGTAGAGGCCGTAGGAAATACCCTCGCCATAGACCACAGCCTTGTTCGAGGGCATGGTCCACGGGGTGGTTGTCCAGATCACCACATAGGCGTTGTCCAGCGTCACATCGCCGGTGTTCACGACCTTGAACTTCACCCAAACGGTAAAGCTTTCCTTGTCGTGATACTCGACCTCGGCCTCGGCCAGAGCGGTCTTTTCAATAGGCGACCACATCACGGGCTTGGAGCCCTGATACAAAGTCCCGTTCATCAGGAACTTCATGAACTCATCCGCGATCACCGCCTCGGCGTGATAGTCCATGGTGATATAGGGATCGGGCCAGTTGCCGGTGATGCCCAAACGCTTGAATTCTTCGCGCTGGATATCGATCCAACCCTCAGCGAACTTGCGGCATTCCTGACGGAAATCGACGATGTTCACCTCGTCCTTGTTCTTGCCCTTCTTGCGATACTGCTCTTCGATCTTCCATTCGATCGGCAGGCCGTGGCAGTCCCAGCCGGGCACGTAACGCGCGTCATGGCCCATCATCTGATGCGACCGCACGATCATGTCCTTGATGGTTTTGTTCAGCGCGTGGCCGATATGCAGGTGGCCGTTCGCATAGGGCGGGCCGTCGTGCAGGGTAAACAGCGTGCGACCCTCTTTCTCGCGCAGGCGGTCATAGACGCCGATCTTTTCCCAGCGCTCCAGCCAGGCAGGCTCGCGCTTGGGCAGGCCCGCGCGCATGGGGAAATCGGTTTTGGGCAGGTTCAGCGTGTCTTTGTAGTCAGGCGTCTCGGCGCACATTTGGGGCGTCCTCAGGATGGTCTTGTCGTGTGGATCGAAGCGGTCAGTGCGATATCTCAAGCACCTTTGCCCGGCGTCTCGTGGTATCAGAGCGCCGGGGATATAATTCGAATAATGATGGCCAAACGATCATGCATGGCCGCGCTTATAAGACGGCCACGCCTAATGGTCCAGAGGTTCCGACCCTTGCGGCAAATGGCGCAGCTTGGCCCAGCGGTTGAGCCACGCGAGCCCCGCCAGCGCCAGCCCCAAGGCCAACAACGAGAACACCCGGATCAGCCCGCCCAGACCCGCGATATCGATCAGAAACACCTTGGCCACCGCCAGCCCGATCACAGCCAGCCCCGCCTTGCGCATCAGATCGGACCGGCGCGCCAGCGACTGGTAGAACAGCACGGCTCCGATGACCAAAAGGGTGAGAGTATATGAATAAAGTTCGGGCTGGGTGACGCCGTTGCCTTCGAACATGCCGCCCGCACCCTGCCAAACGTGCCGGATCGCCAGACCCAACCAGACAGCGGCCAGCGCTGCGGCGACTGCATAACTGATCCGCCGAAGCAATATCGGCATCGCACCGATGCGCCATGCCGAGAATCCGATGGCCAATGCGGGCAGTAGATAGGCCACCGCAAGCGTGTTCAAGACCGGCGGACCCAGCACCGGGTCGGTGAGCGGATCGATCAGCGGGTTCGCCTCGGACAGAGCCTGTGCCAGCCGGGCGATACCGTGTGCGGCGAAGAAGCCTGCCAGCAGATAGCGCGCATAATTCAGCTTGCCGCCGAGTTCGAACCGCTGAACCTGTGCATAGGCCAGCAGCAGCCAGATGACCGCCAAAAGGCCCAGACCCCAATGGCTGTACTTGGCCCCGCCTTCGCCGAACCCCTCTAGCCAGCGCAGCAGCAGCAGCGACAGCAGGATGCCCGCCGTCGCCCACGCAGCGCTTTCCAAGAGCAGCGCGGCGATGGGGCGGTTTAAGGGCTTTAGCAGCGCCCGGCCCGCAACAAAGCCAATCACGGCGGCGGCATAGACCAGCACCATTTCGGCCAGCGGGGCGTTATTGGCCCAACGGAGGCCGGGTTCGAGAACCAGCCGGACGGTTACGGTGAACACTCCTGCCCAGATGAACCAGCTCATTGGGGGCAGATCAAAGCGCCGGTCCAGTACCGCGGCCACGACGATCATCACAGTCAGGGCCACGGTCAGGGCCGCCGAACTGAGCACGATGATGCAGGCAAAGCTGAGACAGGACAGCGCTGACAACGTCGCCAGCGAGGGCCGCATTCGGTCGTCGCCATCAATCCGCGCAAACCGCTCGGCCAGAACCACCATCATCGCCCCAAGCGCCACGGCATGCAGCGCCCAAGGATAGGCCCCGATCACCTTTGCCGGATGCCAACCAACCTCAAGCGCGATGGCCATCAGCGGGGCGAACAGGGCCGAGGCCCCGGCCCAGACCACGCCGTAGCGCCCGCCGTCAAACGAACGCCATGCCGCCAGCGCAGAGATCAGCGCCCCTAACGCCACAAGCGACGTGGCGATCATGGGGAAATCCGCCTCGGTCGTTTCGGCGAAAGTGTCTGCGAAAGCGCGCACCGCCGCGCCATAGTCCAGACCGTGCACCAGCACGAACCAGATCAGGCCCAGCGCAGGCATCACCGTCACATCCTGCAGCGCCGGCGCGCCCTTGGCCCACAGGATCAGCGCCAGTATCAAACCCGCCAGCAACGCGACGCCCAGCCAGAACTCGCCTGTCGAATCCGCCCAGTGGATCGACAGGATCACCGAACTGGCCGCAACGGCTGCAAAGGCCAACCGGGTTGGGAATTCCGGCCACGGGTCGCCTTTCTTGCGCCGGATCATCTGCGTGATCGTCGGGCCGGAATGATCGGGCCAGATACGCCGGGTGGGGATCGCGATGGCGATCAACGCGAAAGCTGTGATGCAAGTCAGGTATCCGGGCTCGGTCAAGGGTGACGAAAGCACCAGCAGAAACGCTGCGCCGTAAGCTCCGACAAGGGTCAGGACGGAAATCCACGCCCAGCGCCGAACCGTGTCGATGCCCAGCCCCAACACCGCGATCACGAAGAAATAGCCATAAAGCCACGTCGGATCGTCCGAAGACCCACCCACGACAAACGGTGCCGCAAAAGCGCCGATCAGGCCCACCGCCGCCAAAAGCGGGCCATGGAACCAGCCCAGAACCAGTCCAAACAGGGCCACCAGAGCCATACCAATCAGAGCGGCTTCGGGGCTGATCAGGCCGTATAGCTGCCGCGCGGCCAGAATGGCCCCGAACAGGGTCACCAGCCCCGCGCCCGAGAAGACCGAGGGCAGATAGGCCGTGGCCGCGTCTTCGTCATCGCCAAAGCGGCGGCGCACGATCTCTCCGACAACGATCAGCGCCGCGCCAAATCCCAGCGCCGCAAGCACCCGAGCGGTCGGGGGCAGCAGCCCGTTTTCGACCCCGTATTGCACCAGAAATATCCCCGCCAGAGCCAGCGACAGCGCAGAGACCGCGTAAAACCAGTTTTCGCGCAGCCACGCGGCCAGCGCGGCAAACCGATCCTGGCGCAGAACGATGGCCGCCGGAGGCGCCGGATCATCATGTTGCAACGATGCCTCGGCTTGTTCTGGTTCGCCGGTCGCCGGAGGTTTGGCCGCAGCCCATGGCCCCGATTTGGGTTTGGTTTCGGACGGCACCGGCCTGGCAGGAGCTGCGGCCTGAACTGGCGTGTCGGGCAAGTGCTCCGCCAACTGCCGCTCAAGCTGTTCAACTCGTTTGCGCAGCCGCGACTGGCCGATCAACAGCACGACGATCAAGACAGGAATGGCCAGCACGATCAGGCCGACAAGGACAAGCAAGGATTCCAACCGAAGTCTCCGAACTATGGCCGACCAAATCTATCCCGCGCCGTGCCGGGTTAATAGTCAGGAAATCCAGATAGATATCTGATGTGGCTCGAACAGATCATAGGACGGCCCATTCCACCGTCTCAGACGTTAGAGGTCAGTTCTCATCTAAGGATGAAATAACGACCCGACCCAATAGGCGATGGCCGCCGCCACGCCTCCGATCAGGAGAGTCTCGATCCCCGACCGCCACCAGGGCGCCAGCGACCATCGGCTTTTCAGTGCGCCAATGGCGAAGAACACGCCCATCGTCATCCATGCAGAGAGCGCAAATGCGCCTTCGACAGACAGAAGGAAAGGCAACAGCGGCACCATCCCCGCGACAAGGAATGCAAAGAACGTGGCCATTGCGGCCTTCAGCGGGTGCGGATCAACGCTGCCCAAACCATATTCCCCTTCGATCATCAGGTTGATCCAGTTGTCATGATTTTCCGTTATCGCATCCGTCGCCTCGTCCAGCACCCGACCCGACAGACCTTTCTGAGATAATATTTCACGCACTTCGCGGCGCTCTCCGTCCGGGTAGAGGTCGATATGGCGTTCTTCGATGGCGCGAATCCGGTGGATATTATCCAGTTCGGCCTTGGTCCCCGAATAATTGCCCGCCGCCATCGAGAACCCGTCCGCCAGCACATTGGCCAGCCCCAGCGCAACGATGACAAACGGCGACAGTCCCGCCCCGGCTACTCCGGCGACAATGGCGAAGGTCGTGACCGAGCCGTCAATGCCCCCGTAGACCACATCCCGAAGGACCCCCCGCCCCGGAGGCGCATTGATCCGCGCGACGATTTCCTGCTGGCTGTGTCCGTGATCGGTCATGGCTGGCTCCGACCCTGTTATGCAGGACTCGGAATGTCTTGGCCTTGCGTCAGATCAAGTTTTGGAAAACAGCCCGACCAGGGCACGCTTGATGATGGCTCGGGTCGACGGCTTGTGGCGGTCGGAAAATGGCAGAGGGCGGCAAACTTCCATGGCGGCAACGCCGACACGGGCGCTGAGCGCGCCATTCACCAACCCCTCGCCAAACCGCCGCGACAGTTTGCTGAGGACCGAACCGCCCAGAACGGGCTCAAGCAGATCGTCACCGACCGCCACCGCGCCTGTGGCCACGAGATGCACGAACACGGCACGCGTCAGACGCCAGCTGCCCCAAAAGCCCGCTCGCCCCCCGTAAATCTCGGCAATACGCCGGATCATCCGCAGCGAGGCGGCGAGCGCGGTGAACACGTCCGCCAACGCCAGGGGAACCAACGCCGTCACAGTTGCGACCTGACGCGCGGCGGCCTCGACCTCGCGGCTGGCGGCGGCGTCAAGCGGGGCCAGCAATTCATCCTCGGTCAAAGTCAGCAGGCCGGAGGCATCAAACTGCTCGTCAATCCTTTCGGCCAGCCGGTCGCGGCCCCATCTGGTGTCGTCCCGACCTTTATAAAACGCGATCAGCCGGTTCACGACCGTACGGGCCTGCAACAGATCATCGGCGGCCAGCGCGGCATCCGCGGCCTGACGTATTCCATCGATCCGCGACAACCGCCCGATGGCGGCCAGTTCGCGCAACGCGATGATCAGAGCGACCAGAATCAACGCCGCAAACAAGCCCGTCAGCGCCCATCCCAGGAGCGGTGCCCGGAGCAGCAGACTATTCACGAAATCCCAAGCGGCGACCGAGACCACGGCACCGACCACAGCCGCCGTCAGCCCCCAGAACCACCGGGACAAGGCCGATGGTTTGTGCGCCGCCAACCGCGCAGCCGACTGCATGGCATTCCCCTGCGGCGCGACCGTGTCCGGCACCGGCGGGGCCTGCGCCACATCGGCAGCAGGTTCTTCGGCGTCAAGATCAATCAGAACCGGGCCTTTAACCATCTGCATTCCCTTTTCGGTTCCAGACATATTTGATGTCCGGAAGGTTCTCGTCATTGTCGGCCCCGTTGCCGCGCGCAACCTCGGCAAAGCCGTTGCGCTCGTAAAACCGCCGCGCGCCTTGATTGGCCTGAAAGGCAAACAGTGACAGATGGGCATGCCCAGCCTTGGCGTGATTCAGCAGGCGTTTCCCGATCCCCTGCCCGCGCGCTGATGCAGTCAGGTACAGCGAATGAATATCCGCCCCATTCAAAGCCAGGAACCCGACCACTCCGGCCTCGGTTTCGGCGACGGTGACCCAATCCAGATCGATCATCCTGCCGCAAAAGGCGATGGTTTCCGCACGCGAGTGAAGCTCGGGCATCCACTCCATCTCGCGGGCGAATCCATACAGGATTTCCCCGGTCGCACCGGCATCGGTGCTGCGGGCGGGGCGCAGGATCAAGGTCACAACCGGTCTCCGATCAGGAATTGCGCCGCGCGGTCCAGCCGGATATGCGGCGGGCCATCGCCCGGTCGCAAGGTCAGCTGTGCGGGGGCAAAATTCATGAACCCATAGTCCTGATCCAGCCAGCTGTCAGCGCCATCACGCGCGGGCCCCAGCAACCTGGAGGGATCTTCGGGCAACTCGCCGGGATAAAAAGCCGCCTGTTTGCCGCCCTGCACGGTGCCCCTTACACAGGGTAAATCCACGCCCTGATGGGTTCGCATCTCTTCGGTTGTTGCGCGCAATGCCGCCAGAGACAGCGCTGCGGTTTCGGCCCCGGCGAACTTTGCGCGATCGCGGGCATCGCGGGTCAGGGCCTCCATGATATGGGTCAGGCGGGCGTGCTGCTGGTGATGCAGGTGATCGGCCTTGGTGGCGGCAAACAGGATGCGCTCGACCCTTTTGCCCAGCAGCAACTGGCTGAGCCACGCGTTGCGCCCGGGTCGGAACGCCGACAGGATATCACCCATCGCACGGCGCATGTCCTCGACCGCCTGTGGCCCCTTGTGGATCGCGCCCAGCGCGTCGACCAGAACAACCTGCCGGTCGATCCGCGAGAAGTGATCGCGGAAAAACGGTTTGACGACCTGAGATTTGTAGGCCTCAAACCGCCGCGCCATCTCGCGATGCAGGCTGCGGCGGGGCGCGGCCCCATCCACCGGCAAAGGCGCGAAGGTCAGGACCGGAGAGCCCGCCAGATCCCCCGGCAACAGGAACCGACCGGGCGTGCAGTCATAGAACCCGGCTTCGCGGGCAGCATTCAGATAATCCGCGAACGCTTTGGCAAGGGCCTGCGCCTGCACCTCATCATGCGGCCCGCCCGGCTCGGTGTCTGTGACCTGAGCCAGAAAACCGGCCGCCTCGGCGCGGTCCGCGATGCGCGCCAGCGTCTCGGACGACCATTGCGCATAGGATTTGTCCAACAGGGCCAGATCAAGCAGCCATTCGCCGGGGTAATCGACGATATCCAGATGCACCGTGCGCGGGCCTTGCAGACCGGACAACAACCCTGAAGGGCGCGCCTTGAAGGACAGGCGCAGTTCGGACACGGCGCGGGTGCTGTCGGGCCAGTGGGGTTGCGCGCCTGTCAGAGCGGACAGGTGGTTTTCATAGTCAAACCGGGGCACGGTATCGTCGGGCTGCGGTTGCAGATACGCCGCGCTGATGCGCCCTTCTTGCTGCGCGACCAATCCCGGCATCCGCCCCCGATCCAGCAGGTTCGCAACCAGCGACGTGATGAACACCGTTTTGCCCGATCGCGCCAGACCGGTGACCCCCAGCCGGATCACCGGCTCGAACAAGGCGCCGGATACGCTGTCGCCTACGGATTCGAACCCGCGCACAAGACTGTCTGCCAGCGATGAAATGACCAAACTGTCGTCCCGCTTTTATTGTTTCGCTCAAGATAGGTAGCCGCCTCGCGACATACCAGCGCTTTCCCGCTCTTGCCCGTTCGGGCGCAGCGCGGTACCAGCGGCTCATGCCAAGATACGCGCTGAAAGTCGAATACCAAGGAGAGCCGTTTGCCGGGTGGCAAAGGCAGAAGGATCAGCCCTCGGTTCAGGGGGCGATTGAACAGGCGCTTTCATGCATTCAGCCCGGAGATCACACGATTGCCGCCGCCGGTCGCACAGATGCGGGCGTTCATGCGCTGGGACAGGTCGCCCATTGTGATCTGATCAAGGATTGGGACCCGTTTCGCCTGTCCGAGGCGCTGAACTATCACCTCAAACCGCAGCCCGTCGCCATCGTGACCGCAGCGCGGGTGGACGAAGATTGGCACGCGCGCTTTTCCGCAATCGAGCGGCAGTATCTTTTCCGCATCCTGATGCGCCGCGCGCCTGCGACCCATGATGCGGGGCAGGTCTGGCAGATCAATCACCAGTTGGACGTACCAGCCATGCAAGCCGGAGCGGACATGCTGATCGGACGGCATGACTTTACCACATTCCGATCCTCGATCTGTCAGGCCGCCAGCCCGATCAAAACGCTGGATGAATTGCGCGTTGAGCAGGTGCAGGGGTTTTCAGGGCCCGAGGTTCATTTCCATGTCCGCGCAAGGTCTTTCCTGCACAATCAGGTGCGCAGCTTTGTTGGCACGCTGGAACGTGTCGGCGCCGGGGCTTGGACGCCCGAGGATGTGCGGGATGCGTTGGAGGCGACGAACCGGGCCGCCTGCGGGCCGGTCTGTCCGCCGCAGGGGTTGTATCTGGCGCGGGTCGGCTATCCTCAGCCGGTTTTCGATTAGATCGCGCGCAGCAGCAGACCGCCGGCGATAACGGCAATCAGCAAACCCGCGACCAGCTCGATGGTCGGGGCCAACACCTGCGCGAACCGGGTGGCCGAGGCCGAGGCCAATAGCCCCCCGCGCAAGCCAAAAGAGGTCCAGCCGACCAGCGTGGTCACGGTGGCTGTACCCAATGCCATCGCAAAGGTTCCTGCCACCCCGACTATGGCGATGCCCATCTGCCAGGTCAGGATCAGCACGAACAGGGCCCCCGTACAGGGGCGCGCGGCGATCCCGGCAATCAGCACCAACGCCTCGCGCAGGCTGCCGACATTGGCCACTTCGTCCGGCGTCGGGCCATGCTTGTGGCCGCAATCGGAACAGACCTCGCCGTGATGGTGGTGATGATCATGATGCGCGTTCGAGCGATGCCGCCTTGCGAAACTGCGCAGGGCCCGCACCACCAGCCACAAGCCGATCACCGCAATCGCCCCGTAGCTTATGGGTGCCATCACCTGTTCGGTCGCGCCCACAAGGCTTTCACGTGACATCTGAAAGATCAGAACGCCCGCATAGACCAGAACGATCGCCGTTACCGCCTGCCCCAGACTGGACAGAACGCTGATCGCCGACAAGCGCCAGAAGGCGACGCGGCGGCCCAGCCCGTACCCTCCGATCAACACCTTGCCATGACCGGGGCCGATGGCGTGAAAGAAACCATAGGCGAAACAGACGGTCAGCAGGGTTGCCACGGCCTCGGGCTGTTCGGCGCGGGCGGCGCGCAGGGATCGGGCGATCTGGTTCTGGAACTCACGCTGCTCGCCAGCTGCCCATGCGGCCAGTTGGTCGAACCCGCCGCTGCCCCAGAACCACAGCAGCAACGCGATGGCCAGCGCGACGGGAACGATCAGGTATTTGGACATGAAACGCGAATCTCGGTGGCAAAATTTTCGCCGACCAGCGGAATGTCATTTTCCTCAAGGTCGTAATCCGCATCCAACGTGCGCAAGAAGGCCTGCATCTGCGCCAACTGGCCGTCGATATCCGCCTCGATCTGTTCGATCAGGCAGGAAGATGGCCCGGATACAGTGACCGGGCGGGTCACGTCATAGGCGGTGTAGTATGTCTCATCAAACGCCTTGGCGGTCAGCGCATCAGCCGGAACGCCACCCCCGTCCACCGCGCGCAGATGGGTTGTGACGATGCGCCCATCCTCGGTCGTGGCCCGTGCGTCCATGGGGCCGGACAAGGCCACAGCCTGACCATCCGCCCAGACGACCAGATCCCCGTTATAGCCTTCAACCCATTGCGCATCGAAGCCGGACAGGAACGCTTCTTCGCTGTCGCTCAGAACGCCGTCGCCGTCCTGATCCAGCCGCATGTCTTCCAGCTGGAGCAACGAAAAGAACTCATCGTAAGCCCAGGTGACGCGCACATGGGTCAGATGGCCCGCATCATCGACAATGAACTCAAGTCCCGTGTCGATGAAGACATGCGGATGAGCCATGGCCGGAATCGGCAGGCAACAGGTGAGTGGGATGACAAGCCAGCGCATGAGCGCAAGATAGGATGCCGGTCCCCGTCCGACAATGCGGTTTCACATAAACGCGCAGAAACCGGCCCATCAGGTCATCCCGGCGGAAACAGAACCAGCGTTTGCAGGGCAGTGCCGACGGGACCTTCGGTGTCATAAAGCACCGATTGAGACATCCCGATCCCCGACGGTTGCCAATGACAGATGGACTCCGAGGCCAGCCAGTCCGAGACCGGTTCGCGATGCACCTGAACGGTCAGGTCGGTGTTCATGAACCCCATCTCGGTCGTGGGTGCGTTCCAGGAAATCCCGTTGCCGCAATCGGCCAGCGGGCACAGGGCCTGAATCGGCGACTGTTCTTCCCCCTCCAGCAAAGGAGGTGTGCGCATCCAAACGGTCTTGGGGCCCGCCCCCTGATTGCCACCCGCCGGGTAAAGGATTTCGGAATGATCCGCGAAACCGGGCAGATCATGGCGCGTTTCGCCGATCGGGAACGGGCCCGTGACGGTGTTTCCCAACTCGGGCGGCTGCAGCGTCACATTCGGGACAGCACCTAGGTTTCGGCGCACCATATGCATCGTGGTCGCTGTGGCGCAAAGCGTGTCGTCCAGATCGTGCACAGTCACCCGTGTGGTCGCCAGTGTCTTGGTGTGGCGCGTGGTTTCCGCCGCGACCCGTAACCCGGACAAAGGCAACGGCCGCAGCAGATCAACCGTCAGACGCGTCAGCATCTTTTCAGGCCCCACCTCGGTCTCGGCCGCGCGCACGATCAACCCGCTGACCGGCCCGGCATGACAATGATCGGCAGACCATGGTCCGCGCGCGGGGTCATTGCCGATAAACGCCCCGTCGGCGCGGAGGTGAAAGTAGCACTGCCGGTCAAGGTCGGGTTTCAGGACCATTGCGTTTCTCAGACCTTTTCCTGCGTGTGTTTTTTCAGCTCAGCCCGCGCAACCTGACGGCGGTGCACCGCATCAGGACCATCGGCCAGGCGCAGGGTCCGCACATGGGTCCAAGCCGCAGCCAAAGGCGTATCCTGACTGATCCCCTGCCCGCCATACATCTGAACAGCTTCATCAATCACCTTCAGCGCGACCTTGGGGGCCACGACCTTGATCTGGCTGATCCACGGGGCTGCAGCGCGCGCGTCACCCTGATCCATGTACCACGCCGCCTTGAGACATAACAGCCGCGCCATTTCGATCTCCATCCGGCATTCGGCGATGATGTCGTAATTCGCCCCGAGCTGCGCCAGCTTCTTGCCAAATGCTTCGCGCTGAAGCGACCGTTTACACATCCGCTCCAACGCGATCTCGGCCTGTCCGATGGCGCGCATGCAGTGGTGGATGCGACCCGGGCCAAGACGTCCCTGAGCAATCTCGAACCCGCGCCCTTCACCCAGCAGGATGTTCTCGGCGGGCACCCGGACATTTGTGAACCGGATATGCATGTGCCCGTGTGGTGCGTCGTCGTGGCCATAGACCTCCATCGGGCGCAGGATATCGATGCCGGGCGCGTCTGCCGGAACCACGATCATCGATTGCCTTTTGTGCTTGGGCTGATCCTCTCCCGCGGTCTTGACCATGACGATGTAGACCTTGCATCGCGGATCACCTGCGCCAGACGACCACCATTTCTCGCCGTTGAGCACATATTCGTCGCCGTCCCGCACACAGGACATGGCGATATTTGTGGCATCTGACGAAGCCACATCGGGTTCGGTCATCAAGTAAGCCGAACGAATCTGACCTTCGAGCAACGGTTTCAACCATTGCTCTTTCATCTTCTCAGAGCCGTAGCGCTCAAAGACTTCCATGTTCCCGGTATCCGGTGCCGAGCAGTTGAACACTTCGGCACCCAGAGGCGTCTTGCCCATCTCTTCGGCGAAATAGGCGTATTCAACCGTGGTCAGGCCAAAGCCCTTGTCACTGTCGGTCAACCAGAAATTCCACAGGCCGGCCGTTTTGGCACGGGCCTTTAGCCCCTCCAGTATCTCGGCTTGCCGGTCAGTGTATTGCCAGCGGTCACCGGTGTTGATCTCGGCCTGATATTCGTCTTCCAGAGGCATGATCTCATCCCGGATCATGTTGGCCACCCGTTGCAGCAAGGCCCGGTTTTCATCCCGCAGGCCGAATGACATGTTCATGAAATTTCCTCCTTCGGCCCGGCAGGCGGGCTTTACGTTTGGTCCGAGAATGACTTAGCTGCCGACAGGATGTCCAGTTGGATGACGGTACGTCACCATGAACAAAATTGACATAAAGGGAACCCGAACATGGCGTTGTTGATTGAAAGCGGCTTGTCAGACTGGATCGGCGATGACCAGATCGCCCGCGACATTCGCAATATGGCCCCCGGGATCGATATCCGCACGCCGGATGCCATGGGTGATGCCAGCCAGATCACCATGGTTGCGGTGGTGGCTCTGCAAGACGATCATCCCAGGCGCCTGCCCAATCTGAAATTGGTGCAAAAGCTGGGTGCAGGGGTTGAAACCATTGTCGGCAATCCGAACCTGCCGGACCACGTCCGCATCGCGCGTCTGAAACCGGACGCGCCCGCGCAAGGCATTGCCGAGTGGTTTGTCGCCTACATCCTGCGCCACCAAAGGCATATGGCACGATACGAAGCCGCGCAGCGCCGGGCTGAGTGGCAGCCCATAGCGCCAGGGTATTCTCCGGATACGGTTGTGGGTGTTCTGGGGTTGGGCCATATCGGCGCGCGCAGTGCACGGATGCTGCGGGCTGTCGGGTTTCAGGTCATGGGCTGGAGCCGGTCACCCAAACAGATCGAAGGCGTCACCTGTCTGCACGGCGCGGACACCCTGCCGGATTTGCTGGGCCAATGCGATCATGTCTGCGCCATCCTGCCCTCGACCCCGCAGACCATCGGGTTGTTTGGCGCCGAAATGCTGGCGGCCATGAAGCCGGGCAGTCAGTTGCTGAACGCAGGTCGTGGAGACCTGATTGACGAAACCGCCCTGACAGCCGCACTTGACGCGGGCGCGCCCGGTCACGCCGTTCTAGATGTGACCCGGACCGAGCCTTTGCCATCGAACAGCCCGCTTTGGACCAATCCCGGTGTGACGATCACACCGCATGTCTCAGGCTGGCATCTGGGCGACGCACTGGCGGATGTGGCCGCGAATTACCAAAGACTGACGGCGGGCGAACCGTTGCTGCACGAGGTCGATCGCGCGCGCGGCTATTAACTTCAGGTCAGGGGGTCAAAACCCATTTGCCCGACGCGTCCTTGCACCTTTGGGTTCTGACCTCGCGCGTCTGTTCTGAGCCACCCGGTTGAACCACGTGCTGCAGGATGACGCAATTGTCGCGGACATCCTGTACGCGAATGGTGCCTTTGGAACCGGACGCCTCGCTGGACCAGCCCTGCTCGGCCCCGACCTTCGGCGTGCCGCTTGCCAGCATCCCGTCTGCGGTGGCGCTGACCACTTCGAAATCAGCAGGGCTCAGCCCCATTTCCGCGATAATCCTGGACAACGGTTTGGCCAGCGCGGCCGTCCCGATGCCGAGAATTGCAGCCAGTGCCAATAGGGCGGAAATCCGGGCTTTCATGATCGCCTCGCCTTTCTGAAAGAGATTTGCATTCAAGACTATACCGGCAGTGCACAAGGGCCAACCCCTGACCGGGTCACCTTCAAATTATCCCGAACAAACCTATTGCGACTCTGACCCTAGGACAGGTGTTCCAATGCCCTCATAGTGCTGGCAACTTGAAGCAGAGGCAGATGATGGCAACTCCCAGTTACTACGCCCCGTCAGGCGGTCACCCCGGTCAGGAACAGCTTTTGACCGACCGCGCGATGTTCACCGACGCCTATGCGGTGATCCCCAAGGGCACAATGCGCGACATCGTCACCAGCTATCTGCCCTTTTGGGAGAACACGCGCCTTTGGGTGCTCTCGCGCCCGCTCAGCGGCTTTGCCGAAACGTTTTCGCAATACATCATGGAGGTACAACCCGGCGGCGGGAGCGACCGGCCGGAAACAGATGCGCGCGCACAGGCCGTGCTGTTCGTGGTCGAAGGAGCGGTGACGCTGACGCTGGACGGTGCGGTTCATGTTCTTGAGACCGGCGGCTATGCCTATCTTCCGCCGGGCGCGGAATGGACCCTGCACAATCGGGGGACCCAGACCGCGCGGTTTCACTGGATCCGTAAAGCCTACGAGGCCGTCCCCGGCCTGCCCGCGCCCGATCCCATCATCACCAACGAACGAGATGTCCAACCGATTGAAATGCCCGATACTCAGGGTCGCTGGGCCACCACCCGGTTCGCGGATCCACAGGACCTGCGGCACGACATGCATGTCAACATCGTGACATTTGAACCGGGTGGGGTGATTCCCTTTGCCGAGACCCATGTGATGGAACACGGGCTCTATGTGCTGGAAGGCAAGGCCGTTTATCGCCTGAATCAGGATTGGGTAGAGGTTGAAGCCGGCGATTACATGTGGCTGCGCGCATTCTGCCCGCAGGCGTGTTATGCGGGCGGTCCGGGGCGTTTCCGCTATCTGCTATACAAGGATGTGAACCGGCACATGCCGCTGTCACTGGCCCATAGATAGGCCCCTTGACCGGCAGGGGTTCACATGAGCCCGGGAATCTGTTGAAATAACAGCAGTTTTAGCATCGGAGATTGTGATGGTACTGCGCGGAGCATTTGTGGCATTGGCAGCTGTAATCGGAACATTGGCGTTTGATGCCACGCCGGTAGCGGCCAAGGAAGAAACCAAATCGGTTTTCGTCATGAGTCGCACCTGGGCGGTGACGCAGGTCTCGGACGCGCCGGTCATCTACAGGGCCACACGCGACAACAACAATCTCAACCCGTTTGGCCCGCCGCCCCGTTTGCGCACCGTTCAGGCGATTGCCGCGATTCAGGAAGCGACCGGGTGCAAGCCGATTGTCTCAAGTATGTATCAGAACATCTCGGGGCAGTTTTTTTCTCAGGTCAGCTGCAACTGACCCCTGACTGAAAGCAGCATTGAGGTCCGACCGACCCGCTGCCATAGCGTGCTTATGAAACTTGCAATCAACGGATTCGGCCGGATTGGCCGCACGATTCTGCGGCAGCTGATGGCCCTGCCGCAGAACAGCGATGTCGAACTGGTACTGATCAACGACATCGCGCCGCTGGACACCTGTGCCTATCTGTTCAAATACGATAGCACCTTTGGCCCCTATCCCGGCGGTGTGGAACAAGGCCCGGCCCATCTGCGGGTAGATGGGCGTTCTATCCCGATGACCCACAGTCCGGACCTGAGCAAGGTGGATTTGTCAGGCGTAGATGTGCTGATGGATTGTACCGGTGTTGCCCGGACCTCGGATGTGGCCCGACAGGGATTGGTTGCCGGGGCCGCAAAGGTCCTGATCTCGGGCCCGTCGCCTGCGACTGAAGTCACGATTGTCCTTGGCGCGAACGAGGATCAGCTGGGCGATGCGCGGGTTGTTTCCAATGCATCATGCACCACAAACGGGCTGGCACCGCTGGTCAAGGTGCTGGACGGTTTAGGGGGGGTCGCGTCCGGTCATATGACGACGATCCATTGTTACACCAACAGCCAGCCTATGGTGGATGCGCCGCGCGGCGATCTGGCCCGGTCGCGGGCCGGTGCGTTGTCGATGGTGCCCACAACCACCAGCGCCATGCATCTGATTGATGAGGTTCTGCCCCATCTGGCGGGCCGGATTTCCGGCGCGGCGGTTCGGGTTCCGACCGCCAGCGTCTCAGCGGTTGATTTGATCGTGACGCTGGAGCGCGGGATGTCAGGTGCAGCATTTGATGCGGCCTTGCGCGACGCGGTCGACAGATCGCCGGTTCTGGGCTGGACAGATGAACCTCTGGTCTCAAGCGATCTGCGCACGCGGCCGGAATCGCTGGTGATTGCCGCCCCCGAGACCCGTCAGATCGGAAAGCATCAGGTGCGGGTTTTTGGCTGGTACGACAATGAATGGGGATTCTCGGCCCGGATGCTGGATGTCGCCCGCCTTATGGCGGCCAGCTAAGGCACACCGGATAGTCCAACCCCTAAGCGAGAGACAATTTCGAACGGGGCGTCGAACCAGAACTCCTCTAGGTTCGCGCCTGCGCCGATCCGGTCAACAACGGCAAACAGGCCCGGACCATGCAAAGGTGTCAGAACACCATGCCAGGTTCCGCGATGGAAGTTTATCGCCTGACCCGGCGAGGTTACGAATGCCTGCGGCTGCCCGGGTTTCCCGTTTTCGTCAGGTGCAGCGATCACCAGAAAGGGCTGATGGGTCATGGGAATGAACGCCTGACTGCCCAGCGGATGGCGCTCGACCATGTCCAGCTTATACGGCAACAATCGCGGATTTGCATTGAACAGGCTGATCCCGGCTCGGCCATCCGAAAACTCCATCTGCGCCAGATCGTGAAAACGCCCGCATTGGCCCTGATTGATGATCTTGTCCGGTTGCCCCGTGATCTCGATCACGTCTCCGAACAGGGCAAAGGCATCCGACGTCAGCGGAGCGGTCGCGATTTGTTTCATGACGGCAGCACATCTTGCAGACGAAACGCGGCAATGCGTTCGACCTGACGGCACGCCTCGGCGAACTCGGTGTCGCGGTCTTGCTCAATCCGCCGCTCGAACGCCTGCAGGATCGAGGCCTTGTCGTGATCCCGGACCGCTATGATGAAGGGAAATCCGAATTTCTGAGTGTAGCGCGTGTTCAGATCGGTGAAGGCCGCGCGCTCCGCGTCTGTCAACGCGTCCAACCCCGCGGATGCCTGCTCGGCGGTGCTCTCCTGCGTCAGCCGCCTGGCTTGCGCCAGCTTGCCTGCCAGATCGGGGTGCGCGGTCAAAACGCCCAGCCGCTCAGTCTCCGAGGCCGAACGGAACACGCGGGTCAACGCATTGTGCAGACCGCCCGCCGTGTCATGGGCCGGACCCAGTTCCAGCGCAAATGCACGTTCGGCGATCCAGGCTGAGTGTTCGAAAACACCGCCATAGGCAGCGACAAAGGTATCACGCTGCATACCGGATGGCTTTTCGCGTGCCACCGGCGGATGCAATGCCGCCCAATGCTGCGCGATTTGCAGGCGGGTGGCAAACCACACATCCGAGTAACCGCGCGCATAATCCAGAAACCGTTTCAGGGCCATCACCCGCCCGGGCCGCCCGATCAGACGGCAATGCAGACCGATCGACAACATCTTGGGGGCACCCGCCTCACCCTCGGCATAAAGCGCGTCGAAGCTATCCTTGAGATAGGTGTAATACTGGTCGCCCGCGTTGAAACCCTGCGGAGTGGCAAAACGCATGTCGTTGCAATCCAGCGTATAGGGCACGATCAACTGATCTCGCCCGGCGATGTTCATCCAGTAGGGCAGATCGTCCGCATAGGTGTCGGCCACATAGTCAAAACCGCCCTCTTCAGCAACAAGACGCACGGTGTTTTCCGAGCAGCGCCCCGTATACCAGCCGAGCGGGCGGTCACCGACAACCTCGGTATGCAGTCGAATGGCCTCGGCGATCTGCGCACGTTCTTGGTCTTCAGGCATATCCTTGTGCTCGATCCATTTCAGACCGTGACTGGCAATCTCCCACCCTGCCGATGTCATCGCCGCGACCTGATCGGGCGAGCGTGCCAACGCCGTCGCGACCCCGTAAACCGTGATCGGCAGGTCTTGCATCAACCGGTGCAGCCGCCAGAACCCGGCCCGCGCGCCGTATTCGTAGATCGATTCCATGTTCCAATGGCGTTGCCCCGGCCATGGCACCGCACCGACGGTTTCGGACAAAAAGGCCTCTGAGGCGGCGTCGCCATGCAGCACGCAGTTTTCGCCGCCCTCTTCGTAGTTGAGCACGATCTGAACAGCCAGCCGGGCCCCGTTTGGCCACTGTGCATCCGGTGGATTGGCACCATAGCCGATCATGTCGCGGGGATAGCGAGGGGGAGTCATCTTATCAGTCATCCTGGCCAGTTCGTTTTACTAGCCTTAACCCAGAAACAGAGGCGGGATTATCAAATCAATCCGAACACTGTTTCCAACTGTTTCGGCATTCCCAATGCTTCCGGGTTTGTCACAGACTGTGTCAAACAAAAAAGACAAGGCGACGTGCCCGCCCGGCGCGGTCAGGACCTGTTTCACGCGACATACAATCAGGAGGTTTTCTTGGCTGGTTATCTGACGACCCATGTTCTGGACACGGCGCGCGGCTGCCCGGCCGGAGGGCTGAAAATCACGCTCTACCGAATTTCGGGCGACACGCGCACGAAACTTGCCGAGACCGAGACCAACGCGGACGGGCGCACCAACGCGCCGATCCTGCCGCAGGATATGTTTGAAACCGGCACTTATGAATTGGTTTTTTTCGCCGGGGACTACTTACGTGCATCTGGTCAGGACGAGGATGATCCCCTGTTTCTGGATCAGGTTCCCATTCGGTTCGGCATGTCAGACCCTCAGGCGCATTACCACGTGCCCTTGCTGCTGTCGCCTTACGGCTACTCCACCTATCGCGGAAGCTAGAGCGGCGCGCTCCCGCCCGTCGGAAGCCCCTGTCGGGGCCACCTCCCGTTGGGCCAGGCAGCGCGCCCTTCGGGCACGCTGCGGTACCGCCTGGATGAACGCGCACCTGTAATTCAATGCGCAACCGCGCCGCGGCTTTGCCGCGGCGCTTGGCCCAACGCTGTGAAGGGCCGGAACGGCACAAACAGGGGCGGGAGGTCGCCTAGGCTGATTGCTCCGAGGCGCGGACCACCTTGCCGATCCGCTCGATCATGAAATCCATGAACAGGCGCGCCTTGGGATCCTGATGCCGCCGGTGCGTGTAAAGGCACGCCATCTGGACCGGAACAGGCGGAGTTTGCGTCGCCACGGCCACCAAGCGCCCTGCCTTGAGATGATCTGCCACTTCGAAAACCGGCTTCATCGCAATGCCCTGCCCCGACAGTGCCCAGTCGGTCAGCACATCCCCGTCGTCGCATTCAAACCGACCGGATACCGCGAACCGTTTCGGCCCCTCGGGCGTTTCCAGCATCCACTGAAACTCGGTCGCGCCCGGAAACCGCAGGTTCAGACATTCATGCTTGTCTGCGATCAAGTCGGCTCCGTTCTCGGGCATCCCGCGGCGAGCCACATACTCCGGCGCTGCACAAAGAACACGCTGGCAATCGGCGATCTTGCGAATGCGCAAGGTGCTGTCCTCGGGCTGGCCGATGAAAAACGCCAGATCCAACCCTTCGGTGGTCAGATCAACCGACCGGTCTGTCAGCCGCAGACGCACGTCGATCTCGGGATATTCAGACAGAAAATCAGGTACATGCGGCGCAAGCAGCCGCCGCCCCACCCCCAGCGGAGCGGCCACGAACAGCGACCCGCGCGGCGCTTCGGTCAGATGGGTGACCTGCGCCTCGGCCTCGTCCACAGCATCCAGCACAGCGACCGCGCCGGGATAAAACGCCTTGCCCTGCTCGGTCGGAGACAGGTTCCGCGTGGTGCGCTGAAACAGACGGACGCCCAGATGATCCTCCAACTGAGAAATTCGCGCCGAAGTCACCGCAGGCGAAATCCGCAAATCCCGCCCGGCGGCGGACATGCTGCCCAGATCATAGACGCGAACAAAGGTGCGGATGTTGTCGAGATAGGACATCTTATCGTTTTTTTTGATACAGTTTGACAATATACGGGAATACCGAAGAAAAGCCCCTTTGCCTAGTGTGACGGCAACTGATCGGAGAGAGCTTTCATGTACGACTTCGCCGTGTTCTGGGACTGGATGGCTTTTGGCGTGCGCTGGCTGCACGTCATCACCGCAATCGCCTGGATCGGATCATCATTTTACTTCATTGCGCTGGATCTTGGCCTGAACCGCGATATCCCCGGCCCTGCGGATGGTGAGGAATGGCAGGTGCATGGCGGTGGCTTCTATCACATCCAGAAATATCTGGTCGCGCCCGAACGGATGCCGGACCATCTGACCTGGTTCAAATGGGAAAGCTATGCAACCTGGCTCAGCGGTGCTGCGCTGCTGATGATCGTCTATTGGGTCGGCGGAGAGCTGTACCTGATCGACGCGCAAAAGGCCGATCTGGCGCTGTGGCAGGGTATTCTGATCTCGGCAGCCTCTCTGACCATCGGCTGGCTGATCTATGACTACCTGTGCAAGTCCGGTTTGGGCGAGCGCCCGACCCTGCTGATGGTTCTGCTGTTCGCGCTGCTGGTGGTCATGGGCTGGGGATACAACCAGATTTTCACCGGGCGCGCGATGATGCTGCATCTGGGGGCGTTCACGGCCACGATCATGACCGCAAACGTGTTCTTCATCATCATGCCGAACCAGCGCATCGTGGTCGATGACCTCAAGAACGGGCGCACACCGGACCCGAAATACGGCAAGATCGCCAAGCTGCGGTCGACCCATAACAATTACCTGACGCTGCCGGTCGTGTTTCTGATGTTGTCGAACCATTACCCGCTGGCCTTCGCGACCCAGTACAACTGGATCATCGCCGCGCTGGTGTTCCTGATGGGTGTCACTATCCGGCATTACTTCAACACCCGCCACGCGCGGGCAGGCAACCCGACATGGACATGGGCGGTGACGTCGTTGCTGTTTATAGCCATCATGTGGCTGTCCACTGCGCCGATGTATGCGCCTCTGGAAGAGGCCGAAGCGCAGCCCCTGACCCCGTTCGAACAAAAATTCGCATCTGCCGAAGGCTTTGAAGAGGCGCATGACATTGTGCTGGGTCGATGCTCGATGTGCCATGCGCGCGAGCCTGTCTGGGATGGCATACTCTGGGCCCCCAAAGGCGTTTTGCTGGAAACCGAAGGCGATATCGCGCGAAACGCCCGGCAAATCTACCTGCAATCCGGTGTCAGCCATGCCATGCCACCGGCCAACGTCACCTTCATGGAGCCCGAAGACCGCCAGGCCATTGTCCGGTGGATCAGAAACGCCGGTCTCTAAGAAAGCGGGGCGTCGCGAACACAGCGGGTCCCAAAACACCGCTTTTCCCCGTTTAAGGTCTTTGCCTGATCGCCATCAGATGCTCTAACATGAAATCAATAAGCTGCGAGGTATGACACGCAGCACAACGATTTCGGCTTGGGGCAGTTGGAACCATATGATGACCAGGGGCAGTCCGCGTCGCCTTTTGAAAGGCTTGGTTCTGGGCGCATTGCTGGTGCTGTCCCCCGATATTGCCGCTGCGCTTGAAACCAGGCTGACGGCACGCGGGGCGCCCAAAGATCTGGTTGAACGACTCCGGGATACGTCATCCGTCCTGACTGCGGACTCCCGCGGGCTGGATACTCCGCTCGAAGTCTTGTCGGCCGCCCTGTCCGATTATCGCACCATCGTGCAGATCATGTATGACGAGGGTTATTTTGCACCCGTCGTCAGCATCAAGCTGGACGGGCAGGAAGCTGCCGAAATCAACTCGCTGGAGGTTCCGGCTCAGTTTAAACGCGCGGTGATCCGCGTAACACCGGGACCGACATACAAGTTTGGCACGGCGGTCGTACAACCCGTCGCCCCCGGGACAACGCTGCCCGAAGGTTATGCAAGCGGTAAGCTGGCCACTACGGGCGCCATTCAACAGGCCGCGTCGGACGGTGTTCAGGGGTGGCGGAACGCAGGCCACGCCAAAGCCGTTGTCGCGGATCAAACGGTCATCGCCCGGCATGCGCAGGCACAACTGGACTCGACGATTGATCTGGATCCCGGGCCACAGCTGACCTTTGGCAAGATGATCATTCAGGGCGACACGAAAGTGCTCCACCGATCAATCGAGAAGATTGCGGGCTTTCCGTCGGGCGAGGTTTATTCCCCCGAGCAGCTGCAGAAAGTTGGCACCCGGCTACGCCGGACCGGAACATTCAGCCTGGTTTCGCTCAAGGAACGCGAAACGCCCAACCCGGATGGAACGCTGGATTTCGACGCCACTTTCGAGGACCTTCCGCCGCGCCGCATCACGTTCGGGGCTGAGGTCGCTTCGCGCGAGGGGATCGACCTGACCGCGACCTGGACCCACCGCAACGTCTTTCGCCGGGCCCAGCGGCTGCGGTTCGAACTTGCTTTGCGCAACATTGGTGGCACTGAAAATCTTGACGGTCGGATTGGCCTGCGCCTGGATCAGCCCGACCGGCTTGGGCCGGATGACAACACCTTCTGGAATGCCTTGCTGGAACGGCGCAACACCGAAAACTACAACGTGTCCGTTGCATCGCTGGCCTATGGTTTGCGGCGCACGTTTTCCGACAGGCTATACGCCGAAGCTTCGGCTGGGTTTCAATTGTCAGACGCGGATGATGCCTTTGGATCGGGGCGAAAGTTCAGGTATTTCATCCTGCCTTTCCGATCCGAATGGGATCAGCGCGACAACAAGGTCAGCGCGACCAGGGGCTACTATCTGGACGCACAGGCGATGCCTTTCGTGGGCCTCTCGGGCACGGATACCGGTATGCGTCTGTTTGCAGACGCACGTGCCTATACAAGCCTTGGCGGCAACGGCAACATTGTCTTTGCAGGACGCATTCAGGTGGGTTCGGTGTTCGGACCGTCCATAGATGGGGTCACTCCGGACTTCCTGTTCTATTCCGGCGGGGCGGGCACTGTTCGCGGCCAGCCGTTTGAAAGCCTCGGAATTCCGGTCGGAAACGAAGTGGCAGGCGGATTGTCCTTCCTGGGCTTGTCCGGTGAAGTGCGCGGGCGTGTCACCGACAGCCTGTCTCTGGTCGGCTTCTACGATTACGGCGCGGTTGATTTGTCCTCGTTCGTTGGCAGCGGGTCGCAGGAACACTCTGGCGCCGGGATCGGGGTTCGTTATGATCTTGGTGGGTTTGGCCCCTTGCGGTTCGACCTGGCCGTGCCGGTTCAGGGCGACACGGGTGAAGGTCTGCAGTTTTACCTTGGGATCGGACAAGCGTTTTGATGCGTCGCACTGCATATCCTCTGCTGATCGCCGCGACAGCGATCATCGCCCCTCTGCCTGCTGTTGCGCAGGACGAAGAGGGTGGCAGCATGATCGAGCGGTTCCTGCAGGACACCTTGTCGGGCGATGACCAAAATGTACGTGTGGTCGGTCTGCAGGGCGCGCTGAGTTCCCGCGCCACGATCCAAGAGATCACCGTCGCCGATGATCAGGGCATCTGGTTGACCATCAAAGGTGCCGAACTGGACTGGAACCGGCTGGCCTTGTTGCGCGGCAGATTCTCGGTCAATGCGCTGGTGGCGCAGGAAATCGACATTGCGCGGGCCCCGGGCACAACAACCAAAGAGGCCCCGCCGCCTTCGGCGGAGACGCAGCCTTTTCAATTGCCGGAACTGCCGGTCGCCATCGAGATTGGCGAACTTCGGATTGATGATCTTTCGCTCGGCCAACCGTTGATCGGGGTTGCAGCCGATCTGAAAGTCGAAGGTAACCTGAACCTGGCAGATGGGACGCTGGATACCAAACTGGACATCGACCGTGTAGACCGTGCAGGTGACACGATCGATCTGACCGCCGGTTTTCAGAACGAAAGCAGCCAGATCGATCTGGACCTGACTGTGACCGAAGCCTCCGGCGGGTTGATTTCGACCGCGCTGGGTATTCCGGACAGCCCCCCCATCGCGCTGACGGCCAAAGGATCTGGGCCAGTGTCGGATTTTACCGCCGATATCGGGCTCAGCAGTGACGATCAGCTACGCGTGACGGGTCAGGTGCGGTTGCGTTCGGCCCCCACAGCAGCAGCAAGCGCCAGCGACGGCATCGCCTTTACCGCCGATCTGGGGGGCGATCTGACGCCATTTCTGACCGAGGATATGGACCCGTTCTTTGGCACCGACACCAAGCTGTTTGTTGATGGCCGGACCCAACCCGAAGGCGCGCTGGAGATTTCCGACATTGAAATCACGTCCGAGGCGCTGAAACTGGAAAGTCAGCTGAGCCTTGCGGCCGGAGGGGCGTTGCAATTGCTGGCGCTTCAGGGCCGGATCACGCCGCCAGATGGGGAAACCGTGGTCTTGCCGGTCAGTGGCGGCGACACATCCATCGGTGCCGCGCAAATCTCGGCCCTGTTTGATGCCCGAAATGGCAGCCTGTGGGATCTAAGCCTGACAGCCAATGAGGTTTCGACCCCACAGGTCAACCTTGAGCACGCCCGGATCAGCGGGCAGGGCACGCTGGATCAAAGCAGCGGGCTGGCACTGAATGGCGACATTCAGGCGGCACTGGACGGGATCGATATGTCCGACCCACCGCTGAACACCGCCATAGGGGATCGCATTACGCTGGACGGTCAGTTTGACTATGGCAGCGACCAGTCCTTGCGGCTGTCTGCCGTCGAACTTGTTGGCAGCGACTATGATCTGACGGCTGACGCACTGATCAGCGGGCTGGCCAGCGGTCTGAAAATCGATGGATCGGCCGCGTTGAACGCCAGTGATCTGACGCGGTTTTCAGATATCGCCGGGCTTGATCTGGGCGGCTCTGCCTCGGTTCAGATCAAGGGCGTCGGGTCGCCGCTTGAGCAGAGTTTCGACGGCACGGTCACCGTCGCCGGGCGCGAACTTGTCACCGGACGTGACGACATCGACCCGGTCATCAAAGGTGAAACCGATATCACTCTGGATGCGAAACGCGGCGCTGATGGCATCACGATCCGCACGTTCACGATCACGGGCGAAACGCTCACCGCGCAGGCCAGCGGAGACGTCACCACCCCGGACGGAAACCTGACCATAGATGGTCAGGCCAGTGTCAAGGCGGATGATCTGTCGATCTTTTCGGGACTGGCCAAGCAAGATCTCTCGGGCGCGGTCGAGGCCGAGCTTGACGGTACGGGAACGGTACAAACGCTGGAATTTGACGGAACTGCGCGTGTATCGGGGAAAAACATCCAGACCGGGTTGGCAGAGTTCGACCCGCTGTTGGAAGGCGATGTTCTGGTTGAGTTTGACGGCGCACGACAGGGCGAAACGGTCACTGTTCGCGATGCAAAGATCAATGCGCAGGTCCTGACCGCGCAAGTTGCAGCCACGATTGAGGACCCGACAGGCAAGATCGGGTTTGATGGCAACGCAAAGGTCAGTGCGCCAGACCTGTCAGTTTTCTCGGGACTGGCCAAACAGCAATTGTCGGGTGCCGTCGAGGCCGAAGTCGATGGGTCCGGCAATGCGCAATCGCTTGAATTCGATGGAACGGCAAAGCTGTCCGGCGACAATCTGCAGACCGGGCTTGCCGAGTTCGATCCCTTACTGGCGGGTCAGGTTCTGATCGAACTGGACGGTGCGCGTCAGGGCGATCAGATCACCATTCGCAACGCCACCGTCAATGGCAACGCGCTGACCGCGCAGGTCGCCGCAACCATCGATGACCCGACGGGTAATTTTGCCGTTGATGGCAAAGCACAGGTCTCGGCACCTGACCTGTCATTGTTCTCGGCGCTGGCCGGTCGCGATCTGGCCGGGTCGATCTCGGGCAATGTGGAAGGCTACGGCACAAAGGGAAGCACGAATTTCGACGTTCAGGGCAACGTCGTTGCCGATGATATCACGACCGGGATCAAACCGTTGGACGCCGTGATAAAGGGGCGCACGACGCTGACTGTAGATGCCGGAGAAGACAGCGAAAAGGGCATCGTCATCCGAACATTCCAACTGACCGGCACCGCGCTGACCGCCAACGCGTCAGGACATCTGGATCGCAGCGCCGGAGGGTTGGATTTCACCGCGCGCCTGGACGATTTGGGACGCCTGTCTCCGGTCATGTCAGGGCCATTGAGCCTGTCGGGCAATGCAGCCCCGACCGGGTCGGGCGTAGAAGGTGAAATCCGGGTCGATGGCCCCCAAAGCTCGTTCGCGGCCCTGACCGGAGCCGTGGACGCAAATGGCGATGCAGACCTGACCTTTAACGCCCGGCTGAACCGGATCGAGCGGTTTGCACCCGAATTTCCCGGCACAGTGACCTCGAACGGAACCGCCCGTAGGGAAAACGGGGTGTGGACGATTGAGTCCTCGGCTCAGGGTCCTGCGAATATCAACAGTACGGTCAACGGCACCTTCAATGAAGCTGAAGGCACCGCTGATCTGAAACTGCAAGGGGGCGCGAATATTGCTTTGGCGAACGCCTTCATCTCGCCCAACACCCTGCAAGGGGCTGTCCGGTTTGACATGGCGCTGAAAGGTGCACCGTCTTTGGATGCGCTCAGCGGCACTATCACAACCTCGGGCACGTCTCTGGCTTTGCCCGAAGTTGGCCAGACCATTACCGGTATCGGCGGTTCCATCGACCTTGCACAAAGCCGCGCTACCATTTCGATGGAGGGCGGCGTGCGCGCGGGCGGCGGGTTCACGATCACCGGACCGGTGGATCTGACGCCGCCTTTCAACGCGCAGATCACCACCACGCTGAACGATCTGGTTCTGACAGACAAGCTGCTTTACGAAACGATCCTGAACGGCCAGATCGCCCTGACGGGTGCGCTGGCGGGGAACAGCAGCTTGGCGGGGCAAATCAATTTCGGAGAAACCAACATCAACCTCGCCGCAGCGACTGGCGCGATTGGCGCGGCCCCTATCCCCGAGATCGAGCATATCAACGAGAGCAATGCCAGTTTTGTCACGCGGGAGCGCGCAAACCTGGTGGCGAACGAAGAGACCACCAAAAGCGACTCGCGGATTGCTCTGAACATCGGTCTTTCTTTTCCCAAGGCGGTTTTTGTCCGGGGGCGCGGCGTGAATGCAGAATTGGGTGGGCGCATTCAGATCGGCGGTACGTCGACCGCTGTGGTCCCGTCCGGTCAGATCGAACTGATCCGCGGGAACTTCGACATTCTGGGCCGTCGTCTGGCTTTGACCAAGGGGATCGTCTCATTGCAGGGCGACCTGACGCCGTTTATCGAGTTTGCCTCGTCCACCAGTACCTCGGACGGCACCGCAACCATCGAAATTGTCGGCCCTTTGAATGCGCCCGAGATCGACGTGTTCTCGGATCCTGAACGCCCGACCGAGGAAGCCCTGGCAATGCTGCTGTTCGGTAACCGGTTCTCGGAACTATCGCCCTTTGTCATCGCGCAGATGGCCGCTTCTCTGGCACAGCTCAGCGGGGCCGGAGGAGATGCCACCAAAGGCGTGCGCGAGGCGACCGGTGTCGACACGATAGACATTGGTGCATCCGAAGGCGGCGCAGGCAGTCTTGGCGCGGGGGCCTATCTGAGCGACAATCTTTATACCGATTTCACCGTCAACACCGAGGGCAACACCGAGGTGAACCTGAACCTCGATGTAAGCGACAGCTTCACCGTGAAGGGAACGGTGGATGGTCAGGGTGAAACCGGGATCGGCATTTTCTTCGGTCGGGATTACTAGCGTCAGAGAAATCCATAAAGAACGAAGGGCGGCCATAAGGCCGCCCTGTTCATTTTGGCTGTATAGTCGTTTATTCCGCCGCGATCGCGTCCTCGATCTTCTCAACACGGATGGCCGAGAACTTGAACTCGGGGATCTTACCATAGGGGTCGATGGCCGAGTTGGTCAGGATATTCGCCGCAGCCTCGACATAGGCGAACGGGATAAACACCATATCCTCGGCAATCGCCCGGTCGGCGCGTACCATGATCTCAATCGAGCCGCGGCGCGTCGTCAGGCGGATCGTCTCGCCCGGTTCGATCCCCATCAGCTTGAGCGTGCGCGGGTTCATCGAACAGTTCGCCTCCGGTTCCACAGCATCCAGAACGTTGGACCGGCGGGTCATCGACCCGGTATGCCAGTGTTCCAGTTGCCGCCCCGTTGTGGCAATCATCGGGTATTCCTCATCCGGGGCCTCATCCGGCGGGATGACGCTGGCCGGGGTGAACTTGGCTTTGCCGCCCGCGCGCGGGAAGCCATCGCCAAACACGATAGACTGGCCCGGATCGGTATCGGACAGGGACGGATAGGTGATCGTCTCGGTTTCAAGCCGGTCCCAAGTGATGTTGTCGAGCGATTTCATCGTCAACTTCATCTCGGCAAAGACCTGAGACACATCGGTATAGTCCCAGTTCAGTCCGATCCGCTGTGCCAGTTCAACGGTAATCGACCAATCCTCGCGCGCCTCACCCGGAGGCGTCACGGCGGGGCGCACCCGCTGTACCTGACGGTTGGTGTTCGAAACGGTGCCGTTCTTTTCATACAGCGCCGAGGCGGGCAGGATGATGTCGGCATAGTTTGCCGTTTCGGTCAGGAAAATATCCTGAACGATCATCAGGTCCAGCTTCGCCAACGCTTCGCGGGCATGATTCACATCCGGGTCCGACATGGCCGGGTTTTCACCCAGGATATACATACCTTTGATGCTGCCCGCATAGATCTGGTCGATGATCTCGGTGACGGTCAGGCCCTTTTCATTCGAGAAGTCGTCCGAATTCCAGACCTCGTTGAACTTGGAGCGGATGCCATCGTCGGTGACAGTCTGATAGTCAGGCAGGAACATCGGGATAAGGCCAGCATCGGATGCACCCTGCACGTTGTTCTGACCGCGCAGCGGATGCAGGCCCGCACCAGGTTTGCCGACGTTACCAGTCATCAAGGCCAGCGAGATCAGGCAGCGCGAGTTGTCCGTGCCGTGGATGTGCTGGCTGACGCCCATACCCCAGAAGATCAGCCCGGCCTTGGCCTGCGCGAAGGTGCGCGCGACCCGGCGCAGTTGATCGGGTTCGATGCCACAGATCGGCGCCATCGCCTCAGGCGTGAACTGGCGCAGATGTTCTTTCTCGGCCTCCCAGTTCTCGGTCCAGCGGTGGATGTACTGGCTGTCATAGAGCTCCTCTTCAACGATCACGTTCATGATCGCGTTGAGCATCGAGACATCAGCCCCCGGACGGAACTGCAGCATTTCGTCCGCGAATTTACGCATACCGACGCCACGCGGGTCCATCACGATCAGCTTGCCGCCACGCTTGGCGAATTGCTTGAAATAGGTGGCCGCGACGGGGTGGTTTTCGATCGGGTTAGCCCCGATGATGATCGCCACATCCGCATCCTTGATGTCGTTAAACGCCGCTGTCACGCCGCCCGAGCCTGTGTTCTCGATCAGGGCTGCCACAGACGAGGCGTGGCACAGACGGGTGCAGTGGTCGACGTTGTTGTGCTTGAAACCCTGCCGAATGAACTTCTGGAACAGATAGGCTTCTTCGTTGGTGCATTTGGCCGAGCCAAAGCCGGCCACGCTTCGCGGGTCTTCGTCGCGCAGGGCTTTCAGCCTGGTGGCGGCCAGGTCCATCGCCTCTTCCCATGTCGCTTCGCGGAAATGGGTCGACAGGTTCGCGGGATCGACATTCAGGCCCTTGGCAGGCGCGTCCTCGCGCCGGATCAGCGGCTTGGTCAGGCGGTGCGGGTGATGGATATAGTCAAAGCCGAACCGGCCTTTGACGCAAAGGCGGCCTTCGTTGGCGGGGCCGTTGATGCCCTCGACATATTTGACCTTGCCGTCCTTGACCTTCAGCGAGACTTTACAGCCCACACCGCAGAACGGGCAGACGCTTTCGGTTTCGCTATCGTAATCCTTGCTGTCACCCTTCTGCTGGTCGTCCAGCACGGTGGCAGGCATCAGTGCGCCGGTTGGGCAGGCTTGAACGCATTCACCGCAGGCCACGCAGGTTGAATCGCCCATCGGATCGTTCTGGTCGAACACCACCTGCGCGGTATGCCCGCGACCAGCCATGCCGATCACGTCATTCACCTGAACCTCGCGGCAGGCGCGGACGCAGAGGTTGCAGTTGATACACGCGTCCAGATTGACGCGCATCGCAACGTGGCTGTCATCCAGCAGCGGGATTTTCTCGGCCTCTTTTGCCGGGAACCGGCTGTCGCTGACATCACTCAGCTTGGCCATGTCCCAGAAATGGCTTGAGGTATCGTGCGCCTCTTTCGGCTGATCCGCGACCAGCAGTTCCATGACCATGGCGCGCGATTTCTCGGCCCGGTCGCTGTCGGTTTTTACCACCATACCGTCTGCGGCAGGGCGGATACACGAGGCGACCAGCGTACGCTCGCCTTCCACCTCAACCATACAGGCGCGGCAGTTGCCGTCGGGGCGATAACCCGGCTGCGGTTTGTGGCACAGGTGCGGGATGGTGAACCCCTGCCCCTTGGCGGCTTCCCAGATGGTCCAGCCCTCGGGCACGGTGACATCTTCGCCGTTCAGGTTGAAGGTGACGGTCTTGTTTGGGCTTGCGTCTAGCATGGCTCTGTCTCCCCTCAGATTTCGTCAGCGAAGTGTTTCATGACAAGGCGGATCGGGTTCGGCGCCGCCTGCCCCAGACCGCAGATCGAGGCGTCGCCCATCACCTGACACAGGTCCTCCAACAGATCGGTGTCCCACTTGTCGGCCTGCATCAGCTTGACCGCTTTTTCACAGCCTGCGCGGCAGGGGGTACACTGGCCACAGCTTTCGTCCTCGAAGAACCGCAGCATGTTCAGCGCCGCGTCGCGGGCGGTGTCCTGATCGGACAGAACCACCACGGCGGCGGAGCCGATGAAGGTGCCATGCGGCTGCAGCGTGTCGAAATCCAGCGGGATGTCGTCCATCGACGCGGGCAGCAGGCCCGACGAAGGCCCACCCGGTTGATACGCTTTGAACGTCTGACCCTCGGCCATACCCCCGGCGGCTTCAATCACATCCAGAATGGTCGAGCCCGCAGGCAGCAGGTAAACCCCCGGCTTCGCGACCCGGCCCGAGACCGAATAGCTGCGCAGGCCCTTACGGCCATTCTTTTCAGTGCTGTTGAGGCATTCCGGCCCCTCACGGCACACTTTCGTGACCCAATAGAGCGTCTCGACATTATGCACGAGCGTCGGGCGGTTAAAGACCCCAACCTGCGCCACGAACGGAGGACGGTGACGCGGCAGGCCCTTCTTACCTTCAATCGACTCGATCATCGCGGATTCTTCGCCGCAGATGTATGCGCCAGCCCCCCGGCGCAGGTCGATATAACCCTTCTCGACAATCCCGGCTTCTTCCAGCGCGGCAATCTCGCGGCGCAGAATTTCCAGAACCGCCGGGTATTCGTCGCGCATGTAGATAAAGCAGGTCTCGGCCTCGACCGCCCAAGCGGCGATCAACATGCCCTCAAGGAAAACATGCGGCGTGCGTTCCAGATAGTAGCGGTCTTTGAACGTGCCAGGTTCGCCCTCGTCGCCATTGACGGCCAGATAGCGCGGGCCTTCGTTCATGCGAACAAAGCCCCACTTCTTGCCCGACGGGAAGCCAGCGCCACCAAGCCCGCGCAGGCCTGAGGACAAGACGTCTTCCTGCACCTTTTCCCAATCGCCGCTTTCGCGCAGTTCTTTCAGTTTGGCATAGCCGCCATTAACCTCATAAGCGGCAAAGGCTTCATACTCCGGCACATGAGCATGGGTGTCTTCGGCAGCAATCGCAGCCTGAACCTTCTCGGGGGTCGCATGGTCGATATGGTTGTGGCCGATCTCAAGCACCGGAGCGGTGTCGCAACGGCCCATGCAGGGTGCCCGGACAACACGAACCTTGGATGGGTCCAGACCGTCCTCCAACGCCTTTTGCAGCTGTTGGGCACCAGCCATTTCGCAGGACAAAGAATCACAGACGCGGATCGTCAAGGCAGGCGGAGGCGTCTCGCCCTCTTTCACCACGTCGAAATGGGCGTAGAAGGTGGCGGTCTCGTAGATCTCGGCCTGACCAATGCGCATCTCGACAGCCAGAGCGGCGATGTGGTCGGAACTGATATGGCCGTGTTCGTCCTGAATCAAATGCAGAAATTCGATCAGCAGATCGCGGCGACGGGGGCGATCGCCCAGCAGGCGCGCGATCTCGGCCTGCGCCTCATCCGTGAACTGACGACCCTTGGGCGTGTGCCGCCCTTTGCCTTTACCTGACTTCCAGACGCCTTTGGGTGCGCCCGATGGCTTGGTATCTAATGGTGCCATGATGCCCTCCGATTCAGGCCCCGTGTCTCATCAGATCAGCATATCGTCAAATCGCATATTTCAATCGCACGATAACGACATCTTATCACCGTAAGGAGGCGACAACGGCTCGCAGCGCCTCGACCGTTGGCAATTCAGGATCGCGGCTGAGCGTGGCCAGACAGATCGGCTTGCTGACCACAGGATCGATCAGAGGCAGTACCTTTGTCCCTTTCAGATCACCCAGCGCCCGCACCAGAATCCGGGGCACAACCGTGGCTGCCAACCCCTCGCGCGCCATGACCATCGAGGCGGTGAAGCCGCTGGTTTCCGCCACCACATGGGGGTGCAGACCCTGTTCGGCGAAGATACGGTCAAGAATACGCCGGTTCTGCATCTGCGGTTCAAGCAGGCTGATGGGAAATTCGGCAACCTGCGCCCATGGGATCGGACCGGTTTCCCCGGTCATATGGGATGGGATCAACAGGACATAGGTTTCTTCATAAAGCGGTTGAACTTCACGCAAATCGGTTCCGATGCTGTCGCCATAGGTGATGCCTGCATCCAGACTGCCCTCATCCAGCCGGTGCTGAATGGCGGTGGCCGACATGGTCTCGATCCGCGCGACGATACGCGGATGGGCGTCGCGCAGCCGCTTGATGAGCCGGCCGGTAAACGCGATCGCAGTCGGAATCACGCCAAGGATCAGTGTCCCGGTGATCTCCCCCTTCGAAGCCAGCACCTGCTGTTCCAGCGCCTTGGTCTCATCCAGAATGCGCCGCGCCCGCTGAACGATCATCTCGCCCTCTTCGGTCAGACCCTGAAACCGGTTGGCGCGGCGCACGATGGAGACGCCGAGCCGATCCTCAAGGTTTCGAATGCGCATCGAGAACGCAGGCTGAGAAATCCCGCACTCCTCGGCTGCCTTGGCGAAATGACGATGCCGCGCAAGGGCGCTGAGCAGTTGAAGGTCACGGATTTCGATCATTTTGAGGGTGTCTCGATAGGCGGGTCGGCACCCACATTAAAGGGGTTTCGACTTGAGAGGAAAGAATGACCCACTGACCCGCTGGAAAACAGCGTTAACGTCAGAAAGAGAACTCAAAAACGCGCAGCCTCGGGAGCATACAGATTGTCGGGTATGCGGGACAAAGCTGCCGTCAGTCGTTAGCGCTTAGCCGTTCCATGTCAGCGTAAACGAAGCTCGCGGTAGGGCTCAGAGCGATGGCAAAGTGAAACGTTTCCCCGTCGGTCTCACTCCGACAAAGCCCAAACATCGAAACTCCCGTATCTCGGTCGGTGGCGTCGGCTTCTTCGAGCCTACAATCCGAAAACGATGCAGCGTCGGTGTGTCCGATTTCAGACATACGCTTGAAATAATACGATGTTGTGGTGATGAGGTAGTCATGGTCGGTTGGTCGGTAAATCGATACAAACAGCAGCCATGTCACCGCGAAACTGGCGACCCCTGTGCCGACCATTTTCCAAGCAATCCGCATTCAACGCCTTTAGTCTGGTTCGCAGCAACATTTTCAACGATTTAGTTGTGCACTTTAGAGACTACTCGGTCAATCTTGGCTCTAAGCGGTCATTAACGTCGGTAAAGTACAACCCATCATGCGCTCAGCTGGGCCGCAGCAATCTACTCTTACGTATTAAACAGGAAATGCATCACATCGCCGTCCTTGACGATGTAGCCCTTGCCCTCGGCCCGCATTTTGCCCGCCTCTTTCGCACCCTGTTCACCATTCGCGGCGATGTAGTCGTCATAGGCGATGGTTTCGGCGCGGATGAAACCCTTTTCGAAATCTCCATGGATCACGCCAGCGGCCTGCGGCGCGGCGGTGCCGGTGCGAATGGTCCAGGCGCGGGCCTCCTTCGGGCCGACGGTGAAATAGGTTTCCAAGTGCAGCAGGTCGTAACCGGCGCGGATCAGGCGGTCGAGGCCGGGTTCTTCCAGACCCATTTCCTCAAGGAACATTTGCGCCTCGTCCACTTCCAGCAGGCTGATCTCTTCTTCGATCTTGGCGCTGATGATGACGTGGGCGTTGCCCTGCGCAGCCGCCATTTCGGCGACCTTGGCGGAATATTCATTGCCCTCGGCGGCTTCTTCCTCGGACACGTTGCAGACATAGAGCACCGGCTTGGTGGTCAGCAGTTGCAGCATCTTCCACGCCTTGGCGTCTTCGGCCGAAACCTCGACCAGACGCGCTGGTTTGCCGCTCTCCAACATCGCCTGCGCCTCGGCCAGCAGGCGGTCCTGCTGCGCCGCTTCTTTGTCGTTGCCTTTCAGCTTGCGCACCAGATTGGCGCGGCGCTTTTCGATGCTTTCCAGATCGGCCAGCATAAGCTCGGTCTCAATCGTGTCGGCATCGGCCACCGGATCAACGCGACCGTCCACATGAGTCACGTCACCGTCTTCGAAACAGCGCAGCACATGGGCAATCGCGTCGGTTTCACGAATATTGGCCAGAAACTGGTTGCCTAGCCCCTCGCCTTTCGACGCCCCTTTCACCAGGCCCGCGATATCCACAAAGGTCATGCGGGTCGGGATGATCCGTTTGGACGACGCAATCGCCGCAAGTTTGTCGAGCCGGTCATCGGGTACGGCGACGTCACCCACATTGGGCTCGATCGTGCAAAACGGGAAGTTGGCCGCCTGTGCGGCTGCGGTCTTGGTCAACGCATTGAACAGGGTCGACTTGCCGACATTCGGCAGACCCACGATTCCCATTTTAAAGCCCATTGCGGCCTCCTGAAGCGATACGACGGCGTCTTCTAGGCAGGTCCGCGCAAATGCGCAACCCGAACGCATGCAGGTCTGTGGTCATCTGCCAGGCGAGTCCGCATGGCAACATCACGGCACTGTGATGCCCCAGTCCCATTGCGAGATGCCTAAAAATTGACCATTAGTCACAGGGTCACCACAACAAAACAAGTCGAAGCACCGTCATGAAATCTCTTTTAATCCTCGTGTTTACGATCTTTGCCGCATCCGCAGTTCAGGCCCAGTCGGTCATTTTTGGCGCGGGCTACGCAGATTTCTCCAGCAGCAACGGCGAAGATCAGACCATCTTTTCGCTGGAATATCAGCATCGCCCATTTCACCAAGCGACGCGATTCAGCGCGGGCTGGGGAACGGCACTGACGGTGGACACCGATGGTGATACGCATATCGGTGCCGGGCTGTTTGGCGTCTACACCTTCGCGGACCGCTGGTTCGCCGAAGTCAGCGTGTTCCCCGGCTATTACAATGCCTCGAATGATGACAATGATCTTGGCGGCAATTTCCAAATCCGCAGCCTTTTGGGCGTCGGCTACACTTTGGACAGCGGCAACAGTATCTCGTTGGCGATCACACACAAGTCAAACGCAAGCACAGAAAGCTTCAACCCCGGAGTAAATGCGCTGTTCCTGCGGTATCATTACGGGTTCTGAGGCAATCTGTCGGTGCGGGATTGATTTCCGGGCCAAGTTTTTGCACATCAGGGTCAAACCTGCATGCAAGGATCACAGATGACCCGTATCGACGCCAAATTCGCGGCCCTGACAGCCGAAGGCAAAAAGGCATTTGTTGCCTATATCATGGCCGGAGATCCGGATTACGACACCTCGCTTGAGATCGTCAAAGGCTTGCCCGGCGCAGGCGTGGATGTGATCGAACTGGGCCTGCCCTTCACCGACCCGATGGCGGACGGCCCGACGATTCAGGCAGCCGGACAGCGGGCGCTGGAAGCCGGCATGACGTTACAGCGCACGCTCGATCTGGCCCGCGCGTTTCGGGAAACGGATGACACGACGCCTATCGTTCTGATGGGGTATTACAATCCAATCTACAGCCGGGGCGTTGAGACCTTTCTGGCCGACGCCAAGGCTGCTGGAATTGACGGGCTGATCGTGGTCGACCTGCCCCCCGAAGAAGACGAAGAACTGTGCCTGCCCGCGCAAGCTGCGGGTTTGAACTTTATCCGCCTTGCCACGCCAACCACAGACGACACGCGCCTGCCGCGTGTTCTGCAAAACACATCGGGCTTTGTCTACTATGTGTCCATCACAGGCATTACCGGTGCCGCCGAAGCGCAGGCCACAGATGTCGGACCAGAGGTGGCGCGAATCAAGTCCGCCACCGATCTGCCTGTGATCGTGGGCTTTGGCATCAACACACCGGAAAAATCCCGTGCCATTGCAAGCGTCGCGGATGGCGCGGTTGTCGGGTCTGCCATTGTCAGCCAGATCGCCGCGGGAAAACCAGTCCCCGAGGTGCTGGAATTCGTAAAAACTCTGTCAGACGGAGCCCACTCGGCCTGACATCCCATCGCAGAAATGCCACCTTCCCGACGGGTACGCCCTTCTGTAGGGCTGCGCGGTCATATCGCGCCGGTGATCGTTGCGGGCCTTCCAAATGATTGGTAAACAAACCTCACCAATCCCGAGGAGGTCCAGAACACATGCCCATCATCACCAATATCGAGGACCTCAAGCGCATCTATGAACGCCGCGTTCCGCGCATGTTTTTCGACTACACCGAAAGCGGCAGCTGGACCGAGCAGACATTTCGCGAAAATTCCTCGGATTTCGATGACATCCGGCTGCGGCAAAGAGTGGCCGTTGACATGTCCGGACGCTCCACAGCGTCACAGATGATCGGACAAGATGTATCGATGCCCGTGGCTCTGGCTCCGGTCGGCCTGACCGGGATGCAACACGCCGATGGTGAGATCAAGGCCGCCCGGGCGGCTGAAGCGTTTGGCGTCCCTTTCACGCTCTCGACCATGTCGATCAATTCGATTGAGGACGTGGCCGAAGCGACAACACACCCGTTCTGGTTTCAGCTTTATACGATGAAAGACGAAGACTATGTCTCACGCCTGATCCAGCGGGCCAAGGACGCAAAGTGCTCGGCTCTTGTGATCACGCTTGACCTTCAGATTTTGGGCCAGCGGCACAAAGACCTGAAAAACGGCCTGTCTGCCCCGCCCAAACTGACCCCAAAGACAATTGCCAATCTCATGACCAAATGGGCCTGGGGTATCGAAATGCTTGGGGCTAAAAGGCGAGAATTCGGCAATATCGTCGGACATGTTGACAGCGTGTCCGACACCAGAGCACTGGGGGCCTGGACCGCAGAACAATTCGACCCCAGCCTCGACTGGAAAAAAGTCGAGAAGCTGATGGAACAATGGGGCGGGAAAGTCATCCTCAAGGGGATTCTGGACGCTGAAGATGCCAAGATGGCGGCCAAATTAGGTGCTGATGCCATCGTCGTCTCGAACCACGGGGGGCGTCAGCTGGACGGGGCGCTGAGTTCCATCCGGGTGCTGCCCGAAATCATGGATGCGGTGGGTGATGATGTCGAAGTGCATCTCGACAGCGGAATCCGCTCAGGTCAGGACGTACTCAAAGCCTTGGCTTTGGGGGCCAAGGGTACATTTATTGGTCGGGCCTTCATCTACGGATTGGGAGCGATGGGGCAAAAGGGTGTGACCACAGCGTTGGATGTCATCCAAAAAGAGCTCGATACAACCATGGCTTTATGTGGCGAACGAAAAGTCGATGATCTGGGGCGCCATAACCTGCTGGTGCCTCAGGATTTCGGAGGTCGGTGGCAAGATTGACCATCGGGCCATGGGGGCGCTGCCCCCGCCGCCCTTTGGGCGCCTCCCCCGGGATATTTTCAGCCAGATGAAGCAGGGGATCCGTTCTTCATCTGGCTATAAATATCCCGGAGCGCGAGGCAGAGCCTCGCTTTGGTCCCAAAGGTTCAAAAACCACTTTCCAAACTGGGTGAATCAAGCTAAGGACGCGGCTTCACGCGGGTATACAGCCTTGGAGGATGCCCGCCCTAACATTGGAGAATTATCATGGCTGGAGAGATTCCTGATCTCGTAGCTCTGGAACGGACGGGGACAGGCAAGGGCGCCGCTCGTCAGGCACGCCGCGACGGCATGGTTCCGGGCATTGTATTTGGTGGCGACAAAGAACCGCTGCCGATCAACATCCCGTTCAACGTTCTGTTCAAGCGTCTGAAAGCAGGCCGGTTCAAGTCAACCCTGTGGAACCTGAAGGTTGAGGGCCACGAAGACGTCCGCGTCATCTGCCGCGACGTTCAGCGTGACGTTGTCAAAGACCTGCCCACCCACCTGGACCTGATGCGTCTGCGTCGGACCACCAAGATCGCGTTGTTCATCCCCGTTGAATTCGTCAACGAAGAAGAAGCGCCCGGCATCAAGAAGGGCGGCGTTCTGACCGTTGTGCGCCCGGAAGTCGAACTGGTCTGCACTGCGGGTGACATTCCTGAGAAGATCACCGTTGATCTGACCGGCATGGAGATCAATGACGTCGCCACCATCTCGTCGGTTGATCTGCCCGCCGGCACAAAGCCGACGATCGACCGCGACTTTGTGATCGCCAACGTGTCGGCACCGACCGGCCTGTCGACAAGCGATGATGAAGAAGGCGACGAAGTGGCCGCGGACGAGGTTGAAGTCGTCGGCCAGGAAGAAGCCACCGAAGAATAAGTTCGGATCGCATCCGAATGTGAAACGGGGTCCTTGGGGGACCCCGTTTTTTGTTGCCTTGTTGGGCTGGAAACCGGGCGGCAAATTGTGCCATCAACCGGGTAAGTAACGCAGTTGGGGACATTGCCATGAAACTGTTTGTCGGCTTGGGAAATCCGGGGCAGAAATATGCCCGGAACCGGCATAATATCGGTTTCATGGCTGTGGATCGGATCGCGCAGGATCACGGGTTTGGTCCATGGAAGTCCAAGTTTCAGGCCGAGCTTGCAGAAGGGCGTTTGGGCGCTGAAAAAGTTCTGCTGATCAAACCACAAACTTTCATGAACCGCTCGGGCCAGTCCGTGGGCGAAGCGATGCGGTTTTACAAGCTCGACTCGACCGATGTGACGGTTTTTCACGACGAACTGGACCTGGCGCCAGGCAAAGTTCGGGTTAAAGCAGGTGGCGGGCATGCGGGGCATAACGGGCTCCGCTCGGTTCATGAACATATCAGCCCGGCCTATGACCGGGTGCGGCTGGGCATCGGGCATCCGGGGCGCAAAGAAATGGTCTCGCCCTATGTGCTGGGTGATTTTGCCAAAGCGGATGCCGATTGGCTGGATGACGTCCTGCGCGGCGTGTCTGACGGGGCTGGCTATCTGGCTGACGGAGAAAGCGGCAAGTTCATGAACGCAGTTGCCCTGCGCACCGCGCCACCACGGTCTTCTAAATCGAAACCCGACAAGGCCGAGGTTGCCGGGAAACCGACCCCTGCCGCAGAGGCGAACAATCGCTCAGCCATGCAAAAGCTGCTGGACAAATTCAAATAGAAACGCCCTCGTTGCCGTGACGTATCGTTTGCAGGCCGGACCCTGGCACGCTCCAATAAGATACATGAAACGGAGGCTATTGATGAGAGCGTTCTTTAAATGGCTGCTGCGCATCGTTTTGATGCTGGTGCTGGCGGCAGCGGTTGTAGGATTCTGGAAACGCGAAGAAATTCAGCGTCTTATGGCAGTGAACGCGTTGTTTTCCGAAGACAAGATCGTTCACAACTTTTCTCATATGGATCAGGCGTTTCTGACGACCAATTTGTCGCGCGGCGATGGGCCAACGTGGGATCTGCCTTATGGGACGGGCTTTGATCTGCCGGACGGGACAGATCGCTGGATCGCGGATCGGGCGGTGACGTCATTGCTGGTGCTGCAGGATGGCCAGATCGAATTCGAGGCGTATTATCTCGGCACCTCTGCCGAAGACAAACGCATCGCTTGGTCCGTGTCCAAAAGCTATCTGTCTGCGCTGTTCGGCATTCTGGTGGCGGAAGGCGCAATCGACTCGCTGGACGATCCGGTCACCAAATATGCGCCCAAAATGAAAGGCAGCGCCTATGACACGGCCACGATCCGCAACGTGTTGAATATGGCAAGCGGCGTCACTTTCGACGAAGATTATCTGGACTACGATTCCGACATCAATCGGATGGGCCGGGTGATCGCTCTGGGCGGCGCGTTGGACGATTTTGCCGCCGATCTTCGCGACACGTTCGCCGAACCCGGTGAGACCTGGCAATATGTCTCGATCGACACACATGTCATCGCCATGGTGATCCGGGGTGCAACCGGCCGCAGTGTAACCGAGTTGATGGCCGAAAAGGTTATCGCACCGCTAGGGCTAGAGCATGACGGATATTACCTGACGGATGGGGCCGGAGTGGCATTTGCGTTAGGAGGGCTGAATTTCACAACCCGCGATCTGGCACGGTTTGGGCAAATGATCCTGCAGAACGGCCAACATGATGGCCAGCAACTGGTGCCTGCTGACTGGATCGCCAAATCGGTTCAACCTTCAGCCCCGACAGCGCCGGGGAAAATCGGTTATGGCTATCAATGGTGGATTCCCGTTGGCGCTCATGAGGGAGAGTTTCTGGCGCGTGGCATATATGGCCAGTACATCTATTTCGACCAGCCCAGAGGGGTCCTGATCGTCACCACCGGCGCCGACCGCAAGTTCCGGGAACCCGGCGTCAGCGACCAGAACATAGAAATGTTCCGCAAAATCGCCCAAAGCCTGTAAGGTGGCACCATGCAGAAACAGGACAGTATCAACGTTCTGGGCGGTGTTCTTGCCCATTGCTCGCGCGATCCGCTGACCGGGTTTTTCCGTGATGGGGCCTGCAACACCTGCCCCGAGGATCAGGGCAGCCACACGGTTTGCGCTGTCATGACGGCCGAGTTTCTGGCCTATTCGAAATATGTCGGCAACGATCTGAGCACAGCACGGCCCGAATTCAACTTTCCCGGCCTCAAGCCCGGCGACAGCTGGTGTTTGTGTGCGTCGCGTTTCCTTCAGGCGCATGAGGAAGGATGTGCGCCCAAAGTTCATCTTGAGGCGACGCATCAGCGCGCTCTGGAGATCGTTCCCCTTGTCGTTTTGCGGGAGCATGCGACAGAGGGGTAGATCACCCGGCGATTGCCACATACCCCCGAGAGGTTCGCGACGGCGGCCCGGTGGGGAAAGCGTGTTCGGACTTCAACTCCCAACCTGCCGCCGACAGCATCTCTGCGACAACGGTCGGCCGGTAGGCACGGTGGCGCCACTGGAACCAGATGATCGCATTGCACCAATGGGGTTTGCTGACCACCAGCCACAAGGTCGCCCCCGGTGCCGCAAGGGCACGCATCCGACGCAATGCGGCGACCGGGTCATCGCAATGTTCCAGCACATGAGCGGCCAGCAAACAGTCATACCGGTCCGGCGTGTCATAATCCTGCAGCGTCGCTTGAACCGCGTCCGCTTTGACACCCCGACGGGTCAAAGCAGACACCGCCTGTTGAAGCATGGCTGCCGAGGGCTCCAGCAAGGTTAAATGCCCTTCGGGGCGTAAAGCCGCGCGCGCATCGGCAAACGCGCCAGTGCCGCAGCCGATGTCCAGCGCAGTGTCGCCCAAAGCGGCTTTGGGGTCAGCAGACAGAAAGCCAAGATAGGCATCGAAATAGCCAAGCAAGCGCATCTTGTCCGCCCAACCCGGGGCAGCGGCATCGTATTTCTGATCTAACGTGGACGCTCGGGCCATCTTCGCAGATTGGCACATACGCCGATCATGCGAAACCGTGCCGGGATCAGAACTCAGCTTGCCAGGTCAAGCCAATGCTATAGCTTTCAAAATCGCTTTCGCCGAAGCCGTCGTAAAACAGATCAGCAGACAAGAGGCTTCTGTTTTCGAACCGGTAATCAAGCCCCATGTCCACTCGCCCCCGCGTCGTATCGCCGATAGGGGAAACACCGGGCACGGTGCCGGTTCCGGATGTCGTGCTCCACACCCCCGAGAGACCACCGTTCAGCGTCAGCTCTCCACGCGTGACAGCCACAGGATAGCTGAAATCCATACCCAGTCTGGCTGTTGTCAGGCTGAAATCCTGTGCCGAAATGCGGTTTCCAAGGCCGTCCGTGTAGGCCTCCTGATCGTCACTGACATAGCTGACGTCAAGAAGCGGCAATAGGGTCAGATCTCCGCGCTGTACTTCGCCGGTGACACGGGATTGGATCAACCAGCGGTCACTGTCGAAACTGTCCTCGAAGGTGCCCAGCGGCGAAATGTCGTTGTCACTTTGCCCATAGAGCGCGCGACCTTCGATGAAAATCGGCTGGCTGGGCAGTTTCGCCACCACATAGGGCCCGACGAACCATCCGGTCCCGTCGATCTCGGCATCCCCTTCGTCTGTTTCGGCATAATCCAGCTGTACCATCGCACCGAGCAGCAGGTTTTCATTGATCCGACGATGCGCCCCTATGGTGGCAAGCACATAAGAGCTGTCAAAATCGCCTTGCGAGCTTCGGTTGCCGGTCAGATTGAACCAAACCGGCAGGCTGGGATCGCTGGCGAAATTCAGAAAACTGGTCCCACGCGTCACCGAAGCGTTAAACGTTCCAGAGCGGGATTGTTGCAGGAAAGGCGTCAGGCCGGGTTGGTTCGATACAAGGCTGTTAGCACGGGCGAACTGGAAGGCCTCGATCAGACGCCGGGCTTCCGCTTCTGCGTCGTCGTCGGGGGTGCTCAACGGGGTTCTTGTATTGATAAGAACAGTATTTGTTACGCCTGACAGAGCGATTTCATAGCGGAAGAAAGGACCATCAACTGTTTCCCGGGCATTAAAAATGATGCCCATATAGCCGTCGGTTGCATAAGTGCTGTCAGCACCGTTTTGGCTAAGGATTGTTGCATCCAGATAGCCCAGGCTCAACAGATCCGCGACCGTAATGACAGAGCCGCTCACAATGGCATTACCCGAATACACAGTTCCGCCTGGAAACGACCCTGGAATACCAAACGAAACAAATGCGGTCGAGCTGCCGGTATCGTTGAAAGCTGACGCGGGACCTCCGTTCGGTGTCGCAATACTGGTAAACGGAATGTCGGGGAGGCCAAAGGCATCAGCTTCTTTGCTGTGGCCAAGCAATACCGCAGTTAGCAAAACTACTAAACCAAGTCTTTGAAACATAGACCAAACCATCACTACCTCCCAGTGCACCAAGACGTGCAAACATCCGAGCATAGCGGTCAGGTCTGACCGTCAAAACGCTGCTCGTTATCCCGTTTGTTTCGGGGTTCCCCAAAGTTTCGGCCGTTGAGCGCGACCGGTTAACATTCGGTTAATCTAAAGCGCGGCATTTGTATAGAACGGTGCAATAATTTGGTTAAACCTGAAGCCACGACACAACATCCCGGTGCGATTCCAGCTTGGGACATGCATGTTGATTGCCGGCTATTCATGCGTGAAATATAGATTTTTCCCGGCATTTGATCATGACGCGCGGGCTATATGAAATTTCCGTTTCCCAAGAACGTCGCCTCGCCTGTCAAAAACAGTTTCCAAAAAGACGACAATGCCTTCATTGAGGTGGAATTGCATCAGTCAAAAATTGATAAACGCAAGGCTGACGGAAGGAGGACGTCGCCCTCCCCCGCAAATTTTTCGATTTTGCTTAACCAGCGTCTCGGCCTTCGGTATCAGACATGTCGAAATTGAGGTATTTCGCAACCGTCTGCACGTCCTTGTCGCCGCGTCCGCACATGTTCATGCAAATCAGATGATCCTTGGGCAATTCAGGCGCAATTTTCATGACATGCGCCAATGCGTGGCACGGCTCCAGCGCGGGGATGATGCCTTCGGTCGAACAACACAACTGGAACGCCTCAAGCGCCTCTTTGTCGGTGATCGAGACATAGTTGGCGCGTCCTATGTCATGCAGCCACGAATGTTCGGGGCCAATGCCTGGATAGTCCAGACCTGCCGAAATCGAATAGCCCTCGAGAATCTGCCCGTCATCATCCTGCAGCAGATAGGTTCGGTTGCCATGCAGTACGCCCGGACGACCACCGGTCAGCGAGGCGCAATGCTCCATCTTCTCGTTCACGCCCTTGCCGCCTGCTTCGACGCCGATGATGTTCACATCCTTGTCGTCGAGGAACGGATAGAACAGGCCCATCGCGTTCGACCCACCGCCAATGGCGGCAATGATCGTGTCGGGCAGACGGCCTTCGGCCTTTTTCATCTGTTCCTTGGCTTCCTTGCCGATGATCGACTGGAAATCCCGCACCATCGCAGGGTACGGGTGCGGACCGGCCACAGTGCCGATACAGTAGAACGTGTCACGCACATTCGTCACCCAATCGCGCAGCGCATCATTCATCGCGTCTTTCAACGTGCCACGGCCCGAGGTCACCGGGATCACTTCGGCCCCCAACAGACGCATACGGAACACATTCGGAGCCTGCCGCTGTACGTCATGCGCACCCATATAGACGATGCACTTCAAACCGAACTTGGCACAAACAGTGGCGGTGGCCACGCCGTGCTGCCCTGCCCCGGTTTCGGCGATGATCCGTGTCTTTCCCATGCGGCGTGCCAGAATGATCTGGCCCAACACGTTGTTGATCTTATGCGCGCCGGTATGGTTCAACTCATCCCGCTTGAGGTAAATCTTCGCCCCGCCCAGATGCTCGGTCAGGCGTTCGGCGTAGTACAGAGGCGAGGGGCGGCCCACATAGTTGGCCCAAAGATCGTCCATCTCGGCCCAGAAGGTCGGATCGTCCTTGGCTTTGTCATATTCCTCTTCCAGCGACAGGATCAGCGGCATCAGAGTTTCGCTGACAAACCGCCCGCCGAAAATGCCAAAACGGCCCTGTTCGTCGGGGCCGGACATGAAGGAATTGAAAAGATCGTTGGCCATGGAAGTCTCCGTCATCTTACCCGTTGTTCATAGGAGGTGATGGCGCGATTGACCATCGCAAAACGCATCATTCCGCAGCCTGAAGTCGCTGTTCCCAAACCTGCAGAGCCTGGCCCCGGCTGGGAACAGCGACGCAGGAAAACTGGCAGAACACGTTGACATCCGCCAGTCGCGGAGCGGCCTGAACGATCCGGCGGTGCGGGCCGGACTGCGTAAAGCTCAGCATCGCCTCGATATCCTGCCAGACGGAATAGGAGAAATAGAGCCCTGCGTGGGGAAACACCTCGGCGTGCAGGCACAATGCATCTCCGCGGGCCTGAAGCAGGGCTTTGTGAGCGCGCCAGAAAAACTCTGGCGCGTGATACCATCGTCTGAGTGAAACTCCGCCAATTGCAGCCAGCATACAGCGCCCCTAAAAACCGGGATACGCATCAGGACGGCGTTCAGATCACCTTGTGGCGTCGAGGAACGCGTGGATCAGCGCCGCATCTTTGACACCCGGCGCGCTTTCCACGCCCGAAGACACATCGACCTGCCGCGCGCCGGTCATCCGAACCGCCTCGGCCACATTGTCGGGGGTCAGGCCGCCGGCCAGCATCCACGGCTTGCGCCAATATTTCCGGCCCGCAAGCAGACGCCAATCAAAAGCCAGACCATTGCCGCCGGGCAGATCGGACATGCGCGGCGGTTTGGCGTCGATCAGCAATTGGTCCGCAACGTCGGAATACACGTCAATCGCGTCCAAATCTTCGGGTTCGGCAATGCCGATGGCCTTCATCACCGGCAATCCGTAACGGTGCCGAATGCCAGCCACACGTTCCGGGCTTTCCTTGCCATGTAATTGCAGCATATCCAGGGGAACAGTCGACGTGATCCTGTCGAGGTCGTCATCGGTTGCATTCACCGTCAAAGCCACTTTTGCAACGCCAGCAGGCACCAAATGTGCAAGCTGTGCTGCATCGTCCCGGGCAAGGTGACGCGGCGATTTCGGAAAGAACACAAAACCCACATACCGCGCGCGCGCCTCAACCGCCGCGCGCACGTGCTCCGGAGCGGTCAGGCCGCAAATCTTGACAGATACATCGGGCATTTGAACGCCTCAGCTGGCTTCGTCCAACAAGGCCAGAACCTCGTCCTTGCCTTCGTTCTGCTTTTTCTTGAGCTTGTTGACCTCACGCTCAAGCTTGCGCACTTCGCTTTTCTTGACAGTGGCGTCCTTGCGGTGCTTGTGCTCGCGCAGCCATTCCCACAGGAATCCGATCACCAGACCGGCAATCACCCCGCCCAGCACCACGATGAACAGCGGCAGCGACGTGGTGAGGTTAAAGCCCAACAGCTCGGCCAGAGCATCGGGCATCAGCTTGAGTTCGACGATCTGCCGGTTGGCCAGCGAGACCGATACCAGAATGATCCCAAGGATCGCGAGAAAGGCGTAACGAATATAGCGCATCATGAGGTCAGGCTTTACCGTTCAATCGATCCCTTAGCAACTTGCCCGTCTTGAAAAACGGAACACATTTTTCTTCAACCTGAACCGTCTCGCCGGTTCTGGGATTCCGACCCACGCGGGCATCCCGTTTTTTGACGGAAAATGCGCCAAAACCACGAAGCTCTACTCGGTCGCCGCGTGACATCGCATCGGTCACTTCTTCGAACACTGTGTTCACGATCCGCTCGACATCGCGTTGATACAAATGCGGGTTTTCGTCTGCAATTTTTTGAATCAATTCAGAACGGATCATGCGCGCTACCCTCCCAGGCGACCGGTTTACCATCTCTAGTGTTCTGACCAGTATAGAAAAAAACCCAGTTCGGGGGAACGTAAACTCTGTGTGTTGGCGGGTATATTTACGCCAATCTGACCCGATTTTCCGCCGAATGGCCTGAATCCGCCTTCATGTATGCACGATACATATTTTAACCTGCGAATATGGAACACATTGATTCGCAACAAAAACGGCCCCGCACAGATGTACGGGGCCGTTGAATTGTATCGAGTCAGGGACCCGGTTTAGTCGCCGGATTTCAGCGCCGCACCCAGGATATCACCCAGCGATGCACCCGAGTCGGACGAGCCGTACTGTTGCACAGCCTCTTTCTCTTCCGCGATTTCGCGTGCCTTGATCGACAGGCCCAGACGGCGAGTCTTGCTGTCGACATTGGTGACACGAACGTCGACCTTGTCACCAACCGAGAAACGCTCGGGGCGCTGTTCGGCACGGTCACGGCTCAGGTCGGAACGACGGATGAACGACTTCATGCCTTCGTATTCCACTTCGATGCCGCCATCTTCGATCGCGGTGACGCCAACGGTGATGACCGAGCCACGCTTCACGCCGCCCACGGCTTCGGCGAACTTGTCACCGCCCAGGGCTTTGATCGATAGCGAGATACGCTCTTTCTCGACGTCCACTTCCGAGACAACCGCCTGAACGACGTCGCCTTTGCGGTAGTTCTGGATCGCATCCTCGCCACGCTCGTCCCAGGACAGGTCGGACAGGTGAACCATGCCGTCGATGTCGCCGTCGAGGCCAATGAACAGACCGAATTCGGTGATGTTCTTGACTTCGCCTTCGACTTCGGTGCCCTCGGGGTGCGTTTCTGCAAACACTTCCCACGGGTTGCGCTGAGTCTGCTTCAGGCCCAGAGATACGCGACGCTTCGCGCCGTCGATTTCCAGAACCATGACGTCGACTTCCTGGCTGGTCGAAACGATCTTGCCGGGGTGGACGTTTTTCTTGGTCCAGGACATCTCGGACACGTGCACCAGACCTTCGACACCGGCTTCCAACTCGACGAACGCGCCGTAGTCGGTGATGTTGGTGACGCGACCCTGATGGACCGAGCCCAGCGGGTATTTGGCAGCAACCAGATCCCACGGATCTTCCTGCAGCTGTTTCATACCCAGGCTGATGCGGTGGGTCTCTTTGTTGATCTTGATGACCTGAACCTTGATGGTTTCGCCGATCGTCAGGATCTCGGACGGGTGGTTCACACGACGCCATGCCATGTCGGTGACGTGCAGCAGGCCGTCAACACCGCCCAGGTCAACAAATGCGCCGTATTCGGTGATGTTCTTGACAACACCTTCGACGGTCTGACCTTCGGACAGGTTGCCGATAACCTCGGCACGCTGTTCGGCACGCGATTCTTCCAGGATGGCGCGACGCGACACAACGATGTTGCCACGGCGACGGTCCATTTTCAGGATCTGGAACGGTTGCTTCAGACCCATCAGCGGGCCAGCGTCGCGCACAGGACGCACGTCAACCTGCGAGCCGGGCAGGAACGCAACTGCGCCACCCAGATCGACAGTGAAGCCGCCTTTGACGCGACCAAAGATTGCACCTTCGACGCGCTGGTCGTCGGCATATGCTTTTTCCAGACGGTCCCATGCCTCTTCACGGCGGGCCATCTCGCGCGAGATGACGGCTTCGCCACGGGCGTTTTCTGCGGCGCGCAGGTAAACTTCGACCTCGTCACCTACAGCGATTTCAGGGGCTTCGCCGGGATTTGCGAATTCTTTCAGATCAACGCGGCCTTCCATTTTGTAGCCTACGTCGATGATGGCTTGACCGGCTTCAACCGCCAGAACCTTGCCTTTGACAACAGAACCCTCTTCGGGCGTGTCCATTTCGAAGCTTTCATTCAGGAGGGCTTCGAATTCCTCCATGGATGCGTTAGCCATGTGGCGTTGTTTTCCTTTACATACGTTTTTGCTGGCCGAGCGGTTGTCTCCGCCGGTCTTGTTTCATGCTGCCTGAGGACGTGACCCGGAACGCGCCTGAGCTAACAAACACAAAGGGCCGAGGTAACCCGGCCCTGCTCAGATACGTCATCCGGACGTTAACCGCCCTTGTTCAGACAGCGCGCGTATAGGCGGAATTCCGGCAAGGTGCAAGGGCCAAGCAATGATTTGCGGGCATTTCACGCCTAGCTGCCGTGCCAAATCCCGGCATCACGTCGCAACATCGACTTTTCGATGGCGTTCAATCTTTCAATGGCCGCCGAAGGACGGCTGCCCCCCCCTTCGCGCATCCATATCCTGAGTGCGGATGCGGGGCTCCAAGGCAAACAGGCCGTGGCGAGCCAATGCCGCAGGTCTTTGGGAAGGGCATCATAGGCGCGCATGGGGGATTCTCGCCGCCGTCGACGTTTCAGGCCGCTTCGCATGTTGCGACCAGAGTTTCGCCGCCCGCCCGTGTCTTTTGGATATGAGCTTTTGTACCGTTGACCCGACATGACCAACCTCCGCTTATTTGTATATGTTATGACATTACATATACGTTACCGCGGCACAAGGTCAGCTTTTACCGGTAATCGCGCTCTTAGATTTCCTCGCCCTTCTTCAACAGATCCTCGATCAGCTCGCGCTGCAGGTTGTTGCTGTCACCGCCGCCAAACTGTTGCGCGCCGCCGGAGTAAAGCGAGCCGTAGGTCTTGGCGATGTTCACTGTCTGCGCCAACCCCGAGATCAACTGGTCCTTTTCCAGAGGCGATAATGGGTGAATGAATGCAGCCCACAACGTTCCGTTGGCAATGGCATAGCGTGCATCCAGTGCGCTGTCGAAATTGGCCTGCATCATGCGACGCATATCATCGGCGCTCAGTTCTTCGGCACTGCGGATAGGTACCATCGCGCGCATTCGATCCGCTGTGGCGTCTGTTATGACCAGAACCGGCACGTCCGAGACCGTCAGTTGAAACCCGCCCAAACCGCGCGGTTCCGCTTCGGGATCAAGGGCGAAAATGATCTTGCCCAACCGCTCATAGCTCATCGGAGGCTCAAGCTCAGGGGTCTCTTCGACCTCTTGTGCAGCCAGACTTCCGGCTAGAAACATCAGAAAAAGGACTAGTCGGATCATGGTATCGCTCCTGCAGGTTGCCTGTTTACCTTACGCGCCGGGTTTCGGAGTGACCACACAAAGCTTGGTGAAGAGCGCTTCCCGATAGGACAACATTTGGAACGATCTGCAAAGTAGTAAGATTTAATCAGCATAGATCATTCCACATAAGGGCCATAGATATGTTTCAGCGGCCACCTCCCCCGCCGCTCGAAACTTCAAGATGGAAGGAAATGCAATGAAAACCCTTATCCTGACCACCCTGGCCGCAACTCTGCCTCTGATCGCCGCACCGGCCTTTGCCGCAGATGAAATCAATGTCTCGAACGGCATCTCGGCCGCAGGCGCGCCGCTGGCCGCGCATGGGGTCGATCTGGTCGCTCTGGTTACCAACGGCAATCCGGTCGAAGGCTTCGCCACTCATACCGCAACATATGACGGCGCTTCGTACTACTTCACCAGCGCCGAGAACCGCGAAGCGTTCGAAGCCAACCCGGCCGCGTATCTGCCACAGCATGGCGGATTCTGCTCGTTCGGCGTTTCGGTCGGCAAGAAGTTCGACGGTGACCCGGATCAATACCTGCTGGCAGATGGCAAGCTGTACCTGTTCCTGAACGCGGAAACCCGGGCTGCGTTTCTGAAAGATGTCACAGGCACAGCAAAAAAGGCCGATGGTCAGTGGGCTAACATCAAAAGCATCGCGGTCGGCGAATTGTAAAGCGCATGAAAGCAGCGCGCGGCGTCAGGACGTCGCGCGTTGTTTTTGCACGATAACCGCCACGGCCTGCGCCAGTGCGTCATCGATACTGAGATCGGTCGTATCCAGCAAAACCGCGTCCTCGGCGGGTTTCATAGGCGCGGTGCTGCGGTCGGCGTCGCGCGCATCGCGTTCGCGTACGTCGGCAAGAACCTGTTCACGCGTGATCTCGGTCGCTTTGGCCTTCAATTCAAGAAACCGTCGCTCAGCCCGAATTTCGGCGCTGGCGGTGACAAACAGCTTCACCTCGGCCCGGGGGCAAATCACCGTCCCGATATCGCGCCCGTCCAGCACCGCCCCACCGGCGCGACGCGCAAAAGCGCGTTGGAAATCGACAAGGGCGGAACGGACTTCGGGGATAACCGCCACTTTCGACGCGGCTTGTGCAATCTCTGTCGTTCGTAAATCACCCTCCGTAAGCTCATCCGCCGTCAACGCCTGCGCGGCATCCAACGGTTTCATCCCGTCCAGCGTGCGTCGACCAACTGCGCGATACAACAGACCGGTATCAAGATGGGCAAAGCCGAAATGTGCAGCCACGCCTTTGGAGATGGTCCCCTTACCGGCTGCAGCCGGACCGTCGATCGCAATGGTGAAACTCTGGTGCGACATCACACTGGCCTGTTATTTCGCACAAGCTTGGCGCCCAGCCGGGACATCAGAGGCTCGAAGATGGGGAACGAAGTGGCGATGGGGCCACCATCATCCACAGTGACCGGTTTTTGAGCCCCCATCCCCATCACCATGAAGGACATAGCGATGCGGTGATCCAGAAAACTCTCGCAGGTGCCGCCGCCAGGGATGTTGCCGATGCCCAGCCCATCGACCGACCACCAATCTTCGCCCTCATCCACGGTCACGCCATTGGCGCGCAAACCGCGGGCCATCGCGTCGATGCGGTCGCTTTCTTTGACGCGCAGCTCTTTCACGCCACCCATCATCGTTGTTCCGGCTGCGTTGGCCGCAACCACCGACAGAACGGGGTACTCATCGATCATCGAGGCCGCACGTTCGGGCGGCACTTCGATGCCCTTCATGTTGGGCGAGTATTTGGCGCGCAGATCAGCAACCGGTTCACCGCCCTCTTCGCGTTCATTTTCATAGATCAGATCGGCACCCATCTCGCGCAGCGTTGTAAACAGGCCCGCGCGGGTCGGATTCAAGCCAATCCCCGGAACCAGCACGTCCGAGCCGGGTGTGATCAGCGCCGCACAGACCGGGAAGGCCGCGCTGGACGGGTCACGTGGCACGGCGATGACCTGCGGCTTTAGCTCGGGGCGACCGGTCAGCGTGATCACCCGCCCCTCATCCGTGTCTTCGACGGTGATCTCTGCGCCGAAACCCGCCAACATCCGCTCAGAGTGGTCGCGGGTGGCCTCTTTCTCGATCACGACCGTCTTGCCGGGGGCGTTCAGACCGGCCAGCAGAACGGCGGATTTTACCTGCGCCGATGGCACCGGCACCTCATAGCGCACCGGAGTCGGGTCCGCTGCCCCGACGAGTGTCATGGGCAGACGCCCACCGGACCGCCCGACGGATTGCGTTCCAAACAGTGCGAGCGGGTCGGTCACGCGCGCCATTGGACGTTTGTTCAGGCTGGCATCGCCGGTGAATGTCGCCGTGATCGGACAGGTCGCCATTGCGCCCATGATCAGCCGCACTCCGGTTCCCGAGTTACCGCAGTCGATCACCTGATCCGGCTCGGCATAGCCGCCGACACCCACACCATGCACGGTCCATTCGCCGCCACCATGGTCGGTCACCTCGGCCCCGAAAGCGCGCATCGCCTTGGCAGTGTCCAGAACGTCCTCGCCTTCCAGCAGGCCGGTGATCCGGGTCTCGCCCACCGCCATCGCACCCAGAATCAACGACCGGTGCGAGATCGACTTGTCACCAGGCACCTCTGCCGTGCCGGTCAGCGGGCCGCAGGGATGCGAGGTCATCGGGATGGGCGTGCCGTGTCCGGACATGGGGGCTCCTGTTTTCGCTATCAGTTCAAGGCGGATTAGCGAATTGGGGCCGGTTGGTCCAGCGGCAATCAGCCTTTGCGGCAGAAGGTCAGATAATGCGGTGTCCGACCTTCGCGCAGAGCCTTTTGTTCGTAGCGTGTTGAGATCCAGTCATCCCACGGCGCGCGCCAATCAACGGGGCGTTCAGCCAGCCACTCAAACCCGGCGCGCGGAACTTCTTCCAATGTCTGGCGCACATAGTCGGGAATATCCGTTGCCACACGAAAGATCGCACCCGGTTTCAACGCGCGCGCAAGCGGCTCCAGGTGTTCGGGTGTGACAAACCGGCGTCTGTGGTGCCGGTTTTTCGGCCACGGATCGGGATAGAGCAGAAAGGCGCGCGATATGCTGGCCTCGGGCAGCACGTCGAACAGGTCACGAGCATCACCGGGATGCACCGCCAGGTTTTCGACACCGGCCCGACGGATTTTTCCCAGCAGCATGGCGACACCATTGATATAGGGCTCTGCCCCGATGATGCCGATATCGGGGTTGTTTTTCGCTTGATGCACCAGATGCTCACCACCGCCAAAGCCGACCTCAAGCCAGACCGGCTTGCCCCTAAACAGTGCGTTCAGGTCCAACGGGGTGCGTTCGGGGTTGGTGTCCCAATCCACCTCTCCGGGGGATAGGGCCGCGAGATCTTCGTTCAGATAGGTCTTTTGGCTGGGTTTCAGGGCCTTGCCCTTGAAGCGGCCATAGAAGTTTCTGCGCGGGCGTTGTGGGGTCTGGGTGCTCATGGCGGTGCCCATACTGCGGGCGTCGCTTTGTGGCAAGGGGTGGTAGTGGGGGCCAGCCCCCACACCCCCGGAGTATTTGTCAAAAGATGAAGAGCGCGCCCGAAGGGGCGCACCTTTTGATTGCGATCAGACTGCGACTTTGAGGGCGTCGACCAGATCGGTGCGTTCCCAGCTGAAACCGCCATCTGCTTCGGGATCGCGACCAAAGTGGCCGTAGGCCGCAGTCCGTTGATAAATCGGCTTGTTCATTTGAAGATGCTCGCGAATACCGCGCGGGGTCAGATCCATCACTTGCCCAACGGCCTTTTCAATCTCGGCGTCGGCAACCTGTCCGGTGCCATAGGTTTCCGCATAGATCGACAGAGGTTTCGAGACGCCGATCGCATAGCTCAGTTGGATGGTGCAGCGCTCAGCCATGCCCGCGGCCACCACGTTTTTCGCCAGATACCGCGCGGCATAGGCCGCCGAGCGGTCTACCTTGGTCGGATCCTTGCCCGAGAATGCGCCACCACCATGCGGGGCGGCGCCGCCATAGGTGTCCACGATGATCTTGCGACCGGTCAAACCGGCATCGCCGTCGGGTCCGCCAATCACGAATTTTCCGGTCGGGTTGACGTGCCATTCGGTTGCGTCCGTCAGCCAGCCTTCGGGCAGGGTTTCGCGAATATAGGGTTCGACAATGGCGCGGATGTCGTTCGAGGTCAGCGCTTCGTCCAGATGTTGCGTGGACAGAACGACAGAGCTGACGCCCACCGGTTTTCCGTCTCGATACAGCACGGACAACTGGGATTTGGCATCGGGTCCCAGTGCGGGCTCGGTCCCATTTTTGCGCACTTCTGCGAGACGGCGCAGAATTGCGTGCGAATATTGGATCGGAGCCGGCATCAACGCTGGCGTTTCCGTCGTTGCGTAGCCGAACATGATCCCCTGATCGCCCGCGCCTTCGTCCTTGTTGTCCGATGCATCGACGCCCTGTGCGATATGGGCGGATTGTTCGTGCAGCAGGTTCGTCACCTCGACCGTTTCGTGGTGAAACTTGTCCTGCTCATAGCCGATATCCTTGATACAGGCGCGCGCGATGTCATCGATATGCGCCATGTAATCATGCAGCTTTTCCTGATCCGACAAGCCAACTTCGCCGCCGATAACCACACGGTTGGTGGTGGCAAAGGTTTCGCAGGCCACGCGTGCTTCGGGTTCTTCGTTCAGAAATGCATCAAGGACGGCATCCGAGATTCGATCGCAGACCTTATCGGGATGCCCTTCGGAAACGGATTCCGAGGTAAAGGTATAGTTCTGTCGGGACATGAATAGTGCTCCATTAAGATTTCCCCATCACGCCAGGAAGCCGTTGTGGCGGGCATCAGAGGGGATACGGCGCGCGCTGCGGCGGGTCAATCGCAAATCAGCGACGACCCCATCGAGCGTGGCACCAAAGCACCGAAAAAAGGAACAATAAGACGGAAAACACCGGATAATCACCAATGCGAGAATAAACTGTAGGCGGGTGCGGCTGGGGCAAAGACACATCCAGATAACCCGCCTGCCCCAGCGGCAAGGACGCCACGATCCGACCCAAGGGATCAATCATTGCCGAAACGCCGGTATTGGCCGAGCGCATCAAGGGAAGGCCCTGTTCGATCGCCCGCATTTGCGCTTGCGCCAGGTGCTGAAACGGGCCAGAGCGCGTGCCGAACCACGCGTCATTTGTGATCTGCAACAAGAAATCGCTACGTCCCGGTGCGGACAAGACGTCCTGCGTGAAGACCGCTTCGTAACAAATCAGCGGCAACGCTGCTCCCAAGGGGCCCAGATCCAGCAATGCCGCGCCAGGACCCGCGCTGAACCCGTTGCCGTCCGAAGCGGCCAGACCGTGAATTCCGAAACGCGCCATAAGGTTTCCAAATGGCACGTATTCGCCAAATGGTGCCAGGTGGTGCTTGTCATAGAGCCCTTCTTGTTGTCCCTGCGCGTTCAGATGGATCATCGAGTTATAGATACGCGGTCCCTCTGCGCGCCGAATCCCGACGATGACCTGTGCCCCCTGCGCCGCATCCGCAATGACATCAAGAATAGGTTGCGCGCTGCCCAGCCACGCCTGAACCGAGGTTTCCGGCCAGACAATCAGATCCGGTCTCGGTTGCGCTGCGGTAAACTCGATCTGGCGCGCGAAAAACAAAGGCGCAAAATCGGGGTCCCATTTTTGGTGTTGGGGCGCATTGGGTTGTATCAGCCGAACCGTGTGATCGGTCTCGACCACAGATGGCCGTGTCGCGGCATAGCCGAACGACAGAAGGGCGAATCCCATCGACAAGGACCCGGCCATCAAGAGCTTGCGCCCGGACTGTTCGCTCCCCAAGACCGCCCCCGGAGGGAGTGTGGCCAAAAAGGTCAGGGCCGCCAGACCGTATGGGCCCACCAGGGACAACACTTGTGCCGCCGGAGTGCCAACCCAAACCTGCGCGACGCCTGCCCATGGGAAGCCGGTGAGCAGGTAACCTCGACCGAACTCGACCACAGCAAGCGCGATGGCCAGTGCTATTCCCTGGGCCAGCGGCGCGGCTTCGGGTTTGCGTGCGACCCGGAACGCGACAGCCCAGAACAGGGCCAGCCCTCCGGCCATGAAAACCAGTGCAAAGGGCGCCATCCAGGCGTGGCGTTCCGCGTCAACCTGAAATGGCTCGATGATCCAACTAAGCGCATGGGCAAAATACCCGGTCGCAAAAACCCATCCCAGCCAGCCTGCCTGCGTCGGTGTTGCAGTGGACAGGTATATTGGCCCAATCAGGACAAAGGCCACAAGCGTCAGCGGCCAGTAGCCCAGCGGCGCCAGCCCGCAAGCGGCAACTGCACCCAGCAGACCCGCTGCGCCAAGCCGCAGCCAGAAGGGCCAGCGCTGTATTAAGTTCATGCAAAGCTATCCGGCAGCATTACCCGCAGACGCTTGATCCGGCGAGGATCGGCGTCGATCACTTCGAACTCGGGGCCTTCGGGATGCAGAACAACCTCGCCCCGCGCCGGAACCCGGCCAGACAACATGAACACGAGCCCGCCAAGCGTGTCGATTTCTTCCTCGTCGACATCCTCGTGGCTGGTCAGCGACCGACCGATCTCTGCCTCGAAGTCCTCGAGCGGAACACGAGCCTGGACGATATAACAGCCCGGTTTTTCCTGCAGCCAAAGCTGGTCTTCGTCCGCATCATGCTCGTCCGCAATCTCTCCGACCACCTGTTCGATCAGGTCTTCGATGGTCAGCAATCCATCGACACCGCCATATTCGTCAATGACCAGCGCCATGTGGCGGCGTTCGGTCTGCATCTTGGTCAGCAGAACGCCTATGGGCATCGATGGTGGTACAAACAGCAAGGTTCGCAGCATCGAGCGCAAGTCAAACTCGGTCGTGTCACCATTGAAGCCATGGGTCAGCGCAAAGTCCTTGAGGTGGACAAAGCCAAGCGGCGTGTCCAGCGTTCCGTCATAGACCGGGATGCGCGACAAACCGCTTTCGCGAAATAACTGCGCCAATTCCTCTTTGGTCGAGGCTGAAGAAACCGAAATAATTTCCGCCGTCGGGATGGCCACGTCTTCCACCCGCATCCGGCGCAGGTTGATCATGCCCCGTGGCTGGGGGTCCGTTGTTCGATGTCCGTTGACCGAGCCGGTCTCTTCTTCGTCCTGCGACGAGAAGGCATCAATAATCCGAGAAAAAAATCCGCTTTTCTCTGTGCTGTCGTTGGTGTCCTGCGGGTGCGCGCTCTGCGCCGCCCTAGAACTGCCGTCTGTATCGTCCATTTTCCTGTTCCAATTGGTCGGACAAATCTGCCCACATCACCCATTATATGGGTTATTAACACCCAGTTTGCCAAGTATCTCGACCTCGACCCTCTCCATCAAAGTGGCGTCGGGGTCACGAATGTGATCATAGCCCAGTAAATGCAACACTCCGTGAACCAGCAAATGGGTGACATGATCGGCCATGGGTTTTGCGGCTTCGACCGCCTCACGCGCGCAGGTGTCGTAGGAAATCGCGATATCACCCAAGCTGATTTCTCCGGTGAAATCGGCCTGCGGCCGCGCGGGGACGGCACCGGGCTGTTCCGGAGCCAGATCCTCGGAGGGCCAGCTTAGAACGTTGGTCGGGGACGGCTTTTGCCGAAACTCGGCATTCAGCACGGCAATTCGCGTGTCATCACAGCCCAAGACACTGATTTCACATTCGTCGGGATCAAGATCGCAATGAGCGAGGGTCGCCGAGATGGCGCGGCGGGACAATGCCTCCAGTTCCCGCCAGCGGGGATCCTCAAGAGTGATTTCCAGGTTCATACCAGTTGTCCGACACTGTGGCGCACGCGCGCCGTGTCAGGTCTAACCCGTTTCGCGGCCCGCATCGGCCTCATACGCCTCGATGATGGCGGCGACAAGCGGATGGCGCACCACATCTTTCGAGGTGAAATAGTTGAAACTGATATTCGGAAGCGTTTTCAGCAACCGTTCCGCATCGGCCAGACCGGATTGGACACCGCGCGGCAAATCAACCTGCGAGCGGTCGCCGGTGATCACCATGCGGCTACCCTCACCCAATCGGGTCAGGAACATCTTCATCTGCATGGTCGTGGCATTCTGCGCCTCGTCCAGCACAACAAACGCATTCGCCAGTGTCCGCCCCCGCATAAAGGCCAGAGGCGCGATTTCGATTCGCTTTTCCTCGATCAACTTGGCGAGTTGCTTGCCCGGCAGAAAATCGTTCAGCGCGTCATAGAGCGGCTGCATATAAGGATCGACCTTGTCCTTCATGTCACCCGGCAGATACCCCAGTTTTTCCCCGGCTTCGACCGCCGGGCGGCTGAGAATGATTCTATCGACATGCCCACCGATGAACATCGACACGCCCACCGCCACGGCCAGATAAGTTTTGCCGGTCCCCGCAGGCCCGATGCCGAATGCGAGTTCATTGCTGAACAGCGACTGAACATATGCTTTCTGCGCGTCGGTGCGCGGTTCAACCAGTTTCTTGCGCGTCTTGATCTCGACCGTGCCGCCCTTGAACATCTCAAGCTGATCGCCATCACGGGTGCCGGTTCCAACCTCGGAATTGCCCATGCGCAATTCCCGGTCCACATCTGCGGCTTCGACATCGCGCCCGCCTTCCAGCCGCGCATAAAGCGCCTGCAGCACTTCAACGGCCTGCTTTTGCGCCTCTTCTTCGCCCATGACGACCAATTGGTTGCCGCGTCGCAGAATCTGGACTGAAAGCTTCTGTTCGATCTCAGCAAGATTGCGGTCATATTCGCCGCAAAGGTCAATCAGCAGTCGGTTATCGGGAAATTCAACAAGCGCCTCTTGCGGGGGCATGTCATCTTGCGGTGGGGTCAGGGCACCGATGGCCAATCCGTTCTCCTGTCTTGGCGTTACACCCCGAGCGTAGACAGGATTTCCAAGCGGATGCAAGCGGCAGATAAAATATTTGCAAAGTGAATGGCAAAAGCACCGAACACCTCTGGTCACGTCCTTGGAACGGCACCACCCGGCGCGTCAGAACGTGTAATTCAGACCGAAGCGCAGGCCGCGATAGTTGGGTGTCGATTTCGTTGCCAGCCCGGTACCCAGATCCACGCGTTCCGATTCGAATTGCAGATACTCAATCTCGCCCGTAATCGACCAGTTTTCGTTGATCTTGTGTTCGGCCCCCAGACTGGCCGAAAACCCGTTCCGCGTATCAATATCTTCAGCCGTGTCCGAAATGCCCCCGGCCGTCAGAGTATTACGCGTGGTAATCTCGCCCTGTACGTATCCGACAGTTACGAAATACAGGATATTGCCGCTTCGATTGGTAACACCGTTGCGAAGCCGCACAGACCATATGTCCGAGATTTCCGAGGCAGCATCGACGATTGTTCCGCCGATTTGAGTGGTCACATCGTCTTCCAGCGTGCCAAAGTCGTAGCCGACCTCGATCCCATATACATATTCGCGTCCACCAAAGGTCGGTAAATAACCCCGCCATCCACCGCGAACGCCACCATAAGTCCCCTGCGGCTCCAACTCACCAACCGGAAAAGTATTGCCTGCCGCGGACAGGCCAAAGCGATCCGACCCGCCGTCGCCATAGCCCGCACTTAGCCCAAGATAAAACGCGCTTACGTCTTCGGCGATCCTGGTGGGGGCGATAATATCGGGCTCAGCTATCTCCCCGATCACGTCACCCGCAAAAGCCGGACAGGCGATCACCAGCAAAGCTGCGGAAGTCAAACAACGCTGTATGAAACTCTGGACAAGCAACTGGTTCACTATACCCACCCTCCGCAACGTTGTGACCAACACCGCCGACCAACGCCAATTATTACACCTCAGGGACCCGGCCCTGAAAAACTAGCCATGCTCGGAACATAGTTCCGAATCATAAATCAAGGGTAAATTTCGGGTGACCGTTTCACTCTGACTGGGTGGCAGCCCGACTCAGAGCAATTCGCCGGCCAACGAGTTCGCTCCGGATGCCGTAATCTTTACCTTACGTAAGTCACCTGCAGCCACATCTGCGCCGGAAACGTGAACTGCATGAAGATATTCGGACTTCCCGACCATCTGGCCGTTCAGCCGCCCCGGTTTCTCGAACAACACGCTAACCGTACGCCCCACCATCGAATCCTGAATTTCACGCTGATGGCGCGTGATCACGGATTGCAGCCGTTGTAAGCGGTCATCCGCCACTTCGGCCTCGACCTGTGGCCGTTCTGCCGCAGGTGTGCCCGGTCGCGTCGAGTATTTAAACGAATAGGCATAGCCGTACCTGACCCGTTCGACCAGTTCCAGCGTGGCCTGGAAATCCTCTTCGGTCTCCTCCGGGAACCCGACGATAAAATCACCTGACATAAGAATATCAGGTCGTGCTGTCCGGATGCGCTCGATCAGGCGCAGATAGCTTTCGGCGGTATGACTGCGGTTCATCCTTTTCAGGATTTTATCCGAACCGGACTGCACCGGAAGATGCAGATAAGGCATCAGCTTGTCACAGGTCCCGTGCGCTTCGATCAGATCATCGGCCATGTCATTGGGGTGCGATGTGGTAAACCGGATGCGCTCCAGCCCGTCGATCTTGTTCAACTCCCAGATCAGACCAGCCAGGGTCATGTCACCATCTGGGCCCGCACCATGATAGGCGTTGACATTCTGGCCCAGCAACGTGATTTCCCGCACCCCGCGCTCGACCAGATCACGCGCCTCGCGCAGGATACGATCAGCGGGGCGCGAAACCTCGGCGCCGCGCGTATAGGGCACCACACAGAACGCGCAGAACTTGTCGCAGCCCTCCTGCACAGTCAAAAACGCCGTTGGTCCGCGCTTGGCCTTGGGACGGTTTCTGAGTTTTTCGAACTTGTCCTCTTCGGGAAAATCGGTGTCCAGCGCCTTGGCGCCCTCCCGTGTTTTCGCCTCCATCTCGGGCAGTCGGTGATAGCTTTGCGGCCCAACCACCAGATCGACCAGAGGCTGCCTGCGCATGATCTCTTCGCCCTCGGCTTGCGCCACGCACCCGGCGACGCCGATCTTGAGGTCCGGCTTGTCCGCCTTCAACCCCTTGAACCGGCCCAACTCGGAATAGACCTTCTCGGCCGCTTTCTCGCGAATATGGCAAGTGTTCAGCAGAATCATATCCGCGTCATCAGGGCTTTGGGTTTCGACATAACCCTGCCCGCCCAGCGTTTCAGCCATACGCTCGCTGTCATAGACATTCATTTGACAGCCATAGGTCTTGATATACAGCTTTTTCGGGTCTGACATGAAAACGGCCTTTGCGTTCGCGGGATCGGCGTCATCTATACATATCGAACGCCGCTTGCAATGGCGCGCGGTTTACCCGATTTTGGCGAAAAACCGCAGCGCGATACATCCTGACAGGCAATGACCTACGACACGCTCCAAGCATTCTTGCAAACCGGCCAGACAGCGCAACTCACAGGTCCGGTCGCCCTGATCTTTGCCGAAGATGATGTCGAGGTCGACAGCACCATCCGCCACCACCTGAATCTGGGCTTCAAATCCGTGATCGCCTTCATGCCCGGATCGTTCAACCTCGACCCCGAGCTTGCCCGGCGAATCCATCGCGTGACCATGACCTGCGCCCCCCGCACAACCGTGTTCGACGCCATCAACCAGATCACCAAATCGGCACCCGGCCTGTGGATGTATTACTGCTACAACGCCGAGTATCTGTTCTTCCCGTTTTGTGAAACGCGGACGGTGGGCGAAATGCTGACCTTCCACACGGAAGAACGCAGACAGGCCATGCTCTGCCACGTTGTGGACCTTTACGCCGATGATCTGGACATGTTTCCAAATGGCGTCGCCCCCGACCGCGCCCTGCTGGACAGCACCGGCTACTACGCACACTCCCGCCACGACACCGAGGGCCACCCGCTCGACCGGCAGCTTGAGATGTCCGGCGGTTTGCGTTGGCGGTTCGAGGATCACATCCCCTATGAGCGCCGCCGCATCGACCGTATCGCCATCTTCAAATCCCAAAAGGACATCCTGCTGCGGCCCGATCACACCTTCACCGAACCGGAATACAACACCTATTCTTGCCCGTGGCATCACAACATCACAGCAGCAATCTGCTCTTTCCGCGCCGCCAAGGCGCTGAAATCCAACGCAGGGTCCACATTCGACATCCGCACGTTTCGCTGGCAACACTCAAGACCGTTCGAGTGGTCTTCCACGCAATTGCTCGACCTCGGCCTGATCGAATCCGGCCAATGGTTCTGATCCGCATTTCTTCTGTTTGAAAATACCTCGGGGGAGTCGCGGCGCAGCCGCGGCGGGGGCAGAGCCCCCTATCGCCGCAACAAAACCGGAAACCAGTCTTCTCTCAAACGCTGACCAAGCTCCATGCCATGCCCCGGAAACGGCGGCGACGTGCGCCCGGGGCGCTCAACATACCGCGCGTCATCCCCAAGCAGACGCAACGAAAACGCCCGTCGCCGACAGTCCGACCGATTGCCACGCGCCCCGTGCAATGTCCGATAGTTGAACGCCACCGCATCGCCCGGGGCCATATCAAACTCGACGACCCGCATGCCCTCGGCATCCGGGTCCGGAACCGGAATATACTGCCCTTCATCCGGGAAGTACCCCTCTTCCGAAACCCAGCGGGTCGGCAAAACCTCTTTCTCCCACCGATGCGACCCGGCAACACACCGCAATGTCGCTTCGGTCACTGGGTCCAGCGGAGACCAGAAACTGATCGTCTGCTGCCCATCGACAAAGTAATACGGTCCGTCTTGATGCCAGGGTGTCGCCATCGACGTGCCGGGCTCTTTGACCAGAACATGATCGTGAAACATCTGTACGGTCTGCGACTGCATCAGATCAGCGGCAACCTCGGCAACCGGAGAGGTCCGGATCACCTCCTGAAACGGCGCGATGCGTGACCAGTTGCAATAGTCGTCGAAAAACCGACCCGTCTCACCCTGTTTCTGGTTCTCCGAAGCATATGGTCCGGGCTCGGCCATATTCATTGCGACCCCATCGCGCAATGCATCAACGTGTTCCGCGAACAATCCCCGGACCAGCACAACACCATCTTGCTGATAGGCGTCGATCATGTTCTGTGAAACCAAGGGATGCACCATTTCCGTCTCCATGCCTGTCCTGCGATGATCTGCACATGAGAGCCGCCACGGTTCAAGCCCTTTCGAACTATGTTCAGATACAGGACAAACCGGTCAGGCATGTCGACCGCAACCTGTTCATCGATTTCAAACGGGATTATTTCTTGCGCAGACGGATCACGACATCGACCGATGCAATCTCGACACCTTCAGGAGCCTGGGGAAGACGTTGAATCACCAGTTCTTCGGATGGGGCGTCGCTCAGCCGCGCCTCTTCTTCCCAATAAAAATGGGGATGGTCATGCGTGTTGGTGTCAAAATAGCTTTTTGACCCGTCCACCGTGATTTCCTGCAGAACGCCTGCGTCACAAAAGGCGCGCAGCGTATTGTAGACCGTCGCCAGAGACACGGCATCGCCATTCTCTTTCGCCGATTCAAACAGGCTTTCGGCCGTGACATGGCGATGCCGCCCGTCACCCACCAGCAACTCGGCCAGAGCCACGCGCTGCCGTGTCGGGCGCAAACCGGCGTCAACCAACCAATTCGTGGCTATGCTTTGGCTTTCAGGTGTCATGAATCCGATACCATTTTGTTGCTGACTTATATATAAGTGCTTTGGTCAGGTAATTTCAAATGAAATTCATTCGCAAAGAACGCCCTGAACACAACATGATGTAGGCCGCCGCTCTTGCAGGACCTTGCAAACGGGTGCTAGACGAGGCCAGATTGAATGAACGGACCCCTGGCAGGAGAGGCGGCAGAATGGCCCAATTCCCGAGCAGCTTTGATAAGGACGATCTGCTGAAATGCGCCCGTGGCGAGTTATTCGGCCCAGGCAATGCGCAGTTGCCCGCCCCGCCGATGCTGATGATGGACCGTATCACCGATATCTCGGCCGATGGCGGCGAACATGGCAAAGGGCATGTTCTGGCCGAATTCGACATCACGCCGGACCTGTGGTTCTTTGATTGCCACTTTCCCGGCAACCCGATCATGCCCGGCTGTCTGGGCCTTGATGGTCTGTGGCAGTTGACGGGGTTCAACCTGGGCTGGCGTGGCTGGCAGGGGCGCGGCATGGCCGTGGGTGTGGGCGAGGTCAAACTGACCGGCATGGTGCGCCCGGACCGCAAAATGCTGACTTATAAAATTGATTTCAAAAAGGCGATCCAGACCCGCCGCCTGACCATGGGCGTGGCGGATGGAATCGTCGAAGCGGACGGTGAAATGATATACGACGTCAAGGACATGAAAGTCGTCCTGTCCGAAGCCTGAGCCTGACCGGCCCGAAATAAGGAGCACGCACATGCGTCGAGTAGTTGTCACCGGTTTGGGGGTCGTGTCCTCCATCGGGAACAATGCCGAAGAGGTTCTCGCCTCGCTGAAAGCTGGCAAATCCGGCATCGAAGCGAACGCGCAGATGGCCGAACACGGATTTCGCAGCCAGATCGCCGGATCGCTCAAGATTGATGTGACCGAACATGTGGACAAGCGCACCCTGCGCTTCATGGGACCCGGTGCCGCCTATGCTCATATCGCCATGAGCCAGGCAATTGCCGATTCCGGCCTGACCGAAGATCAGGTGGTGAACCCGCGCACCGGTTTGGTGGCCGGGTCCGGTGGACCTTCGACCAGCGCTATGCTGACCGCGCATCAGACTGTGCTTAAAAACGGCGCGACCAAGCGGATTGGGCCGTTTGCAGTGCCCAAATGCATGTGCTCGACCATTTCCGCGAACTTGGCGACGGCCTTCAAAATCAAGGGCATCAACTATTCGATCACCTCGGCCTGCTCGACCTCGCTGCATTGCATCGGCAACGCGGCTGAACAGATCATGCTGGGCAAGCAGGACGTGATGTTTGCAGGCGGCGGTGAAGAACTGGACTGGACGCTGTCCTGCCTGTTCGACGCGATGGGCGCGATGTCATCCAAATATAACGACACGCCCGACAAAGCGTCACGCGCGTTCGATCAGAATCGCGATGGGTTCGTGATTTCGGGCGGCGGCGGCATCGTTGTGCTGGAAGACCTCGACCACGCTCTGGCCCGTGGCGCCAAGATATACGCCGAGGTCACCGGCTATGCCGCCACATCCGACGGCCATGACATGGTCGCCCCGTCTGGTGAGGGCGGCGAGCGTGCGATGCGGCTGGCCCTGTCCACCGTGCCCGAAGGCCGCAAGGTGGGCTATATCAACGCCCACGGAACCTCGACCCCGGTCGGAGATGTGGGCGAGGTCGAAGCCGTGCGCCGCATCTTTGGCGAAGGTGGCGTGCCGCCAATTTCATCGACCAAATCGATGACCGGACACGCGCAAGGCGCGGCTGGCGCATTAGAGGCGATCTTCTGCCTGCTGATGCTGCATCATGATTTCATTACGCCCTCGATTAACGTCGAGACTCTCGCCGAAGGCATCCTGCCCGGTGAAATTGCAACGCAATTGGTTGAAAACGCAGGTTTGGACAGTGTCATGACCAACAGCTTCGGCTTTGGTGGCACGAACGGGTCCATGGTTCTGTCCAAGTATAACGGGTGAATAAGATGTCGGAACTTCTCAAGGGCAAACGCGGCCTGATCATGGGCGTGGCCAATGACCGCTCGATCGCGTGGGGCATTGCCAAGGCCATGCACGAAGCCGGCGCTGAACTGGCCTTCACCTATCAGGGCGAAGCTTTCGGCAAACGGCTGGAACCACTGGCCCAGAGCCTGGGCAGCGATTTCATGGTCGATGCGGACGTCACAGACGACGAATCGCTGGATCGGGCGTTTGATGAGCTTGGGAAGCGCTGGCCGACCATCGACTTCGTGGTTCACGCCATCGCCTATTCGGACAAGTCCGAACTGACAGGGCGGTTTTTGAACACCACGCGCGCGAACTTCAAACACTCGCTGGACGTCTCGGCCTATTCCTTCATCGAGGTTGCGCGCCGCGCTTATCCGCTGATGAAAGACAATGGCGGCACACTGCTGACCCTGACCTATCAGGGGTCCAACAAGGTTGTACCGAATTACAACGTCATGGGTGTTGCCAAGGCGGCGCTGGAATCAGCCACACGCTATCTGGCCAACGATCTGGGTCCTGAAGGCATCCGGGTGAACGCGATCTCGCCCGGCCCGATGAAAACGCTGGCCGGTGCGGCCATCGGCGGTGCGCGCAAGACCTACAAGTTCTGCGACCAGAACGCACCGATGCGCTCGAACGCGACGCTTGAGGCGGTGGGCGGCACCGCTGTCTATCTGGCCTCGGATGCCGGTACCTATACGTCGGGCGAGATCATTCGCGTCGACGGCGGCTATCACATTCTGGGCATGCCGCAGCCCGAGGCCATGTGACCATATCTTTCCCTGTGACCGCCCAGATTTGACCATCTTTGGGTTGCAGGGATTGCATTATGAGCAAGTTTGAACACATCCTCGCAAGCACCGGGCATTCTGCCCCGAAACCGCGATCCGGTATGAAAAGCAGCCGCGCGCGTGTGCTGCTTTTGACCCTGACAATCATGTTGATTGCGTTTGCGTTCCTGACCCAGCCGCAAATCCGTGCGGCAGTTGAACCCTGGCTCGGGCAACTGCCGGGGATTTGATCCGGGTCCTCAGTTGATCGACACGATCTCGATATCGAAAATCAGGTCCTGACCTGCAAGCGGGTGATTGGCGTCCAATGTCACGGTGGCTTCGTCAACTTCGACAACGGTCACTGGCAGAGCTTGCCCGTCGGGGGTTTGCATCTGCAACTGCGTGCCCGGCTCCAGCGGAATGTCATCGGGGATACCTTCGCGCGGAATGCTTTGCCGTGCACCGGGATTGATCGGGCCATAGGCTTCTGCGCACGGAACCTCGACCCGTTTCTTCTCACCGATTTCCATACCCGGCAGCGCCGCATCCAGACCGGGAATGATCTGGCCCGAGCCCACCGCAAATTCCAACGGATCGCGACCGTCCGAGCTGTCAAAGACTTTGCCATCCAGCAGCGTGCCGGTGTAGTGGATGCGAACCGTGTCGCCTTGTTTGATTGCGGTCATTGTGGCCTCCGGGCCGTTAGGGCATGAAGTGCGCACCCTAAAGTTCTGCACGACATTGTAAACCCTGGCCCCTTTCCCCCTGCGGGATGTTGTGCAAGTCTGCGCCCGATTAGCGGAGGACCCAATGCCCATCACCACATGCGTTTTCGATGCCTACGGCACCTTGTTTGACGTCGCCGCCGCCGCGCGGCAGGCTGCGGCAGAACCCGGCTTTGAGGCGTTGCAGGACAAATGGCCCGAACTGGCCAACCACTGGCGCCTGAAACAGCTCCAATATACTTGGCTGCGCGCCGTGGCAGACGCCCATGCAGATTTCTGGGATGTCACGCAGGACGGACTGGATTGGGCCCTGGAGGCGGCTGGGCTGCAAGGCGACGCGAAGCTGCGGCAGCGGCTGTTGGATTTGTATTGGGAACTGCAGGCCTATCCAGAAGTTCCCGCGATGCTGAAGGCGCTCAAGGATGGGGGGATGCAAACCGCGATTCTGTCGAATGGCTCTCCACCGATGTTGGACGGCGCGGTACAGTCGGCCGGGATTGGCGATGTGCTTGACGATGTGCTGTCCGTCGAAAGCGTGGGTGTCTTCAAACCGCATGCCCGCGTCTATGATCTGGTGCAAGGCCGGTTCGGCTGCGCCCGCGACGAGGTGCTGTTCGTTAGCTCCAACGGATGGGACGCTGCAGGAGCCAGCGGGTACGGGTTCGTCACCGCCTGGGTCAATCGTGCGGGCGAGCCGATGGACCGGTTGCCGTGGAAACCCGCGCAGGTCTTGTCCGACCTGACGACGATCCCAAAACTCGCAGGTCTTTGATGGCGTTTTTCACCACCTCGGATGGAAAGCAGATTTACTTCGAAGACAGCGGCACGGGCGCACCGTTGTTATGTCTGGCCGGGTTGACGCGCAATACACGCGACTTTTCGTATCTTGCACCGCATGTGCGGGACTTGCGCATGATATCCATGGACTACCGGGGGCGTGGCCAGTCGGACCATGATCCGGATTACGCAAACTACAATGTCATCCGCGAAGCGCAGGATGTGGTGGAACTGCTGAACCATCTCGGTCTGGAAAAGGTCAACATACTAGGCACTTCGCGCGGCGGCCTGATCGCAATGGTGCTGGCTGCAGGGTATGCAGACCGGCTGGCCAGTGTGGTCCTGAACGATGTCGGGCCGGTGATCGAACCGTCAGCCATCAACCGGATCATGACCTATGTGGGCAAGCAGCCCAACGCCAGAACCTATGACGAGGCAGCACAGGCCCTGAAACACATGATGGAGCCCGCCTTTCCCGGCGTGCCACTGGATCGCTGGCGTCAGATGGCTACGTTTCAATATGCCGAAACCAGCAATGGCCTGACATTGCGTTATGACCCGGCCTTGCGCACCGCGCTGATCGAGCAGGCCAAAACGGGAGAATCGCCCGATTTATGGCCGTTGTTCGACGCGTTACGCGCCGTGCCCACTGGCGTGATCCGGGGCGCGAATTCTGATCTGCTCAGCGCTGCGACACTGGCGGACATACAGAGCCGAAATCCCGGGCTGATCTCGGCCGAGGTTCCGGATCGCGGTCACGTTCCCTTTCTGGACGAACCCGAGGCGCTGGAAGTGCTTCGCAAAACGATGAGGCCCGTATGAGCAATATCGACATGATCGAAGCCGCAGCGCAGCGGCTGCAGGGGCATGTGCGGCAAACGCCGATCCTGACCTCTCCGTTTCTGGATGACATCGCCGGGCGGCGCGTTCTGGTGAAACCCGAATGTCTGCAGCACACCGGCAGTTTCAAGTTTCGCGGCGCGTGGTCGGCAATCTCGGCGCTGGATGAGGAGACCCGCCAACGCGGGGTCATCGCCTATTCCTCGGGCAATCACGCGCAGGGTGTCGCCCATGCCGCCACGCGGCACGGCATTTCGTCGGTGATCGTCATGCCGTCGGATGCGCCGCAGCTAAAGATCGACAACACGCGCGCACTGGGGGGTGAGGTCATTTTGTATGATCGCGCCAATGAAAGCCGGGAAGAGATCGGTGAGGCGCTGGCCCAGCAGCGCGGTCTGACTTTGATCCGGCCCTATGACGAACCGCAAGTCATCGCCGGACAGGGCACAGCAGGGCTCGAGATCGCCGCGCAGGCGCGCGAACTGGGCGTGACCGAAGGCGACGTTCTGGTTTGTTGCGGTGGTGGCGGTCTGATCTCGGGCGTCGCACTGGCGCTTGAAAAGCACGCACCCGGGCTGCGTGCCCGCCCGTGCGAGCCCGAAGGGTTCGATGACGTCAAACGGTCCTTGTTGTCGGGCCGCATTCAAAGCAATGCCGAGACGTCCGGCAACATCTGCGACGCCATCCTGACCCCCCAGCCGGGGCAGATCACCTTTCCGATCCTGCAGCGGTTGTGCGGGCCGGGGTTTTCCGTGTCCGAGCAAGAGGCGATGCACGCCATGGCCCTTGCCTTTTTGCGGCTGAAAATCGTGCTGGAACCCGGCGGAGCCGTGTCGCTGGCCTCAGCCTTGTTTCGCAAAGATCAGATCGACGGGGACGCCGTCATCGTCCTTGCCTCGGGCGGAAACGTTGATCCGGAAATTTTTACCAGATCAACAGAGTTCTTAACCTGACATTCAGCGGGAATAAGGGCATTTTACGCGCGAACAGAGTCCAGACGCTCGAATTCAGAGGCCGAATGCCATGCATATCGCCGACCTTGGTGACGTAAAGCTGCACTACCGGATCGATGGCGACCCGGCTGGGGTGCCTTTGGTCTTTGCCAACTCGCTTGGAACCGATCTGCGCCTGTGGGATCAGGTGCTGCCGCATCTGCCCGACGGGCTACGCATCATAAGATATGACAAGCGCGGTCACGGGTTGTCCTCGGAACCGGCTGGGCGGTATTCCATGGGGGCTTTGGTGCGCGATGCCGAACGTCTCCTTGATTATCTTGAAGTCCGAGATTGCGTGTTTGTCGGGTTGTCCATTGGCGGCATGATCGCGCAGGGGCTGGCCGTGAAACGGATGGACCAGATTCGCGCTTTGGTGTTGTCAAACACGGCGGCCAAGATCGGCACCCCGGCAATGTGGCAAGACCGCATGGCCGCCATCGAACACGGCGGGATCGAGGCGCTGGCCGATGCGACCATGGAGCGGTGGTTCTCAAAGTCCTTCCGAGACACGCCAGAACTGCAGCTGTGGCGCAACATGATGGCCCGGCAACCGACCCAGGGGTATCTGGGGTGCTGCGCCGCTATTTCCGGCACCGATTTCTATACGCCGACCAGCGGGTTGCGGCTGCCTACGCTGGGAATTGCCGGCAGCGAAGATGGTTCAACCCCGCCCGATCTTGTGCGCGAAACCGTCGATCTGATCGCTGGCTCACGCTTTGCCCTGATGCGACGCGCCGGACACTTGCCTTGTGTTGAGCACCCGAAAGAGTACGCTGGGTTGCTGTCGGGGTTTCTGGCCGACATCGGGCATATCTAAAGGAGACGCATGATGGCAGATTTCCTTTTGGTTCACGGATCGTGTCACGGCGCGTGGTGCTGGCGCGACCTGATCCCCGAACTGACGGCGCTGGGGCATTCCGCGCGCGCCATTGATCTGCCCAGCCACGGCTCGGACCCGACGCCGATCGCGGATGTCACACTGGATCTGTGTCGGGACAAAATCCTGTGTGCATGTGACGCCAACACCATCGTTGTGGGGCATTCCTGGGGCGGCTATCCGATCAGCGCCGCAGCCGAGGCCGCGCCGGATGCGATCAAAGGGCTGGTCTATCTGTGTGCCTATGTTCCGCAGGATGGTCTGTCGATGATCCAAATGCGCAAACGCGCCCCCCGGCAGCTGATCGGCGATGCGGTCGAGAAATCCGCTGACGGCCTGTCCTATTTCGTCCTGCCAGACCGGATTCAGGGGCTGTTCTATCACGATTGCGATGCGGATATTCTGGCCTATGCGCTTGCCCGGTTAAGTCCGCAGGCCATCGCCCCGCAGGACACGCCGCTGCCGACCGGGCCATGCTTTGAACGTGTGCCAAAAGCCTATATCCGCACCCTCGACGACCGCACCATCCCAACGGAATATCAGGCCGAGATGAGCCGTCACGCCGCGCCGGAGCTGCGCCTGACCATCGACAGCTCGCATTCTCCGTTCTTCTCGCACCCGCGAACCCTTGCCCGGATGCTGGAGCGCATTGCAGACGCATTCTGACCCGACACCGACGTCACCTCTTTCCTCAAGGCCGGGGCAAAGCTAGTGTCGCCGGGGATTTTGGACCCGAGGTTTCATGCGCCTGCCCTTTCTGTTCGTACTCGGCATCGTGATGATCGACGCGATGGGCATCGGCTTGGTCCTGCCCATCATGCCGCAATTGATTGTCGAGGTTCAGGGCGGTTCCCTGGCCAATGCCGCCATTTGGGGCGGTGTACTCAGCACCGCGTTTGCCGCAATGCAATTCCTGTTCGGGCCGGTTCTGGGCAATCTGTCGGACGCCTATGGCCGCCGGACCGTGGTGCTGGTCTCGCTTTTTGTAATGGCGCTGGACTATGTGGTGATGGCCGTAGCGGGCAGCATCTGGCTGTTGCTGGCCGGGCGCATTGTCGGCGGGATCACCGCCGCCACCCATTCGACAGCCTCGGCCTTCATGGCGGATGTATCCAGACCCGAGGACAAGGCCGCCAATTTCGGATTGCTGGGCGCGGCCTTCGGGCTTGGCTTTGTTCTGGGGCCACTTCTGGGCGGCCTGCTCAGCGAATTTGGGACCCGCGCGCCGTTCTGGGCAGCGGCAGGGCTGTCCGGCTTCAGTTTTCTAGTCGGGCTGTGGGTGATGCCGGAAACCGTCACGGACAAGACCCGCCGGGCGTTCAACTGGCAGAGGGCCAACCCGGCCGGCTCGCTTAAGGCCATCGCTGCCCTGCCGGGCATTCGACCGTTGTTGTGGGTTTATTTCCTCTATTCCATCTCGATTTATGTCTACCCGGCCATCTGGTCCTATTTCACCCTGGAACGGTTCGGCTGGTCGCCGCAGATGATCGGCCTGTCACTGGCCGTATACGGGATTGGGATGGCGGCTGTGCAAGGCGGCCTGATCCGCCCGGCGACGCGGTATCTGGGTGAAAGGGTCACGATCATCTGGGGCATGGTGTTCGAGATCGTCAGCTTCGTTTTGCTGGCGTTTCTGACCAACGGGTTCATCGCCCTGATGCTGATCCCGATCACCGCATTCGGGGCGGTGGTTTCACCCGCGTTGCAAGCGTTGATGTCCAGGGCCACACCCGATTCACAACAGGGCGAGTTGCAAGGCGTACTGACCGCGCTGCATGCGCTTTCGATGATCCTGTCCCCTCTGATCATGACCAGCGTCTTTGCCTATTTTGTCGGGCAGAACGCCCCTGTCTATCTGCCCGGTGCGCCTTTCCTGCTGGCTTTGGCCCTGATGGCGGGCGGGTTCGTGCTTTTTGTGCGACCGCGCGCCGCTCTGGTCTGAGAGCGACCTTATTCTGGCGGATTTTGCCTTGAATGCATGCGCCCAAGCCGTCACCGTGGTCAAAAAGGAACGGGGAAAGACATGCAATCCATCAAAGCGGCCGTGTGCCGGGAGTTTGGCGCACCTTTGGTGATCGAGGACATCTTGATTGCACCGCCCGGGATGGGCGAGGTCGAGGTTTCGCTGGACGCGGTGGCGATCTGTCATTCCGATATTTCCTTCGCCAGCGGCGCCTGGGGCGGGTTCCTGCCCGCAGTCTACGGCCACGAGGCCGCAGGGGTCATCACCGCCGTGGGTGATGGGGCAGGCGCGTTTCAGGTTGGCGAGTCGGTGGTGGTCACGCTGATCCGCGCCTGCGGCTCCTGCCCATCTTGCGCGGGTGGAAAACCGACCATTTGCGAAACACCTTATGACACGGTCAAAGGCCCTCTTCGGACAGGCGATGGCGGACCTCTGGATCAGGCGATGGCTTGCGGTGCATTTGCAGAAAAGGTGGTGGTTGATCACCGGCAGATCGTAAAAATCCCGGACGCCATGCCAAAGGATGTGGCCAGCCTGTTGTCCTGCGGGGTCATTACTGGCGTCGGCGCGGCGGTGAATGCTGCGGGCCTGCGCGCTGGTCAGGATGTGGTTGTCATCGGTGCCGGAGGGGTTGGCCTGAACGCAATTCAAGGCGCGCGGATTGCCGGGGCCCGGCGTATTGTGGCGGTCGACATGACCGACGACAAGCTTGAGATCGCCAGGGAATTCGGCGCAACCCACGGCGTCCGCGCCGATGCGGGCACGCCCTGGAAAGCCGCTTACAAAGCGCTGGGCGGGCGTGGAGCCGATGCCGTTCTGATCACTGTCGGCGCGATCCCGGCCTATGATCAGGCGCCGCGCTATCTGGGGCGCGGCGGCAAGGCCATCATGATCGGGATGCCGCATTCCGGTGACATGTCCAGCTATGAGCCGGTCGTTCTGGCGGCGCTGGGTCAGGGGCTGATCGGTTCGAAAATGGGCGATGTCGTCATTCAGCGCGACATTCCCTGGATGATCGACCTGTATGATCAGGGGCGTCTGAAACTGGACGAGCTGATCTCGGGGCGCTGGACCCTGTCGCAGATCAACGAGGCGATTGCGGATACCAGAACCGGATCAGCCCGGCGAAATGTCATCGTCTTCGACAAGAACTAGGGCCACCTGACGCGAGGGATTGGGATGAAACTGCAGGATCTCGATATCATCGTCACCGCGCCGCCTGCGCCCGGCTGGGGTGGGCGCTATTGGATACTGGTCAAAGTCACAACGGATACCGGCATTACCGGATGGGGCGAATGTTATGCCTCGTCCGTAGGTCCCGAGGCCATGCGCCATGTGATCCGCGATGTGTTCGAACGGCATATGCAGGGCGAGACCCCCGAGAATATCGAGCTGATGTTTCGCCGCGCTTATTCCAGCGGATTCACCCAGCGCCCGGACCTGACCGTTATGGGCGCGTTCTCCGGGCTGGAGATCGCCTGCTGGGACATTCTGGGAAAGGACCGGGACCGGCCGGTCTATGCTTTATTGGGTGGGCTGATGAATGATCGCATTCGCGCCTATACTTACCTTTACCCGCTTCCCCAGCACAATTTGACCGATTTCTGGACCGCCCCGGATCAGGCAGCCGAATGCGCGGCGGAAATGGTCAGGCGGGGCTATACGGCGGTCAAGTTCGACCCGGCAGGGCCTTATACGATCCGGGGCGGTCATATGCCCGCGATGTCCGACATCTCGCTGTCTGTGGCGTTCTGCAAAGCCATCCGCGAGGCTGTGGGCGAAAAGGCCGATCTGCTGTTTGGCACTCATGGCCAGTTCAACACCGCCGGAGCCATCCGGCTGGGTCAGGCCTTGGAGCCATACTCTCCGCTCTGGTTCGAGGAACCCACTCCTCCGGACATGATCGAAGACATGGCCCGCGTCGCCCGCAATGTGCGCATTCCCGTCGCCACCGGAGAGCGGATGACGACCAAGGCCGAGTTCGGCGCCGTTCTGCGCGCCGGTGCAGCCGAGATTCTGCAGCCGGCGCTGGGGCGTGCCGGGGGCATCTGGGAAATGAAGAAGGTCGCCGCCATAGCCGAGGTGTTCAACGCCCAAATGGCACCGCATCTGTATGCCGGCCCCATTGAATGGGCCGCCAATGTCCAGCTGGCAGCCTCGATCCCGAATCTGTTGCTGCTCGAAACGATTGAGACACCGTTTCACGATCAGCTGATCAAAGGCAGCCTGAAGGTGAAAGACGGGTTTGTGCACCCTCCCACAACCCCCGGTCTGGGCATCGACGTGGACGAAGCATTGGCACGGGCGCATCCCTATACAGGCGGTGGTCTGCATTTACAGATGCAGGAAGCCCCATGTGACTATGCCAATGGCAACGCCTTTCAAGGCGGCGCACCGGCCACCGAGGGGTGACAAACCAAACAAAATTGGGGCATATTGTTACGACTTCAAGTTTCGAAACGGATCGATCGTGACCCTGAAAGACATCGACCTCCCCCCGGCGCAGGCGGATGGCCCTGCCGACATGAAGGAAAGCGCCGAAAAGGCAGCCGCTTTCCTGAAAACGCTGGCCCATGAAGGCCGGTTGATGATCCTGTGTCATCTGGGCGCGGGTGAAAAATCGGTGGGAGAGCTTGAGGACCTGTTGCAGATGCGGCAGGCCGCCGTTAGTCAGATGCTTGCGCGGTTGCGCGCCGAAAATCTGGTATCGACCCGGCGCAACGGGAAAACCGTGTATTATTCCTTGCACGACGGCAACACGGCTCAGGTGATCGAACTTCTTTATAAGCTGTTCTGCAAACCCGCCGACTAGTTTGAAACGTATCCGGCGATAACCTGCAGCAGTTTGAACGCAGTGGCCGCATCGTTTTCGACGACAGCCAGAAACTCTTCTTCACCGATGCGCAGACAGGACAGATCGGATTCGGCGATCATGCTGAGCGCGCGCGGCTCTTTCCGGATCAACCCCAGTTCACCGACCAGAGCACCCGGGCCAACCGTGGCGATCAACTGATCCGGGTTGTCTGACTGTGGCAGGTACAGGCCCGCTTCGCCTTTCAGAACCACATAGGCTCCATCCGTGGGTTGGTCATCCTTCAAAAACACGATCTCACCCGGTTTGGCGTTGAACCAGCGCGCACCAAAAGCCAAAAGGCGCAACTGCCTGCGGTCCAGTCCCGAAAACAGAGGCGTCTGTTCCAGCGCCCGCAGCTTGCGTGCCAGATCGGCCGATGCGGCACTGTCTTCCTCGACCTCGGTCGGTCCTTCGTCCGACACGACCCGGCCCTGCCGTATTTCAACATACATGTCGAACACGTCGGGATTTTCAAATTGATCATGCAGATAGATCACGGTGGTTTCGGGCAACAACGCGCGCAGGTTTTTGTAAACCGAGACCTGCGTTTCCATGTCATAGCTGGCCAACGCGCTGTCGAGGATCAGGATATCGGGCTTTTTGATTGTGGCGCGCGTGAACGAAAGCGGCTCGGCAAAGACCGCTGGCAGGTTCTGCCCGCCCAGCGCCACGGGAATATCGTAGATCAACTCCACAACCGATGGGCGCGCGCCGCTTTCTGCCAGGACATCGACAATCAGTTTGCGCGCCTCGTCCGACCGCGCTCCGCCCATCTGACTGACCTTGCCGAACAATGCGTTTTCCATCACCGTCAGACCGGGTGCAAATTTCTCGGCATCCAGCGGGACAAAGACGTCGTGCAATGTCTCAAGCAGTTTGTGCGAATGGCTGTGGCGCAACTCCAGAATGCGGCTTTTCAGTTCATTCGTGAAGGCCGGGCCGATCTGTTCGGCCGAGATCACAACCGGAACCGCCAGCAACGTGGCCAGTTGTTCGTCGTCCAGCCCTGCCACCCCTTCGTTTCGCGTACGCTCCAGAAGCTCGATTGCGGCCTCATAGGTATGCGCTTCAAGGCCCAGCTTTCGGAACAGGGGATGATCGGTGCCGTCCAGACCAAAGATCTGACGCAGCATCTCGATCACGTCGCGGGTCAAACCAACCAAGACCTCATCCAGACCCAGATCACGCAACTGTCCCAAAAACACAGTTTGGCGGGCCAGCAATTCCTGCGTGACCGGAACTTTGGGCGTGGCGAACAAAAGGTTCTCTGCCACGGGCAAAGCGGCATTATAGGCGTCGCGATCAAAGATCAGCGCCTGCTCTTCAAACCCGGCCTCACGCACGGCTTTCTGAACCTGAGGGCGCAGGTCGACCAGCATCGTCGCCAGCGTCGCGTGTCTGACCGGATCAAAAATCTGCTCGGCCCCACGGTTGAACAGCGCAACTCCGGAACCCATCCCGTCAATCAGTTGCAGCCACCAGTCCCGTAACGCCTGCGCGTCCCTGACACCTGCACGCGATGGATCCAGCCAATCCACCGTGAACGGATCGGCACTATTGCCCGCGCGCAAGGTTTCGCCAAAACCCGGATCATCCGTCACCTCGGACAGCGGCTTGAACCGTATTGGCATCATAACATTCTCGCCCAGCGTGCCCTGAAACATCACCGGTCGCGACGAGGCATAGCCGATCTTGGCCGCGATGACGCTTTGATACAGCGACGTGATATCCTTGCCGCCCACATCCAGCCGTCCCGAGCTGGGCAGGATTTCCCGCGTCAACAAATTGGATATGGCCCGGCGGTCCTCTTCGCTGGGCGCCGCGATACCAATGGTCTTGCCGCCGGGGAACACCAGATCAAGGTCGTCGAGAACCTGGTTGCCATCCATGTCCCGCACTGACACATGGTTCAATGCGATGTCCCCGTTCAGTCGCGGCGTTTCCTGCGGCTCGCCTTCAAACAAGCCCTCGTCCTGCATGCCCGCCGGATCAAAGCGTTCGATGACCACGTCCCAGCGCAGCGACATATCCTGGGTCTGGTTGTAATAGGCCAACAGCTCTTTCCACGGCGAGCTCAGATCCTTGTACGCGGCCAGCGCCGCCACCAGCGCCCCCAGCGAGACCGAACCCTGCAACACCAGAATCCCGCCCACGAGATAAAACATGAACGGCGTCAGCTGCGAGATGAAGTTGTTGATGAACTTCATGAAGAACTTCTTCTGGTAGATCTCAAAGCGAATGCCGAACAACCGCCCCAGCTGATCCGAGATCATCGCCCGCCGATACCGCCAGCCGCCATTGGCCCGCAAGGTTGCGGCACCGGCGGCGTTCTCGCCGATCTGCGCCGCCAGAACCCGTACTTCCTGAATGCGGCGCTTGTTCAACAGGTTGATCTGGCGTTGCAGCCGCGGGATCAGCCAGGCTTGCAACGGGATCAGCGCGACGGCGGCCAGACCGAACCAGACGCTTTGCAGAAACAGAAACGACAGGATGGTGATCATCTGCCCCGCCTGCAGCACCGGCTGACTGATCGCATCCCCCATCAAGCCGCCCATCGGCTCGCTCTCTGCGGTGATCATCGACACCAGTTCGCCCTGACTGACACGCTCAAAATACGGCTGAGGGAAACGCAGGGCACGACTGATCAGCTGATAGCGGAACCGGCGCAGCATCCGTTCGCTCAACACGCCCTTCATCGTGTTGATCCGCATCTTCATCAGCCCATGCGCCAGAACGGCGAGCAGGAAGGCCAGGCACAGGATCACCAGAAAGGTCGTCTGCTGCAGGCTGTATCCCCAGACCTCGACAATTTGCGAGGTCGCACCGATAGCGTCGTTGATAATCCGCTTGGGCAGTTCCAGCGTCAGGTACAGCAACGGGAACAGGGTTGAGGTCACGGCCAGCAGGATCAGCTGATCGCGTTTGGAGTGTTTCCAGATAAACCGAAAAATCGTGCGTTCTATGAAACCCGCCCCTGCCGTTGGTTTGCCATTCAAATCATTGATTTCAGTCTGAATGCAACGTCCTGAATTTACCGCAATCGTATCAGGGGACGCAAATGAATAAAAATCCCGACAAATTCCCCTTATGTGAACTAGTTCATTTGCGCAGAGTTGAATTACCGCTTAGTCTGCAACGCGGGACGATATCGGGAGGGTTAATTTGCCTGCCACTTTTGGCGCTGTGTTGCTGTTGCTCTGCTTGCTGCAGATCAAACACATGTTTGCCGACTATTACTTGCAGACGCCCAAAATGCTGTCGGGGCGTGGCAACTATTTCCATTTTGGACGCGCGCAACATGCAGCCGTACATGTTGTGGGCTCGGTCATCATTTTTGCCCTGTTTCAGGCCCCACCCGCGTTTATCCTGATTATCGCCGCCCTCGAATGGATCGTGCATTTCCATATCGACTTTTTCAAAGCCAGCTATTCCGACAAAAAACAGCTGCAACCCAATCAGGCGGCATTCTGGCGCGCCGCAGGGCTAGATCAGTGCATGCACAACCTGACCTACATCGCGATGGCCTGGGCCTGGGTGCAGTTCGCGACCTGATTGTCAGGGCGTGATCGGCTTGTTGTGCTTTATGGTGCGCAAGACCACATTGGTCTGGGCACTGGCAACGGCTGGCAAGCGAAACAGGAAGTCTTCGAGAAACACATTGTAGGCAGCCAGATCCCGGCACAGGACACGCAGGTGATAGTCGGCCTGACCGGTGGTTGCGTAACACTCCTGCACTTCGGGGCTGATTTCCACGGCACGAATGAAATCGACGATCTTTTCGGGATCATGCCGGGTCAGATGCACATGAACAATCGCTTCGAAAGTCAGGCCCAGCGCCGAGGCATTAACCACCGCCCCGTAACGTTCGATCAGGCCCGCCTCTTCAAACGCGCGCACCCGCCGCCACAGGGCCGAGGTGGACATGCCCACCGCATCCGCAAGCTCGGCATTTGACATCCTGCTGTCACTTTGCAGGGAAATGAGGATTCGGCGGTCTTTGTCATCCATTTGCATAGTTTTGGTTAAATAGATCATCTTGGCCGCAATAGTCGATTTATTTTTTCGGAATTATAGCTATCTTACAGGATATTCGGCACCAAATTTCGGCAATCTTGGACTAGTGTTCCGATCAGCTAACAGCCTGACGGACCCGCGCCATGAGCAGCCAAGACCCGACCCTCCGCATATACCAACTCTCCGACCGTTACGATCTGACCCAAGGCCGGGTCTTTCTGACCGGCACGCAGGCACTTGCCCGGATCATGATGGATCAAGCCCGGCGGGATCGTGACGCTGGTTTGAACACGGCGGGGTTTGTCTCGGGCTATCGCGGCTCACCGCTGGGCGGACTGGACCTTGAACTTTGGCGCGCCAAAGAACGGCTGAAAACCGACCGTATCACATTCATGCCAGCCGTGAACGAGGACCTCGGCGCGACGGCGGTTCTGGGCGCGCAACAGGCGACGCTGGACCCGCATTGCGAGGTCGAGGGCATTTTCTCAATGTGGTATGGCAAAGGTCCGGGCGTAGACCGCTCGGGCGATGCGCTGAAACATGGCAATGCCTATGGGTCCGCGCCCAAGGGCGGCGTGTTGGTGGTTGCGGGCGACGACCACGGCTGCGTAAGCTCGTCGATGCCGCATCAGTCAGATGTGGCCTTCATGGCGTGGTTCATGCCGACCCTGAATCCGGCTTCGGTTGCGGAATATCTGGAATTCGGCGAATACGGCTTTGCCCTGTCGCGGTTCTCGGGCACCTGGGTCGGGTTCAAGGCGATCAGCGAAACCGTGGAAAGCGCCCGCTCGGTCGATCTGCGCCCGGATCGCAGGTTCACGCTGCCCGAAATCGACCTGCCCGAACGCGGGCTGCATGTGCGTACCGCCGACCTGCCCTCACCCGAGATCGAGACCCGCATTCAGCACAAGCTGCGCGCCGTGCGGGCCTTTGCCGAGGCCAACCCCATCGACCGGCGCGTCTATGATATCGACAATGCCAAGTTCGGCTTTGTCACCACCGGCAAAGGGCATCTCGACCTGATGGAAGCGCTGTGCCTGCTGGGTCTGGACGAGGCCGCCTGCCGCCGTCTGGGCGTCGACATCTACAAGGTCGGCATGGTCTGGCCTCTGGCCCGCCGCAACGCGCTGCGGTTCGTGAAAGGCAAGGCCGAGGTGCTGGTGGTCGAGGAAAAGCGCGGCATCATCGAAAGCCAGTTCAAGGAATATTTCTACGATTGGCCCGGCGACAAGCCGCAGAAGATGGTCGGAAAATATGACAGCCATGGCGAGCCGCTGATCCCCTGGACCGGAGAGCTGAGCCCACTGATGCTGGCCCCCATCGTGGCCGCGCGTCTGGACACGTTCTTTCCCGAAGAGAACCTGCCCGCCAAAGCGCAGGCTTTGACCGAAACGCCCGCGCCGGTGATCAACGTGCCGGGAGCTGTGCGCACGCCCTATTTCTGCTCGGGCTGCCCGCACAACACCTCGACCAAAGTGCCTGAAGGCTCGACTGCGGCCAGTGGCATCGGCTGTCATGTTATGGCCTCGTGGATGGATCGCGAGACCGTGGGCTATGCGCAGATGGGCGGCGAGGGTGTGCCACAGGTAGTGGCCTCGCAATTCAACGGCGGCAAGCATATCTTCCAGAACCTTGGCGAGGGGACGTGGTACCATTCCGGCAGCCTCGCGATCCGGCAGGCCGTCGCGGCGGGGACGAATATCACCTACAAGATTCTCTACAACGATGCAGTGGCGATGACCGGAGGACAGCCGGTGGACGGACCGGTCAGCGTCGCGGGCATTGCCCAGACCTGCCGTGCCGAAGGCGTGGACCGGATCGCGCTGGTCTCGGACGATATCACCAAGTTCCGCCGCGCGGATTTCCCCGCCCGCACCACCTTTCACGACCGCGCCGAGATGGATACGCTGCAGCGCGAGTTGCGCGATATCCCCGGTGTCACCGTTCTGATCTATGAACAGACCTGCGCCACCGAAAAGCGCCGCCGCCGCAAGCGCGGCACGCTGGAGGACCCGCAAAAATTCGTCTGGATCAACGATCAGGTCTGTGAGGGCTGCGGCGATTGCTCGGTCGCTTCGAACTGCCTGAGTGTCGAGCCGCGCGAGACCCCTCTGGGCCGGAAGCGCAAGATCAACCTGAGTTCGTGCAACAAGGATTTTTCCTGCCTGAACGGGTTCTGCCCCAGCTTTGTCACGGTTGAAGGCGCAAGCCGCCGCAAGAAAACTGTCGATCTGGACCTTGCCGCCCTTGAGGAGGGTCTGCCAGACCCGGACCTGCCTGCACTGGATACGCCATATGACCTGCTGGTCACGGGTGTGGGCGGCACCGGGGTTGTCACGGTGGGCGCACTGATCACCATGGCCGCACATCTGGAAGGCAAAGGGTCATCTGTTCTGGATTTCACCGGCTTTGCACAGAAATTCGGCACTGTTCTCAGCTATATCCGTCTCGGCACGGCACCCGATGCGCTCAATCAGGTGCGCATTGATCAAGGCGCTGCGGATGCGGTGATCGGATGTGATGTGGTGGTCAGTTCGGCCCCCAAGGCCTCGGTCCACTATGCGCACGGCACTCAGGTTGTGCTGAACCGGGCCGAAATGCCCACCGGCGATCTGGTGCTGCGCCGCGACGCGCACCTGCGGGTCGATGCGCGCGAACAGGCCATTGCCGATGTGGTTGGCGCGAAAAACCTGTCGGGCCTCGACGCAAACGCAATCGCCGAGGCGACGTTGGGGGATGCGGTTTTTGCCAATGTCATCCTGCTGGGATATGGCTGGCAAAAGGGCCTGGTGCCCGTCTCTCATACTGCGCTGGCGCAGGCCATCCTGCTGAACGGTGTGGCCATCGACAAGAACCGGCTGGCCTTTGCCCTTGGCCGATGTCTGGCCGCTGATCCCAACCGGATCGATGGGCTGGTGCAACCGCCCGAGCCTGAGGAAACACTGGATCAGATGATCACGCGACGGGTCGCCTTTCTGACCGACTATCAGGACGCGACCTATGCAGAACGCTACGCGCAGCGGATCAGGGCGGTTCGCGATGCCCATCCGGGGGCGTCCGATCCACTGCTCGCCTCGGTCGCGCGCAACCTGTTCCGCTTCATGGCCTACAAGGACGAGTTCGAGGTGGCCCGGCTGCAAACCTCCCCTGATTTCACCGACGAACTGGCGCAGCAATTCGAGGGCGATTTCACAACTAGATACCACTTTGCGCCGCCGATGCTCAGCTGGCGCAAGGACGCGCGCGGACGGCCGGTCAAACACACGTTCGGGCCGTGGATGCGCCCTGTCCTGTCCGCCTTGGCCCGTGCGAAAGGCCTGCGCGGCAAGGCGTGGAACCCGTTCGGCTACCATTCCGAGGCCCGCCTGCATCGCGATATTCTGGCATGGTACGACGCGCTGCTTGATCAGTTCCTGTCCGATCCCGAAGGCGAGTGGCTAGAAAAGCTGGCAACCGCCGATGAGATCAGAGGTTATGGCCCGGTGCGCGCAGACAGTTTTGCGGCGGCGCGCAAACAGGCGGGTTAGCCCAGAACCGAAAAGCTGCTGTCGGTATTGATCGGGCGTTTGCGCGAATAAAACCCCACGTCGATGCTGCGCCCGATATAGGGCAGTTCGAACTGCAATGGCTGCGTGTCGTGATCGGCCCCGCCTTCGACATAGTCGATCAGAGCAGCCATCATCTTGCCCGCAATCGGAGCGTTCTTATACTGGTTCCCGCTGGTCCCGCAGGCCATGTAAAACCCCGGCAGGCTGGATTTGTCGTAGATCGGAATCCAGTCGGTCGAGGCATCGTACAGATCAACCACCCCGCGCGTTTTCGACGGAATCCCAAGCGACGGCACCCGCTGCGCATAGCGCATCGCTTGCGTGGTCCACTGATCGGTAAAGTCGCGATTATAGCTCTTGTCGTTGTCGCACCATTGATGGGGATCGCATTCCGGATCCTCGGACCCGATCAGGATGTGATTGCCATGCTCGGGGCGGCAGTAAAGCGCGATATCGCTGTCCGACACGATGGTTCCCTGATTTTCAAAATCGAACCCCTCGGGCGCGGGCACATGCACCACCTCTTGCCGCAAGGGGCGGGTCTGGATCGTCATGTCGTCCAACACGCCCGCCATCCGGTTGATGATGGCCGAACCCGGCCCCGCGACGTTCACGACGGCTTTGCAATGGATCTCCTCGCCCGAGGCCAGCCGCACGCCGGATACCCGGCCCCCTTCAGTCAGGATCTCGGTCACTTCGGCACCGGTCCGTACCTGCGCCCCATGCAGCTTCGCCGCGTCCATCAGGTTTTGCGCCGACAGGGCCGGGTCGGTCACATAGCCCGCCTTGGGCCAGAACACCGCGCCCTGCATCCGGCCTCCGTTGGGCTGACCGAACTCGGGGTCATCCATGCGTTTGGCCGGGGCAAAACTGTCCAGCGCATAGATCGGCAGCTGGTTGGTGATCTGGTCCGGCGACCAGTCTTCGAACGGACAACCCAGCTTGGCACTGTAGGCCTTGTGTTTGTCCAGAAACCCGTTGGCCTCGGTCTTCATCACCAGACACCCGGTTTCCCGAAACTGCGCCAGATCGGCCTCGTCAGGCAGGCCCAGATATTCAGACCAGTTGCGCCAATAGTGATAGCCCTCCCACGCGAAGGCGGTGCCATCCAGCGTGGAATAGTGCATCCGAATGATGGCGCAGGACCCGGCGGTCGAGCCATGTCCGACCTGGGTGTTCCGGTCCAGCGACAGGGTTTTCCACCCGACTTTCGACATTTCGAACGCGATGGCCGCGCCGATCACACCGGTGCCGATGATGATTGCGTCAGGTTGGCTCATGATCTGTCCCCTCCCAGAACCGTTTTGCATAGGCGCTGAATTCAGTGATTTCCTCGGGGCGCGGTTCGACCCCGGTAAAGACGTAAAGATAGTGCGGCACCATCGACAGGCGCACCGCCATAGGCTCATTCAGCTGCGCAAGATCATAGCCGATCTGCATGTAGTACAGCACCCGCGCGCGCGTTTCGGCCTCGGTCTCGTCATAGTCGAAACGGATGAACATCGCGCGCAAAGCCGCCAGACGCCGCGCATCCGACTGGTCCAGCATCCGGCGCACCTTGCCGGACCTGCGTGCCCAGTCGCGCACCGCGAAATCCAACGCGGTATCGAACAGGGCCGTGTTCACCACGCATCGCTGAACGTTGCAGACGGCGGCGGTGATGGTTTCGGCTTGTAGCTCGGATTGGGCGATCAACGCGGCGGTATTGGTTGCCTGCCATTTTGCCAGTAAAGCATCCAGCAATTCCTGACGGGACTTGAAATACCAGTAGAAGGACGACCGCGACACCGCCATGCGTTCGGCGAGGTTCATCACCTTGACCTGCTCGACCCCGTCCGAGATCAGCACATCCATCGCCACGTTCAGCCAGTCGTCGCGCGTGACTTTGACGTTACCGACCAGAGGTTCGGCCTTGGGGTCATCGCGGTGCAAAATTGGTTTGGTGTTCATTCAACTCTCCGGCGGCGCGCCGCCCTCTTCCGTGCGTCGGGCGATGAAGCCCTGCATAGCACCGATCCCGTCGCTTTGTTCGGGTGGTTCGAAATTGGCAAGGATATCCTTCCAGACGCCCGTTGCGCGATGATTGGCATCCACCGAACCACGCTCGGTCCAGGTGCCGAAATTGGCATAGTCATGGACGTGGGGTTCATAGAATTCGGTGTTGTAGCGCTCCATCGTCTGGCTGGTGGCAAAGAAATGCCCGCTGGGGTCAACCTCGACCAGCGCGGTGTCGAATCCGATCTCGGACGTCCCCGCCTGCGCACCGGCGCAAAGCTCTGCCACCATGTTCAGCACTTCGGCGTCACAGATCATCTTCTCGAACGACACTGTCAGACCGCCTTCGAGCCAACCCGCCGAGTGGATGATCACCGTCGCCCCGGCCATCAGACAGCCCCACAGGCCGAACTGGTTTTCGTTGGCGGCCTGCACATCGTTGATGTTGGACGCCGATCCCGCTGCCGAGCGCCATGGCAATCCAAGATGCCGGGCCAGTTGGCCCGCCGCCAGAGACGCCTGAAAATGCGACGGCGTCCCAAAGGCGGGTGCGCCAGACTTCATGTCCACGTTGCTGGTGAAGGTCCCATAGCACACGGGCGCGCCGGGGTTGGTCAATTGCGTCAGTGTCAACGCAGCCAACGCCTCGGCATGGGACAATGTGATCGCACCTGCCACCGTGATTGGGGCCATTGCCCCCATTAGCGTAAACGGCGTGATGATCGACATCTGCCCATAGCGGGCGAAATCGATCAACCCCTGCGCCATCGGGATATCCAGCGTGCGCGGGCTGTTGGTGTTGATGATCGTGTAGCTATGCGGGTTGGCACGGAAACCCTCATCACTAAGCCCCCGCGCGATGGACAGCATCTCAAAGCAATCTGTCACCTGCGGCGTCCCGCGCGAAAAGAAGAACGGGAACTTGTCCGTCAACTCCATCTGTGCCTGCGTGGTGAAATAGTGGCGCAGGTTGGTCGGCACGTCCTGCGGCTCGACCTGAGGCGATATCATCTGGAACACATCGAAATGGTGGGTCAGTTTCAGGAACTCCAGATAATCCTGCCCTGTCGCGGGTCGCCGCCCGCGTTCCAGATCGGTCGCATTGGGCGCGCCTGCCCCGGGTTGAAACACCAGACTGCCGAGTTCCAGCGTAAAATCACGTTTCCGATCACCTGCGCGACAGTTGATCGATCTCGGGGCCGACGCCACAGATGCTTCGACGATGTCTCGACCCAGAAAGACCATCTGACTGTCTTCATCGACCTTTGCCCCGGCCTTGGCGAAAATCGCGCGCGCCTCGGGCAGCAAGACCTTGATGCCCAGCTCTTGCAGCATCCGCAGGGCGGTTTCGTGCATGTCGGCGATCTGGTCTGCCGGGAACACCTCCATCTGCGGAAACGGGTTCCGCAACTGGCGGTAATTCACATCGCGACTGGGCTGGAGGACGGCTTCTGCCCCGCGCCCGCGCCGTCGGCGTCGTCCACCCTCAGCTTCCATCATCAGCCCCGCATCGCTTTGCCCTGCGGGTCATAGGGCGACGCGGCAATGATCCGCGCAGGCCGCTCGACCCCCACCACATGCACCGACAGCTCGGTTCCCGGCTCGGCCCTGTCCCGATCCACCAGCGCCATCGCCAGAGATTTGCCGGTGTAGTGCCCATACCCGCCCGAGGTCACAAAACCGACCCGTTCACCGCCTGCCCAGATCGGTTCATACCCGCTGGCATCCGCGTCCAGCGCATCGACCTCAAGCGTCACCTGCACCTGCGCGGGGCCATTTCCGTCGCGTTCGGCCAAAGCCGCCTCTTTGCCGACAAAATCCTTGTCCCAGTCGATCCAGCGGTCCATGCCCGTCATGCCGGGCGTGTAAAGCTGCGTGAACTCCGCCGACCAGATGCCAAAGCTTTTTTCCAGCCGCGTCGATAGCATCGCGTTGAAGCCACACTCGCGGATACCCTCATCCGCCCCGGCCTCAAGCAGCATCCGGCGCAGCTTGATGTGGTCGCCATAGCGGCAGTTGATCTCGTAGCCCTTTTCACCGGTCACCGACATCCGCGCGACGCGGGCGCGGACCAGACCGATATCGAAATCTGCACACCCCATGAATTTCAGGCCACCGAAATCCTGCTCCGCCAGCTTCTCAACCACCGCCTGCGATTTCGGGCCAACAACGGCAAAGCCGCAATATTCCTCGCCCAGATCGCGGACATTGACGCCGTCCATCATGCGATCATCGAACCAGCGCATATGCCAGGCGCGCAGGTAATAGCTGCCCATGATCCACCAGGTGCCGTCGCCCCAGTTCAGCACGGTCAGATCGCCCTTGAGTCGCCCGTTCTCGCCCAGCATCGGGGCGAGTTTCGCCCGACCCGGCGCGGGCAGTTTTGAGGCCATGACCTTGTCCAACCATGCCTCAGCGTTCGGACCCGAGACCTCAAACCGCGAAAAGCCCGAGATATCCATCAGGCCCACGCCTTCGCGGATCACCTTGCATTCCTCGGCCACGATATCATGCGCGTTCGACCGCTTCAGCGTCGGTGTTTCCTCAAACCCGTTCGGCGCAAAATACAGCGGCACTTCGAGATCCCAGCTGACGCCCCATTTGCACCCCGCATCCGTCATCGCGTCATGCGCCGGGGCCATTTTCAGTGGGCGACCTGCGGGCAATTGCTCGTTCGGATAGGTCATCACAAAGCGGCGCGAATAGAACTGCCCCGTGGTTTCACGGATATAGCGCTTGTTCTGTGCGAAATCGCCAAAACGGGCCACGTCCATCGGCCATGCATCGGCCTCGGGCTCACCATGGATCATCCACTCGGCCAGCGTCTTGCCGACGCCGCCGCCCTGCAGGAACCCGGCCATCACCGCACAGGCAGACCAATAGCCCCGCTTGCCCGGCACCGGCCCGACCAGAGGGTTCCCGTCCGGCGCAAAGGTAAACGCGCCGTTCACCCAAGTCTTGATGCCGACATTCTGGATCGACGGATACCGCTCAAAGCCCAGCATCAGTTCATTTTCGATCCGATCAAGCTGTTCCTGAAACAGCTCCTCGCCATAGTTCCATGGCGCGCCATCCATGGCCCAATGTTCGTGCTCGACCTCGTAAATGCCGACCAGAACGCCCTTCTGGTCCTGCCGCATATAAGTGAACCCTTCGAGGTCCACGGTCATTGGCATCTCAAAATCTGCCTGCGCTACCTCGGGCACCGTATCGGTAATCAGATAGTGGTGCTTCAGCGGAGAAACCGGCAGTTCGACCCCCGCCATGCGCCCCACTTGTTTGGCCCAAAGGCCTGCGGCGTTGACCACATGCTCACATGTAATGGTGCCCTTGTCGGTCACGATCTCCCATCCGTCAGCCGTCTGCTTCAGACTTTCGACCTTGGTTTCCTCATAGTATTCCGCGCCGCGTTTCTTAGCGGCTGTCGCATAGGCCTGCACCGTCCCGGTCGTGTCGATATAGCCCTCACGATCCGCCCACATCGCGCCCAGAACGCCATCAGTGGACATGATCGGGCAGCGTTTCTGTGCTTCTTCGGGCGACAGCAACTCGCAATCATCAATGCCGATGGACTGGAAAATGCGATAGTTCGCCTGCAACCATTCCCACCGCTCGGGTGTGCCCGCCAGCGTCAGACCGCCCGTCATGTGCAGACCGATATTCTGGCCCGATTCCTTCTCGATCTCGCTCAGCAAATCGATGGTATAGGCCTGCAACGCCGCCATGTTCGGGTCCGCGTTCAGCGCATGAATACCGCCTGCCGCGTGCCATGACGACCCCGAGGCCAGACGGCGACGTTCCAGCATAACCACATCTGACCAGCCGAACTTGGCAAGATGATACAGAACCGAGGCGCCCACGACGCCGCCCCCGATGACCACAACGCGATACTGAGATTTCATCCTGCGCTCCCATGCATGACTCGCTCAGGACGCTAGTAGCACTGTTCACTTCTGTCTAGACATTTCTGTCCAGTCCTAATGCCGGGCAAAACCGCATCTAAACCTGTGCGCTGGGACGGGCTTTGATCCCGTCGAACCAGGCTTGCGTTGCCCTGTTGCCTTCGGGGATGCGTGTTTTCACCACACGGGCGAAATCGACGAAAACAAAACCGGTGATATCCGCCAGCGAAAAGACGTCGCCCGCCAGATAGGGGGTTTCACTGAGACGGTCTTCCAACAGGTCAAAAAATGCAGCCAAACGGCGCGTACCGCGTTCGACCAACTCAGGGATCTGAGCGTAATTCTGTGGGCCGGGGATGGCGCGGTTTTCGAAAACCGGGTGAGAATTGCGCAGCATATCCGCGATTGGAATACCGCCCTGATGCTCGACAATGGCGTTCCAGGTCAGCACCAACCCTTTTTCATCCGCCGTTCGTCCCATAAGCGGAGGCTCGGGGAACCGCGCTTCAAGATAGGCCGCGATGCCAAGATTCTCGTTCAGTACCGTGCCGTCATCCGTCACCAGCACCGGAAGGGTCAATCGCGGGTTCACTGCGCGAAAGGCATCGCTGAGCTGTTCTCCTTTGGCGATCGAGACGTCCTGCGTTTCGATGTCCAGCCTCTTTTCGGCAATGAACATACGAGCACGTCGCGGGTTTGGTGCGGTTGCGCAATCATAAAACAGCATCTCGATCTCCCTTTGCGCCTGATTAGCGGCGGTAGATGAAACAGCGCCCCTCGACGGCGCCCTCGGGCAGTGCAAGCTCGGTCAGCGTGTCAAAATACATGCGGTCGCTGGACACCATCAACCCACCGGGAGCGAGCAAAGGTTCAATCAGCGGAGAGACAAACCGCGCGAATGCATCGTTCTTTTCGCGGTTATGACCTCCCAGATCTGCGTGGATCAGACTGGCCGTCGCACCGAACCGTTCGACCGAGGCCGGCAAGGTTTCGCGCACGTCCCCCAAGATCACACGGTCCTCGGGCGGTGTGGAATCGGGATGCGACGCCACCGCGCGCTCGAAGACATAGATCGGACGGTCCGAAATATACTGCGCCATGTGGTGATAGGTGCGCCCGTTCCCCAACCCCAGTTCGAACACCGGGCCCGGCTGACCCGAGGTCTGCGCAATGGCATAATCCAGGCAGGCGCGTTGCGACACCATACGGTCGATAAACAGGTCCAGGCGGCTTTGCGTGTCGGGCACCGGGCGTTCTCCTTGGGTTGGGCTTGTCATGTGAATAAAGGTCGATTCCGCCCTTTGATTACAAAAACTCAAGCCTTTGTGTACCCGGTCACGGGCCAGTTTCGTCATTCCGCGACAATTAGCATGAAGAAGGTATTTGACTAGCACGCCCCAACCGCGCGAAACTACGACTAAAAAAATAGATCAGGGAGTTCTCTAAGCCGATGTCCATTTGCGGCCTGCCGGGTGGAATACCCGCATGAGTGCGTTGTTGTCTGTCCGGGACCTCAGCATCGGTTTTGGTGCAGGGCCTGACGTCGTTCAGAACGTCAGTTTCGATGTCGATCCGGGGCAGACACTGGCACTTGTCGGAGAGTCCGGGTCAGGCAAGACAATCTCGTGCCGTGCGGCGCTTCGCATTCTGCCCAGGACCGCCCAGATTCGCAGTGGCAGCGTTACGCTGAATGATGCGCACGGCACCGCCGATCTGACTGAAATCAGCGAACGCCAGATGCGCAGCATTCGGGGCAACCGAGTGTCGATGATCTTTCAGGAGCCGATGCGCTCGTTGTCGCCGCTCCACAAGATCGGCAACCAGGTCAGCGAAGTACTTTGGCTGCATCGTGGCGCGTCCGAAAGTCAGGCGCGCAAGGAAGTCATCCGTCAATTCGAGCGAGTGGGATTCCCGGATCCTGACCGCGCCTACGACAGCTACCCGTTCGAGCTGTCAGGCGGCATGCGGCAGCGGGCAATGATCGCAATGGCAATGGTGGCCAAACCGGAACTGCTGATCGCGGATGAGCCGACAACGGCGCTGGATGTGACCACGCAGGCGCAGGTTCTGGGACTGATCAAAGAGCTGCAGCGCGAAACCGGGATGGCGCTGATTCTGGTGACTCATGATCTGGGCGTGGTGGCCAATATGGCTGAAAAAGTCGTCGTCATGCATAAGGGCCGTGTGATGGAGGCAGGCCCCGCCGCGCCGATTCTGACAGAACCTGCGCACCCCTACACCCAGCAACTGTTCAACGCGGCCCCCGCCATTCCCGATCAGGATGCCGTGGGCATCCCGATGCCCGACGACGACCTGATCCTGCAGCTGAAGAACGTGTCCAAGACGTACTCGATGCGGGCCAGCAAGGGCTGGAAAGCGGATACCAAGATCCATGCCTGCCGTGGCGTGGATATGAAGCTGGCACGCGGCAAGACATTGGCGATCGTAGGCGAAAGCGGGTCGGGAAAGACCACCGCCGCCCGAATCGCACTGGGTGCCGAACTGCCCGATCCCGGCGGCGAAGTTCTGTTCACCGCCGCCACTGAAAGCCAGCCAATAACCGTCAACCAAATGACACGGGCCGAGCGGACAGCGTTTCAGCGCAAGGCGCAGATGGTGTTTCAGGACCCCTACAGTTCTCTCAGCCCGCGCATGCGGATTCAGGATGCGATGACCGAACCGCTGGAAATCCATGGTCTGGGCACCACGGCCGAACAGCGCGACAAGGCCGCCGAAATGCTGCTTCGCGTTGGGCTGAATGATGACATGCTCAAACGCTACCCGCATGCCTTTTCCGGCGGTCAGCGGCAGCGTCTGTCGATTGCCCGCGCCATGATGCTGGACCCCGAGATGATTGTCTGCGACGAGCCGACCTCGGCGCTGGATGTCTCGGTGCAGGAACAGATCCTGACCTTGCTGGAAAAGCTGCAGGACAGCCTGAACCTGTCTTATCTGTTCATCTCGCACGATCTGGCCGTTGTGGCCCGGATCGCAGACGAGGTGGCCGTAATGCGACGGGGTCTGGTTGTCGAGCAAGCCCCGCCCGAAACCTTGTTCTACAACCCCCGTCACCCCTACACCAAAGCGTTGATCGCGGCGCAGCCCGAACCGGATATCAATCGCCCGATCAACCTGAAACTGGTTGCATTAGGCGCCGGTTCGCCTGAAAGTTGGGATGACGCCTTTAGATTTTCCGACTCCGTGATACCCTCACTCATAGAGATGGAGCCCGGCCATAAGGTACGTTGCCATGTTTAAGACCACTCGTAATCTGTTGCTTGCCACGTCGATGGCCGCTTTTGGGATGCTGCCCGCTACGGCAGAAATCCCGTCTAACCTGCAGGAAAACGAATTCTGGAAATCCGAAGTCGAAAACGGAAGCCTGCCACCTGTGGCCGAACGGGTGCCTCAGGACCCGTTGATCGTCGATATGGTCGCCAAGGGACGCGCACCGGGAACCCCCGGCGGAACATTGCGCACGATGGTCACCCGGTCGAAAGACATTCGGCAAATGGTGGTCTATGGCTATGCCCGACTGGTCGGCTTTGATTCCGAATACAACATAGTCCCTGATTTGCTCGAATCTTTTGAAAACGAAGGCAGCCGCAAATACACGCTGCGTCTGCGTCAGGGGCATAAATGGTCTGACGGGTCGCCTTTCACCTCCGAAGATTTCCGGTACTGGTGGGAAGACGTGGCCAATCACGAAATGCTCAGCCCCTCCGGGCCGCCCGATTTCCTGATTGTGGAAGGCAAACCGCCCAAAGTGTCTTTCCCCGATGCCACAACAGTGGTGTTCGAATGGGACGAGCCGAACCCGAACTTCCTGCAAAGCCTCGCTCAGGCCAGGCCGCCTTTTATCTACCGGCCATCCGAGTTTCTGAAACAGTTTCACGAAAGCTACGCCAATACAGAAGATCTGGCCTTTCAGGTGGAAGATGCGCGGGTCACCAGTTGGGCCGCGCTGCACAACAAACTGGACAACCTGTACAAGTTCGACAACCACGAATTGCCGACGCTGCAACCCTGGCTGAATGCAAGCTCGGGCAAGAAAATCCGGCACAATTTCGTCCGCAATCCGTACTACCACCGCATTGACTCCAATGGGGTGCAGCTGCCCTATATCGACGTGGTCGAGATGGAGATCGTGGCTCCGGGGCTGGTCGCTGCCAAGACCAATGCGGGTGAAACCGACCTGCAAGGGCGCGGATTGGCGTTTCGCGATGCCTCGATCCTGAAAAAGGGCGAGGCCGAGGGAAATTATAAGACGCTGCTTTGGAAAACCGGCGTCGCTTCGCAGATCGCCATTTACCCGAACCTGAATTTCGAAGACGACGTCTGGCGCGAGGTTCTGCGAGACGTTCGCGTGCGTCGCGCCTTGTCGATGGCGATTGACCGCAAAACCATCAATCAGGCGCTTTATTTCAAACTGGCCCAACCCGGTGCTATGTCGGTCTTGCCTGCCTCGCCGTTCTACAACGAAGAAAACGCGCAAGCCTGGGCTCAATATGATGTCGATGCCGCCAACGCCCTGCTGGACGAAGCGGGTCTGAACGAACGTGACAAGGATGGTATCCGCCTGTTGCCGGACGGACGACCCATGGAGCTGATCATCGAAACCGCCGGAGAACGGCAGGAGGTCGAAAACGCGCTGCAAATCGTCACCGACACCTGGCGCGAAATCGGGGTTGATCTGGTGATGCGCCCGCTCGATCGGGACATTCTGCGCAACCGCGTGTTTTCGGGCAATTCGATGGCGTCAGTCTGGTTCGGTTGGGATGACGGTATTCCGCAGAACCACACCTCACCCGCATATCTTGCCCCCACAGATCAGGTCTTTCTCGCCTGGCCCAAATGGGGGCAGTATTACCAAACCGGGGGCGATGCCGGCGAGCCGCCAGACATGCCCGAGGCCGAGCGCCTGATGGCTCTGGCGCATGATTGGGAAATCGCCTCGACCGATGAAGATCGCGCCGCCGCGTGGAACGAGATGCTGAGCATCCATGCCGATCAGCTTTATGCCATCGGTATTCTGAACGGCGCGCCTCAGCCCATTGTCGTGTCGAACCGGCTGCGCAACGTGCCGGAACAGGCCATGTGGGCCTGGGAGCCCGGTGCGCATTTCGGCATTCACCGACCGGATGAATTCTTTTTCGCCGACTGACAGGAGCAGCTAAATGATAATGCTGCGCTATGTGGTGTATCGCTTTTTCACGATGCTGCTGACGCTGCTTGTCGTGTCGATGCTGATCTTCGTGATTATCAACCTGCCACCAGGCGATTACCTCAGCAACCAGATCGCCGAATTGCAGGCATCGGGCCAGTCTGCAGGCGTGGCCAAGGCCGAATTCCTGCGGCAGGAGTATGCGCTGGACCGCCCCATGTGGGAACAATATCTGATCTGGATGGGGTTCTGGGCCGGCCCGCATGGGTTCGAGGGGCTTATTCAGGGCAATTACGGCTGGTCCTTTGAATTTGACCGCCCGGTGGCCGAGATCGTTGGCGACACCTTGTGGCTGACCGTGGTCGTGAATCTGGCCGCCATCCTGTTTGTCTATGCCGTCGCCCTGCCCCTCGGCGTCATCGCCGCCGCGCGGTCGCGCACATGGATCGACTATACCTCGGCCTTTGTGGGTTATCTGGGTCTGGCAACACCGAACTTTCTGCTGGCGCTGATCCTGTTCTATTACGGCCACCGCTATTTCAACCTGCCCATTGGCGGCCTGATGGACCCATCTTTCGAGGGTCAGCCGATGAGTTGGGACAAGCTGAAATCCATCCTGGTGCACCTGATAGTACCAACCTTTGTCATAGGCACCTCGGGCGCTTCCGCGATGATGCAGCGACTGCGCGCCAACATGTTGGACGAACTGGGCAAACCGTATGTGGAGACTGCTATCGCCAAAGGCATGGCCCCGTCGCGGATGCTGACAAAATACCCGCTGCGCGTGGCATTCAACCCGTTCGTAGCCGATATCGGCAACCTGCTACCCTCGATGGTGTCCGGCTCGGTTCTTGTGTCGGTGGTGCTGGGCTTGCAAACCATCGGACCGACCTTGCTGACGGCGCTGAAGACGCAGGATCAGTTCCTGTCGGCCTTCATCCTGATGTTTGTGGCGCTGCTGACTCTGATCGGTACCATGATCTCTGACATCCTGCTGGTCATGCTGGACCCGCGTATTCGATACGAAGGGCGCGAAGCATGACCAAACATCCCGATGATCGCTATGTCGACGACGCGCCGTTCGATCCGCAAGCCTCGATCCAACAGCTCGAGCGCGCCGATCTGGATGCCCCCAACTGGGTGCTCGTCTGGCGCAAGTTCCGGACCCACAAGCTGGGCCTGATCTCGGGCGTCTTTCTGTTGCTGTGCTACCTGATGCTGCCTTTTGCCGGATTCATTGCGCCCTACGGCCCAAATGACCGGAACGGAGAGCACCTGTATGCACCGCCGCAATCCATCAACTGGTTCCACCAAGGCGAATTCATCGGCCCCTATGTTTATCCCATCGTAGCCGAGGCCGATCTGGAAACGTTTCAGTGGAAATTCGTCCCCAACACCGAAGACCCGCGCCCGATCAAATTCTTTTGCGAAGGATCCGAGTACAAACTCGCAGGGTTGATCAAATCCGACACTCACATGTTCTGCGCCCCTGATGGGGCCACGCTGTTTCTGTGGGGGTCCGACCGTCTGGGCCGCGATGTGTTCAGCCGCATCCTCTACGGGGCACAACTGTCGCTGACCGTGGGCCTGATCGGCATTTCCGTGTCTTTCTTTCTGGGCATTCTCTTTGGATCAATGGCCGGATATTTCGGCGGCAAGATCGACTGGGTTATCAACCGCGTGATTGAAATCCTGCGCTCTCTGCCGGAACTGCCTCTGTGGCTCGCTCTCTCAGCCGCCGTGCCCTCAAACTGGAGTCCGGTTGCAGTTTTCTTCATTATTTCGATCATTCTGGGCATTCTCGACTGGCCCGGCCTCGCCCGATCCGTGCGCGCCAAATTCCTGTCCCTGCGCGAGGAAGAATATGTGCGTGCAGCCGAAATGATGGGCGCAAGCTCGGGCCGGGTGATCCGTAAGCACCTGTTGCCGAATTTCATGTCGCACCTGATCGCCTCGGCCACCCTGTCAATCCCGGCCATGATCCTCGGAGAAACCGCGCTCAGCTTCCTTGGGCTTGGCCTGCGCGCCCCGGCGGTCAGCTGGGGGGTGATGCTGAACGACGCGCAGAACCTCGCCTCGATCGAGATTTACCCGTGGACCGCGATCCCGATGCTGCCGATCATCGTGGTGGTTCTGGCGTTCAACTTCCTGGGTGACGGGCTACGCGACAGCCTGGACCCTTATCAGCAATGAGCCTGCTCTCGGCCCTTCCGGCGACAGACAGTTACCAGACACATGGCTCGGGCGCTTTGCCCAGCGCATTTGCGGTGTCCAAGCTTGCCACAGCAAGTTTCGCCGCTGTCGGGCAAGAGCTGGCGCGCTTTATGGGGGCCACGGGGCTTGCGCCTTTATCCCCCGAAGTTTCGGTCGATCACCGTCTGGCGTCGCTGTGGTATGGGCATTCCTTCAAGCCCGATGGGTGGGAAATGCCCAATCTGTGGGATGCGGTCGCGGGCGATTACAGGGCGTCAGACGGTTGGATTCGCCTACACACCAACCTGCCACACCACAGAGCGGCAGCCTTGAAAGTGCTGGGCGTCGCAACAAGCAGAGATGCAGTTGCCGCAGCCGTACAGAGCCACACTATCGCAGCACTTGAAGCGGCCATTGTCGGCGAAGGTGGCGTTGCCGCCGCGATGCGCAGCCGCGCAGACTGGCTGGACCATCCACAGGGGCGCGCTGTTTCGCGTGACCCGCTGATTGGTTGGACCCATCCGCGCCAGATCACCTTGCGTGACCGGCCTCAGGCTACCGCGGCGCGCCCTCTGGCCGGTTTACGCGTGCTTGACCTGACCCGCGTTCTGGCGGGCCCGGTCTCAACACGTACCTTGGCCGGGTTCGGGGCCGAGGTCCTGCGCATCGACCCGCCCGGCTGGGACGAGCCCGGCGTGATCCCTGAAATCTCGCTTGGCAAACACTGCGCCTATCTGGACCTGAAAGCCTCCAACGGGCTTGATCTGCTGAAACAGCTTCTGTCGCAGGCGGATGTGTTTGTACATGGGTATCGCCCCGGCGCATTGGACGCGTTGGGTCTGGACCTGAACACCCGCGATGCGCTTGCACCCAACCGGGTCGAGGTGACGCTGGATGCCTATGGCTGGCAAGGCCCATGGGCGACGCGGCGCGGTTTTGACAGCCTTGTGCAAATGAGTACCGGAATAGCCGATGCTGGCCGCGCATGGGCCAGGACAGACAAACCGGCGCCCCTGCCCGTGCAGGCGCTGGATCATGCCACCGGTTACCTGATGGCGGCAAGTGTGCTGTCTGCGCTGGCAACGGCCGCCGCCGGATCGCCCATTATGCTGGCCCGCCTGTCTCTGTCCCGCACTGCCGAGTTGCTAGCCGCCTTGGGCAAGACAGATGACGACGCGCAAACCATCGAAGCCGGGCCCGAAGACTATTCCGAGGCGTGCGAACAATCCGATTGGGGCGCCGGCCACCGGTTGAAACCTGCGCTAAAGGTCGGTTCAACCGCGATGTCGTGGCCTTCGCCTGCGTCTAAACTGGGCACATCCCGACCCTGCTGGAGCGGTACAGCCGCCTAGCACCTCCGCCGCGCGGAACGCGCGGCCCGGCCCAACGCTTTGGATGGTGTCGCGTCAGCGACGCAGGCCAAAGCGGCGGGAGAACGCCCTAGCGGTCATCCCCTCCGGGTCCGATATCGTCCAGATAATCCTCGTCAATGGCAGCCTGAACAGCGCCTGTTACCGCTTCGCGCTGCTTGGGTGTCAGGTCTTCACTGTCCTTGTCATCCGCCAGCCGCACTGTCACCTCGCGGTGCGCAAAGCGGATGCCTTCGCGCGCAAACAATTCCCGGATGTCCTGATACACCTTCTTGCGCACCAGCCACTGATCCCCCGGTTTGGTCATGAACTTCACCCGGATGATCATGGCGGAATCCTGCATCTCGATCACACCCTGAGATTTCAATGGCTGGATGAAATTGTCCCCGATCACCGGATCGCTCAGCAGCTCCTGCCCCAGCTTCTTGATCAGCTTGCGCACCTTCTCGACATCGGTGTCATAGGTCACACGCAAGGGCAACTTCATGATCACCCAGTCACGGGAATAGTTGGTCAGCACTTTGATCTCGCCAAACGGGATCGTATTCAGCGCCCCAAGATGGTGACGCAATTGGAACGAGCGGACCGAGATCTTTTCGACCGTTCCCTTCACATCCCCGATGTCGATATATTCGCCCTTCCGGAAAGCGTCATCCATCAGGAAGAACGCACCGGAAAAGATGTCGCGCACCAGCGTTTGCGACCCGAAACCAACCGCCAGGCCCACGACACCCGCGCCCGCAAACAGCGGGCTGACATTGATGCCCAGCTCCATCAGCACGATCAGTACGATGGTCACGACAACCACAGCCAGGATCGCCCCGCGGAACAAGGGCAACAAGGTTGCAAGACGGCTCTGCCCGCCTTCTCCGCCCTCATCGCCCAACTCTGCATCGCCTGCGGCGTCCTCGGTTTCTTCCGCGATCTTGGTGTCGATCCAGATTCGGAAGAAATGAAACAGGATATAGCCGATGAACAGGATCACCATCACATCCAGCGCGCGCTCAATCGGCAGATCTTCGCTCCAGCTTGCCTCGGGGTTCCAGATCACCGCCAAAGCGTAAAGCCCCACGACAAACGCCAGAATACCTGCCACCCGGCGCGCCAGATCTTCATAGGTCAGAATGGTGTATTTGCGTTTCTCGGCCTCAGGTGTTTCAACCGGCTCTTCTGTGCTTTCGATATCTTCGTCAGCCTCGGCATTCATTTCTTCGATCTGACGGTTCCGGTCAAAATAGCGCTCCAGCAGATAATTCATCGCGCCATAAGCGACGACCACCGACATGAAGATTGCATAACTGCTGGCCACAATCGGCACCGAGTTCTGGTTTTCCAGCACCAGATCAACCGCCAGCTTGAACCAGCTGAACACCATATAAATCACCAGGACCGGTGCCCAGGCGAACGAGATGAACTTGAGGATCCATGACACCTGGTCCGGGCTCCGTCCACCACGAACCGCGTTTGATATGGCGCGGGCGTTGAACAGGATCATCAGCACATTTCCGATCGCTCCGAACATGGTCAGCCCGCCATAAACCAGCGCGTAAACGTTGTAGTTCAGGCCGAAATCAGCAACCCATGTGGCAAAAAGCACGACCGAAATATCGTAAGTCGCCAGCGCAGACGCCCAAACATATAACCGTTTTGCGTTGCGGTCCGAAAAAGGCGGCAGGCGGTATTGGCTGAGGTAGGGCGACAACACCATACGCCACAAATCCGAAACCGTTCGCGACAGAAAAAACGCGGTGAAAATCGCTGTGACCGTGAATTGGATCGAGATCTCTTCGGCCTCTCCGAAAAAGATGTATCCCACGATCAGCGCCATCAGCATGGCAAATATCGTTGCGCCGATCCCCATCAGGAACCTGAACACAAGGAAGGGCATCTTTTCACGATACCCTTGCGGATTTTCCTTGGTGCGTGCCACCACAACCCTTCGGGCGATACGCTTGCCATAGATTTCAATGGACAGCCAACGCCCCAGCAGCAGAAACAGAACGTTCCAGAACAGGACCTCGACATAGGTCTGAATGCGACCATCCGGGCTGGTCTGGCGCAGGACATACTGCACCTCGAATATGGAATAGGGCAAAGCCTCTAGCCGCGATTCCAGCGACTCGCGAAATTTCGAGAACCGCTCCTGCGCCTTCATCAGTTGCGAGCCCTGGGCCATGGGATCGACCGCTTCGCCCGCCGCGTTTGCACCACCCGCATTTGCCCCGGACGAAACGATCTGCCCGGTGCTGTCAATTACGATGACGCTGGCACCGGCCTCGGTCGCCGATCGGATGGCATCGGCAAGGTCTCCGTCGGTTTGGGATGTGTCATCTTCGGTACTGGTTCCGGTGGTATATCCGGGGATAAGCGAGGTTTGCGCCGCGGCCCCAATCGTCAGGGTCAGCATGGCGAGCCAAAACCCGAAGAACAGGCCAGCAAAAAGTTTCGTATTCATAGGGCACAGCATCCAGTTCGCAGATGCCGCTCAGCCTATAGAACCTCGGGGGGCTGTTCAAATCCTGGCCGCGCACGTGCGCAACAAGCCCGTCGTCTTGTGGTGCGGTTGCAATGGTGCGTACAAACTGTTTTCAATCCTACAGAAATTGAATATGACTCGTGCAGGGACACAACTGGTCTCGGGGGCACCTTCAGTTAATGATTGAACGACGGCGTCAGGTTTGGCCGCCGGTTTGCCTTGCGGGAAAAGAATGTTGCCAAATCGCAATGATTGGCGCATTTGCACGCTCAGGCTGCGCCTTTGGCAAGCAGGGGCAACAAAAAATCGATAACCGGTGCAAAAGCGCGGATTTGCACCGAAACCTGAAACGGGCGAAGGCATGAGCCTAGGAATAAACAAAGAAAAACACGGCCGCGCGCCGCGCATTCTGTTCTACAGCCACGATACATTCGGCCTGGGTCACCTGCGCCGGTCCCGTGCCCTTGCGGCGGCAATCACGGAAGCGGACCAAAGTGCCTCGGCACTGATCCTGACCGGATCGCCGGTGGCGGGACGTTTTACTTTTCCCCGCCGCGTCGACCATGTGCGCCTGCCGGGTGTGACCAAGCGGGCAGACGGAACCTACGCCGCCCGCACCTTCGGGATGGAAATTGACGAAGTCACCGAGCTGCGCGCAAGTTTGATCCAGACCTCGGTCGAACAATTCGATCCCGATGTCCTGATCGTCGACAAGGAACCAACGGGCTTTCGGGGCGAGCTGCTGCCGACGCTGGAATATCTGGAAAACTCGTGCAGCACCAAGCTGGTCCTGGGCCTGCGCGATGTGCTGGACGAACCCGAGGTTCTGGCCGCCGAGTGGGAACGTAAAGAAGCCACCGCGGCGACCGAGCGATTCTATGACGAAATTTGGGTCTACGGCCTGCATTCGGTCTATGATCCGACCAAGGGGTTGCCGCTGAGCGCTGCGACGCAAAAGCGTATCCACTGGACGGGTTATCTGCGCCGCGATCTGGGACCACTCGGTGAACCGCCAGAGCAGCCCTACATTCTGATCACGCCCGGTGGCGGCGGGGATGGCAAGGCGATGGTTAACCTTGTGCTCTCGGCTTATGAAAAAGACCCTGATCTGAAGCCACGGGCGGTTCTGGTCTATGGGCCATTTCTTGCTGGCGAATTGCGCGACGAATTCGAAGCGCGAGTGGCGGCGTTGAATGGCCGGGTCACGGCGGTAGGTTTTGAATCCCAGATCGAAACCCTGTTTGCGGGGGCCTCGGGCGTGGTCTGCATGGGGGGTTACAACACGTTTTGCGAGGTGTTGTCCTTTGACAAACGCGCCGTGATCGTCCCGCGAACCACGCCCCGTCTGGAACAGTGGATTCGCGCCTCACGCGCGGAAGACCTCGGGCTGGTGCGTATGCTGGACGAACATCGCGATGGCTGGACCACAGATGCGATGATCCGGGCGATCCGCGACCTGCCGCAGCAACGCCTGCCCTCGCAAGCGATCGAGGACGGGTTGCTGGACGGGCTGGACTATGTCACCCGGCGGGTGGACGCGTTACTAGGCGGTCAGCCCAAACGGGCCATTGGATGACAGCGGACGGCCCGAAGCTGGCGGTTCTGGTCAAGGGCTGGCCACGCCTGTCCGAGACATTCATCGCGCAGGAACTGGTCGCCTTGCAGGATGCGGGTCTCAGGTTTGACATCTGGTCCCTGCGCCACCCCACCGATGTCAAACGGCACCCTCTGCATGACCGGTTTCAAGGGCTGGTGCATTACCTTCCCGAATACCTCTACGAAGACCCCGAACGCGTTTGGGCAGCGCGCGCGGTCGCCCGCACCTTGCCGGGCTATGCGCGGGCTTATGACATCTGGCGCGCTGATCTGCGTCGAGATACCACCCGTAATCGCATCCGGCGGTTTGGTCAGGCCTGTGTTCTGGCGGCTGAACTGCCCGAAGACACGCGCGCGCTTTACGCTCATTTCCTGCACACCCCCTCATCGGTCGCGCGCTATGCTGCAATCATGCGCGGCCTTCCGTGGAGTTTTTCGGCCCATGCCAAGGACATCTGGACATCTCCGGATTGGGAAATCCGCGAAAAGCTGCAGCTCGACACCCATGGCGCAGCGTTCGGCGCGACCTGCACGGCCGTCGGAGCCGCACATTTGCAGGGATTGGCAGACACGCCGGATCGCGTCGAGCTGATCTATCACGGGCTGGACCTTTCGCGGTTTCCCGCGCCTCCTCAGCGTGAAACCCGCACGGCACATGATCCGTTCCACATGGTTTCAGTCGGGCGTCTGGTCGAAAAGAAGGGCTTTGACCGGCTGCTGCTGGCGTTTGCGCAGTTGCCGCCGCGGCTGGACTGGCACTGGTCCCATATTGGCGGTGGCACCCTGGAGGCCCGGTTGAAAGCGCATGCGGCCGAGTTGGGCCTTGACGACCGCATCACGTGGAAAGGCGCCTGCGATCAGCCCGAGGTGATTGATCAGATGCGCCGGGCCGACCTGTTCGTCTTGCCCAGCCGTATCGCGGCGGATGGTGATCGTGATGGGCTGCCCAATGTGCTGATGGAGGCCGCGTCGCAGTACCTGCCGATCCTGTCCACTCCGGTCTCTGCGATACCCGAATTCATCGAAAACGGCAGGCATGGCGTGCTGGCCGCCGACGATCCGGCTGCGCTGGCCTCGGCTATCACCTCAATTGCCGACACGCCGGAAAGCGCCGCCCAAATGGCCGCGGCCGCCTATGATCGACTGATTGCAGAGTTTCGGATGGAGCCCGGTATCGGTCGATTGTCCAAAAAGCTGAATGCACTTTGCAAGGACACACCCTGATGGTGCGGGTGGCCTTTTACGCGCCAATGAAGTCGCCGGACAGTTCCACACCCTCGGGCGACCGCGAGATGGCGCGCAACCTGATGGCAGCCATCGGCGCGCGCGGCGACACGGTCGAGCTTGTCTCGCATCTGAGGATCTTCGACAAATCGGGAGATCCCGCGCTGCAAAGTGCTTTACGCGGCATGGCCCGGGCTGAAACGGATCGCCTGATTTCGGAGCTTCCGGAGGATACTGCGCTTTGGGTCACCTATCACAACTACTACAAAGCGCCCGACCTGATCGGGCCGTGGGTCTGTCAGGCCCGTGGCATACCCTATGTCCAACTGGAAAGTACCCGGGCCACCTCGCGCCTTTCGGGGCCATGGGCAGGATTTGCCCGGGACGCGCACCGGGCCTGCGACGCCGCGAAGATCATCTTCTACCACACTGCCAATGATCTGATCACGCTGAAGCGCGAGCGGTATCGCGACCAATCCCTGATAGAACTGCCGCCCTTTCTTCCGATGACCGCCCTTCCCATCGCTTCCGATTGCGCCGGTCCGATGCTTGCCGTTGGCATGATGCGGCCCGGGGACAAGCTGGCCTCGTACCGCATTCTGTCCGACGCGCTGCATCACCTCCCGGGCGATTGGAGCCTGAACATCGCAGGCGATGGTCCCGCGCGGCCCGAGGTAGAGGCCTTGATGACCCCGCACGGCACGCGCGTCCGTTTTCTGGGTCAACTGGATCGCGAAGCGCTGCGGGGCGTTTATCAAAACGCGTCAGTGTTTGTCTGGCCCGGGGTGAATGAAGCGTATGGGATGGTCTACCTCGAAGCTCAGGCGCATGGGTTGCCCGTTGTTGCACAGGATCGCCCCGGTGTGTGCGACGTCCTACTGCCGTCGGACTACCCATCGGTCGAGGATGGCCCGACAGGCTTGGCGCGGCACCTGCATCATTTTCTTTCAGACCAAACATTACGACAGCGGACAGGTGCCCGCGCGCGTGAATATGTGAAGAACCGGCACCTGAGTCCTACCGCGACCGATTGTTTTTGGGGCGCGGTGTCCGGAATTGTGAGTGCAGGCCGATGAGTAAACTGGCGCTTCTTCGGCATGGCCATACCCATTGGAACCGCGCGGGCCGCATTCAGGGTCGCAGCGATATTCCGCTGGATAACGAAGCACGTGCACAACTTGCGGGGCTGCGGCTGCCACCCCCCTGGGATCAGGCCGCACTATGGTCAAGCCCTCTGCGCCGAGCGGCTGAAACCGCGCAACTGGTATCCGGTCGAACACCGCGGGCACATACCGCCCTGACCGAGATGAACTGGGGCGATTGGGAAGGCCTGCGCGGCGCGGACCTGCTGAACCAGCCGGGCAGCGGGTTTCGCCATATAGAGGATTGGGGTTGGGACTATCGCCCGCCCAACGGAGAAAGTCCGGCCGAGGTCTGGACGCGTCTGCATCCCTGGCTGTGTGATCTGGATGGGAACAATCTGGCCGTCTGCCATATCGGGGTTATGCGGGTCATTCTGGCCAAAGCGACCGGGTGGAATTTCTCGGGGCACGCGCCGTTCAAAATCAAGCGAAACCGGTTGTATATCATAGACCTGACTGCCATGTGCGCTGAAACTGATCCTATTCGCCTGCTGCCCCGGGAAGGTTCCGCATGAAGGTCATGATCGTTGTAACGCATCTGTTGGGCACAGGCCATCTGAGTCGGGCCCTGACGCTCGGGCGTGCATTCAGTGACCGGGGGCACGAGGTGCTTGTGGTCTCGGGCGGCATGCCTGCGCCGCAACTGAACGCGGGCGGCCTGACAATGTTGGGTCTGCCGCCACTTCGATCGGATGGAACGGATTTCACACGGTTGCTGGATCAGAATGACACCGTCGCAGGCCCCGAATACTTTGCCGCGCGCGGCGTGGCGCTGGTGCAGGCTGCCCAGAGCTTTCGGCCGCATGCGCTGATCACCGAGTTGTTTCCGTTTGGTCGGCGTGCGTTGACGGACGAATTCCTTGCCCTGCTAGAAGCAGCGCGGGACTTGCCCCGCCGACCCGTCATCCTCAGTTCGATCCGGGATATTCTGGCTCCACCTTCCAAGCCCGCCAAGGCCGCTCGTGCCGCTGAGATTGTCGCCGCCTTCTATGACGGGGTTCTGGTGCATTCCGACCCGGACATCACACCGCTGACGATCAGTTGGCCGGTTTCCGAGCAACTGGCGGGGCGGCTTCACTATACCGGATTTGTCGCCGCACCGGCGGCCGAGCCTCATCCGGATGCGGTTGGGCAGGATGAAATCATCGTGAGTGCGGGCGGCGGTTCGGTCGGGCAGCCGATCTTTCGCGCGGCCATCGAGGCCGCCCAAAAGATGACCAACAGGCGCTGGCGCCTTTTGGTCGGCGGTCAGGACGCGGCAGCGCGTATCTCGGAACTGTCAAAACTGGACACACGCACGCGCGCCACGATTGAGCCCGTACGCCCGGACTTTCGCCAGATGCTGCCCCTGGCGGCGGCTTCAGTCAGTATGTGCGGATACAACACCGCCATGGACCTGCTGCAAAGCGGCACCCCGGCCGTTCTGATCCCCTTCGATGACGGAAAAGAAGTCGAACAGGGTCTGCGCGGCCAAAGCCTGTCGCAGATGCCCGGGATCGAGATACTGCGCAGCACTGACCTGAGCGGCGCAACCTTGGTAAAAGCGCTAACACGAGTTCTTGAAAGTGACCGGCGCGCGCCCCTGACCGAAGGTTTTGACGGGGCAAACCGGGCAGTCGAGATCACCGAAACACTCTGGGACAGACGGCAATGAAAGCGGACTGGCAACCCTTGGACACAGAGCTCGCCCGCTGGCAAGCCGACGGGTTAAGCCTGCCGCTGTGGTGGCGGGATGACGATGCGGTCGCGGTTACGCCGCAGCTGGACCGATTGACAATGCTTACCGAAAAAGTCGGACTGCCGGTCCATCTTGCAGTCATACCCCGCGATGCGCAGGCCCCGCTGGCTGGCTATGTTCGGGCGACCCCATCATTGATACCGGTCGTTCATGGTTGGGCGCATGAGAACCACGCGCCCGCAGGGGAAAAGAAGTCCGAATTCGGCCTCCACCGCCCCATCGACACGATACTGTATGATGCCCAATCCGGACTTAGCCACTTGCAAGAGATGTTTGGGTCCCATCTGCGTACCGTTTTTGTGCCACCCTGGAACCGGATCGCGCCCGAGGTGATCGTGCATTTGTCCGGCATCGGCTTTGACATCCTGTCAACCGCGACCCCTCGGAAGGCCACAATGGCGGCACCGGGACTGGCGCAGGTCAACACCCATCTGGACCCAATCGACTGGCGCGGAACACGCGGCCTGGTGTCGCCGGATACGCTGATCATCCGCACCGCCGAATTGCTGCGAAACCGGCGCGAAGGACACACCGACAACGCCGAGGCCTTTGGCATTCTGACCCACCATCTGGTCCACGACGAAGAGATCTGGACCTTCACCCACAACTTGCTGCACAAGCTTCTGGACGGGCCCGGTGTCATCTGGACAGCGCCGCAAACCAAAAAACCCGAGGAGAGCCCGAAATGAGCCGACTGGATTCCATGCTGCGCCGCCTGACCGCGCAACGCGATGGCCTGAACTGGGCCGCGCTGCAGATCGACGGGCAAGACGGTGACGTTCTGGACATGGGATTGGGCAACGGCCGCACCTACGATCATCTGCGGGAAATCCTGCCAAACCGCCGCATTTGGGTAATGGATCGCGTATTACAATGCCACCCCGACAGCACTCCGCCCGCCGAGGATTTCCTGCAGGGCGAGGCGGAACCGATGCTACAGCGTCTGGCGGAAGCCGGGCAAACCATCGCCTTGGCGCATTACGATTTCGGACGCGGCATCAAACAGGAAGATGTGGCCGAGGCCGCCCGTCTCAGTCCGCTGATCGCCCGCGTCATGCGCCCCGGCGGTCTGTTGATCTCGGGCCAGCCATTGGAAGGCTTCGATCAGATCGAAGGGCCGGACACCATCGCGCCCGACCGTTATCTGTTCTATCGCGCCTGATCAGGCGACACGTCGCCCGCGCGACCACACCGCCCTGAGCGCCGGAACTCCGGCCCCCATACCAAACCTGATCAGATCCGCGCGCGCGCCCGCCCTGATCTCGCCCCGATCCTTCAGCCCGGCAGCAACCGCAGGGGTCAACGTCACCGTTTTCATACCACGCGCCAAGTTGCCCCACATCTCACCCAGCTTCAGCGCCGACAGCAGCAGCGCTGCCGGCACATAATCCGAGGACAAGATGTCGAGGTTACCCATCCCGGCAAGTTCATGCGCAGCGACATTCCCCGAATGTGATCCGCCCCGGATCAGGTTCGGCGCCCCCATGATGACCTTGATGTCATGCTTGTGGCAGGCCCGCGCCGCCTCGACCGTGGTCGGGAATTCCGCCAGCCGGATACCATGTCCGGCAGACACACTCACCTGTTCTTCGGTCGTGTCGTCGTGACTGGCCAAAACCGCACCAAACCGACGCGCTGCCTTGACGGCTTCGACCTCGTGCCTGTCGCCGTTGCGATCCCGCAACTGTCTGAGATGCGCGACATGTTGCAGGAACGTATCATCGTCCATCGCATGCTTACCCTTCATGAAAGCTTCGAGCTTGGCCATGTCGCGAAACTGTCGCTGCCCCGGCGTGTGGTCCATCAGCGAGAGCAATCCTACCCGGTCTTCCGGTTCAAATTCATCCAGTTCCTCAACCAGCGTTTCCGAGCAAACTTCGGCCCGAAGATGCAGGAAATGACTGATCTTCAGCGCATCCTGTTCGCGCAATTGCCACAGCTCGCGGGACAAGCCCCGCGCGTATCTGTGATAGCGCCCGGCACCGTCCGGGATCGACCCGACGCGCATGGCGTCGAAAACGGTTGTGATACCTGTGCTGGCCAGCTCGGCGTCATGGGCGATGATGGCCGCCGCATGAGGCCAATCCACCTTGGGGCGAGGCTGAATATGCCGCTCCAGATTATCGGTGTGCAGCTCGACCAGACCGGGGCAGATGTAATCGCCGCCACAATCCACCGCCCCCGTCGGAACTGCCGAACCGGTGCCCATGTCGGCGATGACCTCTCCTACGATCCGGACATTGCCGGTGATGGTCTCGTCGGGCAGGACGAGCGTGGCATTGGCAAGGATCATTTCTTCTGTCATCTGAACCTCACGCGGTTTGAGCTGTTGGGAAGGCCACGCACAGGAGGTCAAATTGACATTCACGCGATATGCGATCTACTACGTCCCGCCCGAAGGCACGGGCTGGGGGTCTTTCGCCACAAGCTGGCTGGGCTGGGACATGGCAGCGGGGCAAGCGATCCCGCATCCCGCCATCGATGGCGTCGACGTGTCGGCCGTGACTGCAGCCCCCCGGAAATACGGGCTGCACGCCACGATGAAACCGCCGTTTCGCCTGACCTCCGGATGCACCGAGACAGAACTGCGCTCTGCGTGCTCCACTTTCGCCCGTACGCAACCGCCTGTGTCTCTGACCGGGCTGGAAATCGCGCGACTGGGCCGCTTTCTGGCCTTGCGGCCCCTGGGCGATACCCAGGCCCTGAACGATCTGGCCGCAGCCTGCGTGCGCGCCTTCGACAGTTTTCGCGCGCCCGCGACCCAGCCCGAGCTGGAAAAGCGCCGCATCAAAGGGTTGTCGTCGCAACAGGACGCAAACCTTGCGCGTTGGGGCTATCCTTATGTGATGGACGCCTTCCGCTTCCACATCACCCTGAGCGGGCGGCTGAACAAACAGGACCTCAGCCGGGTCGAGATGGCCTTGCAGCACCGTCTTGCCCCTATCCTTCCCAGCCCTTTCCTTCTGGCAGATATTGCCTTGGTTGGCGAGGTCGAGAATGGTCAGTTTCATCTGATACATCGCTACGCCCTCTCTGGTTGAAGCTGGCACACAACAGCGTCCACCGCGGTCTCCAGAGGGCCGGAGTTGTCAACCTCGATAACCCGGCGCAAACCTTGTGGCACCGGGGTGTCTGCTCGTTCAAGGCGCTGCATCTGCTCTGCTTCGGTCTCGCGTCCCCGTGATGACAACCGTCCGGCCAGAACCTCCGGCTCAGCCGTCAACGAGATCACCACAAGATCGCAAAAAATCCCCTGGGCCTGCAGCAGGATGCTTCGGGACAGGTTCACCAACACCGCCTTGCTGGACCTGCGCAACGCGTTGATCTCGGAAGGGATTCCATAATGCAAACCGTGGGCGTGCCAGTGCAGAACAAAAGCGCCGTTTGCCACCATATCCTCAAACACCACCACCGAGACCTGATCAAAATCTTCACCCTCCTGCCCATCGGGGCGCGTAATCACCCGACGCATCCGAGACATACCCGGCACACGCGCTTCGACCGCAGCCATCACGCTATCTTTCCCGACACCCGAGGGACCAACAAACGCTATGACCGGGGCAAGGATCATGCGGCAAGACCGGGGGCAAAGCGCGACACGTCGATCTCGCGGTCGCAAACACGGTTCCGCGCCGCAATATCATGGAATATGCCAACAATCGCGGCACCCCGCGCCTTGGACTCTTCTATCAGGCTCAGCACCGTATCGCGGTTCTGCACATCCAGCGACGCTGTCGGCTCATCCAGCAACATCGCCGGATACTCATAGGCGAACCCGCGTGCGATGTTCACCCGCTGCTGCTCGCCACCTGAAAATGTCGTCGGGCTCAACCCCCACAAACGCTCGGGAATGTTAAGTCGTGACAACAACTCCGCCGCCTTATCCAGCGACGGTTTTCGATCATGTCCCAGCGCCAATAGCGGCTCGGCCACAACCTCCAGCGTCGGCACGCGGGGGACAACCCGCAAAAACTGGCTGACATAACCCAACGTCTCACGCCGCAACGCCAAAACCTCGCGCGGGGCGGCGCGCGCCACATCCAGCCCGCCAACCAAAACCTGCCCGGACGCGGCAAGATAATTGCCATAGATCACCCGCATCAAGGTCGACTTCCCGGCACCCGAAGCACCGGTCAACGCAACACATTCGCCCGGAGCCGCGTGCAGCGACGCCCCCTTTAGAACAGGCAAAACGGCACCGCCCTGATTGTGCAGGGTAAAGCTTTTGCTGACGTCTTTGAGTTCAATCATCGCCCTTCATCTTTTCAAAAATACTCAAACCTGCAGAACGCTGGAAACAAGCAGCTGCGTATAGGTATGTTGCGGATCGTCCAGAACCTGATCGGTCAACCCGGCCTCGACCACGTGGCCGTCTTTCATCACCATCAGTCGATCGGCCAACAGGCGCACCACAGCCAGATCGTGCGTCACGACAATGGCGCTCAAACCCATCTCGCGCACCAAACCGCGCAACAGATCCAGCAATCGCGCCTGAACCGAGACATCCAGCCCCCCGGTCGGTTCGTCCATGAACACCAGCCGAGGTCCCGTCACCAGGTTGCGCGCAATCTGCAAGCGTTGCTGCATCCCGCCGGAAAAAGCCGATGGACGGTCATCCACGCGACCGTCGTCAATCTCAACCCGTCCCAGCCAGTCAATCGCCCGGTCGCGGATCTGACCATAGTGACGATCCCCGACAGCCATCAGACGTTCGCCGATATTGCCCCCCGCGCTGACCGACATGCGCAAGCCGTCCCGGGCATGCTGGTGTACAAAGGCCCAGTCAGTGCGGCCCAGCATCCGGCGCTCGGGTTCAGACATCGTGACCGTGTCCACCGGTCCCTGCGCGCGGGTGTCGAATACCACACGCCCTTGATCCGGCTCCAGATAACCGGCCAGACAGTTCAGCAGCGTCGACTTGCCCGAGCCGCTTTCCCCGACGATCCCCATCACCTCACCGGGAAAAAGGTCGAAACTCACACCCGTGCAACCTATGCGAGGCCCATAGGTCTTTCGAATGTTCTGAACGCTCAGCAGCGGGGTCATGCCGCATCCTCTTTGGCCAAACGGCCCTCATGGCCCGCTTCACGGCGCAAGCGGCAATAATCAGTGTCCGAGCACACAAACATCCGGCTGCCTGTGTCATCCATGATCACCTCATCCAGATAGCTGTCTTCGGCTGAGCACAGATCACAGGAGTGATCTGCCTTGGAAGCCTCGAAGGGGTAGTCTTCAAAATCGAGGCTGACGACCTTGGTATGCGGTGGCACCGCATAGATGCGCTGCTCGCGGCCTGCACCGAACAGCTGAATCGCATCCATTTCCAGCTTGGGATTGTCGAATTTCGGGATCGGCGAAGGGTCCATCACATAGCGCCCCGACACCTCGACCGGATAGGAATACGAGGTCGAAATCGCCCCGTGCTGGCTGATGTCCTCGTAAAGCTTCACATGCATCAATCCATATTCTTCCAGACTGTGCATCTTGCGGGTCTCGGTTTCGCGGGGCTCCAGAAAGCGCAGGGGCTCGGGGATGGGTACCTGATAAACCAGTACCTGATCCCCGCGCAGCTTGGCCTCGGGGATGCGATGGCGGGTCTGGATGACAGTGGCCTTTTCGGTCTCCTCGGTGGTTTCAACCCCGGCTGTTTTTTCAAAGAACTTGCGGATCGACACCGCGTTGGTCGTGTCATCGGCCCCTTGGTCGATCACCTTGAACGTATCTTCGGGCGTCAGGGTCGCGGCCGAGACCTGTACCCCACCCGTACCCCATCCATAGGGCATCGGCATCTCGCGGCTGGCAAAGGGCACCTGATAGCCCGGCACCGCCAAACCCTTGAGGATCGCCCGACGGATCATCCGCTTGGTCTGCTCGTCCAGATAGGCAAAGTTGTACGCGCTCATAGCAGGCCCCTGTTGGCCAGCTCACTTTCCAGTTCAGCCGGGTTTTTGAAGTGGATGCCATCCATGCCGACGGCGCGGGCACCTTCGATATTGTGCAAGCCATCATCGATGAACACGCAATCCGCAGCCGCAATCCCGGCCCTGTCACACAACAGCCTGAAAATGCGCGGGTCAGGCTTCATGATGCCTTCCTGTCCGGAGACCACCAGCGTTTCGAAAACCTCTCCAAGACGCGGATGCACCTTCAGGCCCTCAGGCCAGGTTTCCGCCGACCAGTTGGTAATCCCGTGAACCACGGTTCCGTTGTCCTTGAGGCGGTCCAGAATCTCCCACGTGCCGTGGATCGGGTTCTGTACCGTGCGGGAATAGCGCGCGACGTAAGACGCAAAGAGGCGCTGATCCTGCGGGTCATCCAACTCGGTGGCCATATCCGCAAAACGTTCACCATTATCGCCTCGCGCGTTCCGGGCCAGAAATCCTGTTCTGGCAATGAATGCATGTGCGGCGTCTTCCGAGCCCAGATCTTCGGCCCAGGCCAGATGAGGCTGCCAATCGACCAATACACCACCAATGTCGAAAACAACCGCTTTCATTCCGCAGCCTCCTCTGTGGCAATCCTGTTTTCCGCCTCGCGGCGCAGCTTGCGGACCAGTTCCAGTTCAGACTGAAAATCCACGTAATGCGGCAACTTGATATGTTCGAGGAACCCGGTCGCCTGAATGTTATCCGCATGGCTGAGCACGAATTCCTCGTCCTGCGCAGGCGCCCCCAGATTGTCCTCGCCCAATTCCTTCCAACGCAGCGCGCGATCAACCAGCGCCACGGCTATGGACTTGCGTTCGGACTGACCAAAGACCAGCCCATATCCGCGGGTAAACTGTGGCGGTTCGGTCTTGGAGCCTTTGAACTGGTTGACCGTTTCGCATTCGGTCAGTTCCACCTCGCCGATATCGATGGCAAAGCCCAGTTCGGGAATGTCCATTTCAACAGCGACCTTGCCGATCCGCAGCTCGCCGACAAAGGCGTGGTTGCGGGCGTATCCGCGCTGAGTTGAATAGGCCATTCCAAGCACAAACCCTTCATCACCCCGCGTCAGGGATTGCAGACGCAGCGGGCGGTTGGAGGGGTATTCCATCGGCTCGCGCGTCAGATCACCCGGCGTGGTATCGCTGTCAGGCTCGTCCTGAATAATCCCCTCGCGTGACAGGAATGTGCAGATATGCGGGGTCGGTTCGGAGCTCGGAGCGCTTTCCGGTGCGGGTGCAATATCGGTCTCGGCAGCCAGTTTGAAATCCAGCAACCGATGGGTGTAATCGAATGTCGGCCCCAGCACCTGACCACCGGGCGCGTCCTTGAACGTGGCCGAGATCCGCCGGTCGCATGCCATGGTGCCTGTATCGACCGGGTTGGTATAGCCAAAGCGCGGCAGGGTTGTGCGATAGGCGCGGATCAGAAAAATCGCCTCGATCAGATCACCCCGGGACTGTTTGATCGCAAGTGCGGCCAAATCCGGATCATAAAGCGACCCTTCGGCCATCACCCGGTTCACCGCCAGGCTAAGCTGTTCACGAATCTGCGCGATGTTCAGTTCGGCCACATCGGTGGGGCCACGCCGTTCCTCGGCCAACCAGCTATGGGCGTTTTCGATGGCTTTCTCGCCGCCTTTGACAGCAACATACATCGACTAGCCCTCGTCCGTGATCTGCGTGCTGCGCGGCAGAGCCGCAACCCGGTCGCCGCAAGTGAAAAAGAAATCGCATCCCAGCGGATACAGCATCGCATTGCCCTGCAACGCAGCGATGTCCGGAAGGGACAGATGCGCGACCGATTTGATGCCCGGTCCGCGCAGCGCAGCCCCGCTTGGATCAAGCGCGTCACATTCCACGATAAGTGTTGCCGAGCGATCCGGGTATTCCGGTGTGCCGATGCGATAGGCGGTCACCGGCTGCAGGTCCTGCCATGTCCCGACCGCAAAATCAGCTTCGGCCGCCCCGACAATCGGTGCGCCAGTGTGAAAGATCAGCCACTGACGGATGCAGTCGTTATCAGCGGCTCCCGCAAGATAAACCTTGGTGTCCGTGTCGCATAATGTCAGCAAGAGCGTGCCAGCGGCGACGGATAACGGCGCGGGCGGCTGCGCGCCGGACACCGCGCGGATTTCACCCGGACGTGCCATGACCGTCATTGCGGCACGAAAGGCATGCGCTGCCTCGATCGCCGCGTTTCGGAACCCGCCCGAGAAATGCGTTTGCGCGGTCATCAATCTTCTCCCCGCACCAGAGTGAAGAATTCAACCTTGGTCGCCGCGGCTTTGGAGGCCCGGGCGGTTTTGGCGGCACGCTCCAGCGTTTGCAACGGAGCGATCACCTGCGCCTTCACCGCAGCGGCGCGCGACGTCTGCATCAACGCATCGATCAGAGCCGCCGCTTCGGCCTTGCTCTTGGACCGGCCCTGCACATAACCGTGCCCGACCGTGCCATCCGCAAGCTGCAGCGAACACCGCGTGACGGTCATTTCCCCGAGATTGAAGGGCGCGCCAGTGCCTCCAGTCCGTCCGCGCACCATGACACCCCCCACTTCCGGGCTGCGCAGCCAGTCGAATGCCGGACGGTCCTGAACCTGCGCCCAAATATTCAGCAGCGCATCTTCCGGCGCACGCGCCAGCAGACCCATCCATTCCTGGCGTGCTCTTTCGCCGTTTTCCGCCTGATCTTTCATCAAAGCCCCTTGGCTGGGTTGTCTACATACACTATACAACTAGACAAATTATACACCCAGGACGCACATCGCGCAATCAGGCCGTGGTTTAAGATTTTATGACATGAGCAAAACACCCGTCTGGAAAAGCATCGCCCTGAGCCTGACGGCGGATATCGCCGAGGGTCGCTATGACACAGGCGCACGATTGCCAACCGAGGCGCAACTGGCCGCCAAGCACGGGGTGAACCGGCACACTGTGCGCCGAGCGTTGTCTGACCTCGCTGAACAGGGGTTGGTGCATGCAAGACGGGGTGCGGGCGTGTTTGTGACCGCCCGCCCCACAGACTATCCGATTGGCAAGCGGGTCAGATACCACAAGAGCATCTCGGCCAGCGGGAAGATCCCCGGCAAGAAAATCCTCACCCTCACCACCCGCGCCGCAGATGAGACCGAGGCTGAGGCTCTGCAGCTTGCGCCCAAAGAAGAGGTGCATGTGTATGACGGGCTTTCGCTGGCCGATGGTCAACCCATCGCTCTGTTCCAGAGCGTCTTTCCTGCGCGGCGCCTGCCCGGCATTCTGCAGGCATTGGATGAAACCCGATCCGTCACGCAGGCACTGAAACGTTGTGGCATAGATGATTATACGCGCATCTCAACGCGTCTGACCGCGCGGGCGGCAACAGCCACGCAAGCCCTGCATCTTCGCCTGACCGAGGGTGCACCAGTGTTGTTTTCAATCGGGATCAATGCCGATCTGAATGGCACGCCTCTGGAGTTGGGACGAACTGCGTTTGCCGGAGAGCGCGTAACCCTGACGTTGAGCGAAGACGCGTAACAGGGCCTCCCACCTGTCTTCGACCTCCTGAAGGAGGTCTCAGCCCGGTTCTCCTCATCCACTTCCAAGACCGGACAGATGGGATGTCGCCTGGCCTGAAAGGCCCAGCCGCCTAACGCCATAGGCCCTACCCTTTTCAGTGTGGCCTCGCTATATGCGAGACCGAAACGCCATCCACATGAGGCCACAGATGAGTTTTGACCGCAGCATCAAGATCGCCCCGTCGATCCTGTCCGCCGATTTCGCCAATTTCGGCGCCGAGATTCAGGCGATCGAAGCACAGGGGGCCGATTGGGTCCATGTGGACGTTATGGACGGGCATTTCGTACCAAATCTGACATTTGGCCCTCCGGCCGTGAAAGCGTTCCGTCCGCACGTCAAAACAGTGATGGATGTGCATCTGATGATCTCGCCGGTTGATCCCTACATTCAGGCTTATGCCGACGCGGGCGCGGATATACTGACCGCCCATATCGAGGCCGGGCCGCACACCCACCGCACCCTGCAGGCCATCCGCGCCGCGGGTATGAAAGCCGGCGTTGCGCTGAACCCCGGCACCCCTGCGGAAGCGGTCGAACATCTTTTGGACCTGACCGATCTGATCTGCGTAATGACTGTGAACCCCGGCTTTGGCGGACAGAAGTTCATCGACATGACTGCCAAGGTGCGACGCCTGCGCAAGATGATCGGGGACAGACCGGTGCATATCGAAATTGACGGGGGCGTTGATCCCAATACGGCACCTTTGCTTTCCGCTGCAGGGGCGGATGTCCTGGTGGCCGGATCAGCCGTGTTCAAAGGCGGCTCGGTCTCCGATCCGGATGTCTATGGCGCAAACATCCGCGCCATCCGCGCAGCGGCTGAACCGGCGTAACGGCGATTTGACGGCTGCGTCCATGGGCAGGAAACAGCCGTTTACCCGCCCACAGCTGCAATACTCACGTCAATGAGAACAAGTTCACATAACAACTTGTCCCAATCGCTCTAGGTTGCATGAGATCGGGTCAGGCCCGCCCGGCCACGTGTCGACGGCCCAAATCCCGATGCCAACAATTCAGGGAGCGAGAAAATGTGCGATGTATGTGTGATGAACGCGGTCAAAGATCGGATGCTGTCCCGGCGTTCGTTCTTCAAGGCCGGGGCTGCAATGGCAGCCGGAACGGCACTGGGCGCGGCGGCAACCACTCCGGCTATGGCGGCAGGGCACGGCGAAGTGGTCGATATGACCCATATTTACGATGCAGAGTTCCCGACTTACTTTGGCGCGCCCGGCATCGAGGCCACACAGGCGTTCAACTTCAAGGATAACGGCTTCAACCTGTTCAATCTGGCGGTCAATGAACACACCGGTACACATATCGATGCGCCGCTGCATTTCTCGGCAGATGGACAGGCTGTCGATGAGATCCCGGTTTCAAATCTTGTGTGCCCGCTTTGCGTGGTCGATATCGCGGCCCGCGCAGCAGATGACGCAGACACACAGGTGACGCCCGACGATCTGAAAGCGTGGATTTCTGCGAATGGTCCAATCCCCGATGGTGCCTGCGTGGCGATGCATTCCGGCTGGGGCGCGAAAACCGGGTCTGCCGAATTCCGCAACGCCGATGGCGAAGGCAAAATGCATTTCCCCGGCTTTCATGTCGAAGCGGCGCAAATGCTGATGGACGAGACCGGCGCGGTGGCGATGGCCGTGGATTCCCTGTCGCTGGATCACGGGCCGTCCGCCGACTTTGCCACGCACTATGCGTGGTTGCCGACCAACCGCTATGGAATCGAAAACCTCGCCAATCTGGACAAGGTTCCGGCCAGTGGCGCGACTTTGGTCGTCGGCGCTCCGGCCCATCGCGGAGGCTCGGGGGGACCTGCTCGCATCTTTGCGATGGTCTGACGCCACAATCGCAGGCAGGCGGCCACCGTGCCGCCTGTCTTATCTGTGTTCAGGCCCTTCAGGTTTGCATCTGCTGCACAGCGGTTATTCCGAAAGGCGACTGGTTGGTTGCAGACTGCAGCCTTAAAATGCGCGACGATACCGCTCTGACAAAGACATCTTACCATGCGCCATTCTCTTCACCCCCGCCCCACACTGAATGTTCTCGTCGAGATCGCAGGCGACATCGCCCGCGGAATTCTGTCGGGCTTTGCCCGCATCGGCGAAGCACGCGCAAAATCGCGGCGTGTCTCGCGGCTGTGGGCGCTGACAGATGCCGAGCTTCAGGTACGTGGCCTCAGACGAGAAGACATCGTCAGGCTGGTGATGGCCGACGTGATCTGACACCGGCCCGCTGAATCCACTCCCGCCCATGACCGTCAGGCCGCAGCAGTGCGAGGGCTTTCGCAGGCCGCAATACGTTACCGATTTCTTGGCATTGCAACATTTCGGTTACATTTTTCTTGCCGCGAATCGCAGATCAGGGTATTAACCGACCCATCGGTCACTTAATTATGCGCCATCCGCCGGACCTCGTTTCAGATACCTGGCAGAGCCGCATAAAGGGGAGGGGAACTGAGATGTACGCTCAGATGATCAAAACAGCCGGAACCGGCGTGAAAACGCGCGAGGACATGTCCGACCAAGAGCGCGCTTTTCAAGACAAGATCGACGCCGACATCAAGATCGAACCCAAGGACTGGATGCCGGATGATTACCGCGCCACCCTGATCCGCCAGATCGGTCAGCATGCCCATTCCGAGATCGTCGGCCAACTGCCCGAAGGCAACTGGATCACCCGCGCACCCACGCTGGAGCGTAAGGCAATCCTGCTGGCCAAGGTACAGGATGAGGCCGGGCATGGGCTGTATCTGTATTGCGCTGCGGAAACGCTGGGTGTCAGCCGCGACGAGATCACCGAAATGCTGCTGGATGGCCGTATGAAGTACTCGTCGATCTTCAACTATCCGACGCTGAACTGGGCCGATATCGGCGCGGTCGGATGGCTGGTCGATGGCGCTGCGATCATGAACCAGGTGCCGCTGCAGCGGACCTCTTTTGGCCCCTATTCGCGCGCAATGATCCGCATCTGCAAGGAAGAGAGCTTTCACCAGCGTCAGGGTTATGACGCGATTCGCAAGATGGCCGAGGGCACGCCCGAGCAGCGCCGAATGGCGCAGGATGCGTTGAACCGGTTGTGGTATCCGTCGCTGATGATGTTTGGCCCGTCCGACAAGGACAGCGTGCATTCAGCTCAATCCATGGCCTGGAAGATCAAGATCAACACCAATGACGAGCTGCGCCAGAAATTCGTCGATCAGACTGTCCCGCAGGCCGAATATCTGGGGCTGACCATCCCCGACCCCGACCTGAAATGGAACGATGAACGCGGTCACTATGACTACACCGATCCGGACTGGTCAGAGTTCTATGACGTGCTCAAAGGCAACGGCCCCTGTAATGTGGATCGTCTGGCCGCACGCAACAAGGCCTGGGACGACGGCCAATGGGTGCGGGACGGATTGCTGGCCCATGCCCGCAAGAAACGCACCCGCAATCTGGCGGCAGAGTAAACCCAAGGAGGACACACAATGAACAACGAATGGCCCCTGTGGGAAATCTTCATCCGCGGCCAACATGGCATGAGCCACCGTCACGTCGGCTCGCTGCACGCCCCCGACGCGGAAATGGCGATCAAGAACGCCCGCGACGTCTATACCCGTCGCAACGAAGGCGTTTCGATCTGGGTGGTCGAAGCCAACAACATCTCGGCCTCGTCGCCCAGCGACAAAGGCCCGCTGTATGAGCCCAGCGAAAGCAAGGTTTATCGCCACCCGACCTTTTTCGACATCCCCGACGAAGTGGGGGCGATGTGATGACCAGGGACGAGGCATTCCTGCAATTTCTGCTGCGGATGGGCGACAATACCCTGATCCTCGGCCACCGCGTCAGCGAATGGTGCGGCCACGCGCCGGTGCTTGAGGAAGACATCGCGCTGGCCAACACCGCGCTGGACCTGATCGGTCAGACTCAGATGTGGCTTGGCCTTGCAGGTGAGATCGACGGCGGCAAAAGCGCCGATGATCTGGCCTTTCTGCGTGATGCCTGGGATTTCCGCAATGTGCTGCTGGTCGAGGTGCCCAATGGCGATTTCGGCCGCACCCTTATGCGTCAGTTCCTGTTCGATGCCTGGCATTCAATCATGCTGGGCCGGCTGATGACATCGTCGGATGACCGCGTCGCGGCCATCGCGGCCAAGGCCAGCAAAGAGGTCACGTACCATCTCGAACGCTCGGGCGACACCGTGGTCGGGCTTGGCGACGGAACCGAGGAAAGCCATGCCCGGATGCACGATGCGCTGACCTATCTTTGGCCTTATGTGGGCGAGATGTTCGTCAGCGACGATGTGGACGCCGAACTGGCCAAGGCCGGGATCGCACCGAACCCCGCCGAGCTTCGTTCGGAATATGACGAGCTGATCGGACGGGTTCTGACCGAAGCAACCCTGACCATTCCCGACAGCCGCTTTGCCCACAAGGGCGGGCGCGACGGGCGAATGCATACCGAACATCTGGGCCATCTGCTCACGCAGATGCAGTGGTTGCAACGCGCCTATCCCGACGCAAGCTGGTAAAGGCAAATGCGCGCTACAACGGATCAGATCTGGGAATGGCTTGATGCCGTTCCCGACCCAGAGATCCCGGTGATTTCGGTCGTGGATCTGGGCATCGTGCGCGACGTGCGGTGGGATGAGGACACGCTGAAGGTCACGGTCACACCAACCTATTCCGGCTGTCCGGCGACATCCGTCATCAGCATGGATATCGAAACCGCCCTGCGCGACCACGGTATCGACGATGTCCGGATCGAAACCAGCATCTCGCCGGCCTGGACCACCGACTGGCTCAGCGACAAGGGCCGCGCCCGGCTGGAGGAGTTCGGCATCGCACCGCCCCAACCCGCAGGCGGGCCCGAACGCTGCCCGCGCTGCGGCAGCAAGGCCGTGGAGAAGGTCAGCCAGTTCGGCTCGACCCCGTGCAAGGCGCATTGGCGCTGCACCGATTGCCTGGAACCGTTTGACTATTTCAAGTGCATCTGAGGGAGGATCACCGGATGGCACGCTTTCACGATCTGGAAGTCACCGAGATTCAAAAAACCATCCGCGACGCGGTGGTTGTGACGTTAAAGCCGCAAAACGGTGCTGCGGCTGAATTCGAGTTCACCCAAGGCCAATATCTGACCTTCCGGCGCGACTTCGATGGCGAAGAGCTGCGCAGGTCCTATTCGATCTGTGCGGGCAAGGATGATGGCATTCTGCAGGTCGGTATTAAACGTGTCGATGGCGGGGCATTTTCCACATGGGCCAACACGGACCTCAAGGTTGGAGACGTTGTGCAGGCGATGCCGCCCATGGGCAGCTTTTACACAGCAATCGATCCTGCGGCAGAAAAACAATACCTCGGCTTTGCGGGCGGGTCCGGCATCACCCCGGTGCTGTCGATCCTCAAGACCACATTGGCGCGAGAGCCGCATTCGCGCTTCACGTTGGTGTACGCCAACAAGGGCGTGAACACGATCATGTTCCGCGAGGAACTGGAGGACCTGAAAAACCTCTATATGGGCCGTCTGAACGTGATCCATATCCTTGAGGCCGACGCGCAGGAGATCGAGTTGTTTACCGGTCTGGTGACCGAGGACAAATGCGCCGAACTGTTCAAACACTGGATCGATATCGAAAACGTCACCACCGCGTTCATCTGCGGGCCGGAACCGATGATGCTGGGCATCGCTGCGGCCTTGCGCGCGCATGGGCTGGATGACGGGCAGATCAAATTCGAACTGTTTGCCAGCGCCCAGCCGGGCCGTGCCAGACGCAAGGCCAGTGGCGCGGATACAGCGTCACAGGCCAACCAGACTAGGGCCGCAATCACCATGGACGGGGCCACGCAGACGGTCACGATGCCCAAAGATCGGTCAATCCTTGACGCCGCTTTGGACAACGCGATGGACGCGCCATTTGCCTGCCGCGCCGGGGTGTGTTCGACCTGCCGCTGCCGGGTGATTGAAGGCGAAGTCGAAATGGTCGCCAACCACGCGCTTGAGGATTACGAGGTTGAAAAGGGTTATGTGCTGAGCTGTCAGGCCTATCCCCTGACCGATACCGTCACCGTCGACTACGACCAGTAAAGGGAGAGGACCGATGGCCGAAGACATGACACTGGAAAGCTATCTGGCGGCGGGCGGTGTTCTGACCAACCCCACCAACGTACCGCCGCGCTATCGTGCCGAGCTTATGAAACTGATGGCCACTTTCGTCGACAGCGAGTTGGCAGGTGCGGCCGGATTTGCTGATGTCATCAATCAGGGGCCCGGCATCAAGGAACGGATTGCGGCGGCGAAAATCGTGCTTGAGAAAACCGACAATGCCGACCGTGTCCTGAAGATCATGGGCGAGTTTGGCGCGGACACGCAGCGATACGCCACCCATCATCCCTGGACCGCGCGCCTTGATCGGGACGCCGACATTGGCACAACCCGCAGTGAACACGATATGCGTCTGGCCGTCTTCAACTATCCCATCGACGGTTGGGCCGACGCTGTGATCATGAACTTGCTCATGAGCCGGGCCGTGGCCGAACAACTGGCCGAGTTTTCGACAATTTCATACCAGCCCCTTGCCGAGGCGTTCCGCGCCATCGCCCCGATCGAGGCGCATCACGGCGTACTGGCCCTTGAAGGTGCCACCAAACTGGCTGAGCAAGGCCTGACAGCCCAGATGCAGGCATCGGTGGATTATTGGTGGCCTCGCGTGGCGGCCAGTTTTGGCACGGCCACGACCGACAAGCTTGAGACCTTGCGAAATATGGGGCTGCGCCGCCTGACCGGTGCCGAATTGAAATCCCGCTGGATCGTCGAGGCAACCCGCATCGTTGACCAGTTGGGGTTGAAAGCGCCATGAACTGCCAAACGCAGGCGCTCAGCCCGGGCGCTTGCAGCTGATCAATCCGTATTTCAATGCAAAAGACCGCAGGGACCGGCGGCGGGATTGCTTGCGCGGCACTCCCTGTTTGGCCTGTGCGCCGCCCTTTCGGTTGAATTCGTACACATCGATGACCTTTTCGGCGCAACCGCAGGCCTCGCCCAATCCAACCTTGGCGAAATAGAATTTGTCGAAACGGTCCGGGCGGCGCATGGCAGTCCTCCTGCCGTCATTGAACCAGAACACGCCGCAAAACCCAAATCACGACCTTGCGGGCGGGAGGTTTACAGCCCGCTGAGCCCGTTCAGCGTCAGATCGCTGACCAACGCTGCATAATCGGCACGCGCGACCTCATCCGCGCCCGTATTCCACATGTAGAACCAGTTCAGCATCCCGAAAACCGACATGGTGGCGGCGCGCAGTTTGGCTGCATCGTCGCTGAACGTATCTGGCGCAACACGCGCGATGATGTCGCTGACAAAAACCACCAGATCCCGTTGATATCCGCGCAACAATTTCTGCTGATCCTCGGGCAGGGCGGACATGCCGCTGGTCTGCACGCGGTGTTCGTCATCGACGCCCTGATAGGCCAGCAGAATTTCCCGCACCACACGCCTGAGGCGATCTGCCGGATCGAGCCCCTGAAGGTCTAGCCTACAAATCTGATCGCGCAGCTGCCGCAAATAGCTGTCGAGCATGTCGAACAGGATCGCGTCCTTGCTGTCATAGTAGTGATAGATGTTGGCCTTCGATATCCCGCATTCCCGCGCCAGCTGAGACATCGACGCCCGGTCGAACCCCTCGCGTGCAAAGACGCTGGCGGCAGTTTTCAGAATACGCGCGCGTTTGTCATCGTGATCTTTTGCTATGGTGCGGGCCAATCTGGTGCTCTCCGGCTTGCTCAGGCGTTACGGTTGTCGACGACACGTCGGGCCTTGCCCTGACTGCGCTCGACCTCGCCGGGTTCGCCGACATCTATCTCGGTCGAGATGCCAACGACATCTTTGATCCGGCGCGACAACATTCGCGCGGCGGCGGTTTTGCTCAATTCATCCGCCGCGTCCGGTGCAGCCTCGACATGCACGCGCATCGCATCCATCCGGCCTGCCCGGTACAGCTCGATCTGGTAGTACGGCGCAAGGCCCCCAGTGGCCAGAACCTGTTCTTCGATCTGGCTGGGAAAGACGTTCACGCCTCGCAGGATGATCATGTCGTCCGAACGGCCTGTGATCTTCTCCATCCGCCGCATCGACCGCGCGGTGCCCGGCAGCAGCCGCGTCAGGTCGCGGGTTCGATAGCGGATCATCGGCAACCCTTCTTTGGTCAATGTGGTAAAGACCAGCTCGCCCATCTCACCATCGGGCAGAACCTCGCCTGTCTCGGGGTTGATGATCTCAGGGTAAAAATGATCTTCCCAGATCACGGGACCATCTTTGGTTTCGACACATTCATTGGCCACACCCGGACCCATGATCTCGGACAGGCCGTAGATATCCACCGCGTGCATATCGAACGCCTGCTCGACTTCGGACCGCATCGAATCGGTCCACGGCTCGGCCCCGAACACACCCACGGCCAGAGACGACTCGCGCGGGTCGAGGCCGACCTTGTGGTATTGTTCAAGAATGTTGAGCATATAGGACGGCGTCACCATGATCCCGTCCGGCTTGAAATCGGTGATCAGATCAACCTGTTTGGCAGTCTGCCCGCCACTCATCGGCACGACAGTCGCGCCCAGACGCTCGATCCCGTAATGCGCGCCCAAACCGCCGGTGAACAGGCCATACCCATAGGCATTGTGTACCATATCACCGCGGCGCAATCCGCTGGCACGCAGGGACCGGGCCACCAGATCGGCCCAATTGTCGATATCGCCTTGTGTATAGCCAACCACCGTAGGCTTTCCCGTGGTCCCGGATGAGGCATGAACGCGAATGATCTGCTCGCGCGGCACGGCAAACAGACCAAAGGGATAATTGTCGCGCAGACCGGTCTTGTAGGTGAAAGGGAAACGCGCCAGATCAGACAGCGAGTGCAGGTCGTCCGGGTGTACCCCGGCCTCATCGAATCGCTGCCGATACATGGGCACATTGTCATAGGCGTGGCGCAGCGACCATTTCAGACGGTCCAGTTGCAGGCTGCGGATCTCGTCAACCGACGCAATCTCGATCGGATCCAGATCCGATTTATTCGGACTCAGGTCTTTCATGCCATCGTCCCTCCCTCAGGTTTCTTCAATAACTGCGCCTTTGACCGCGCGGGAAAATCCGCGAAACTCGGCGATCTTTTGGCCATTCTGATTGGTGACGGACACATCGTAAATGCCGCTGCGGCCTGTAAGGCTCACCTCGGCGGCCTGCGCCGTCAACTGGTCCCCCTGACGCCCGGGAGCCACGAAACTGATCACGTCATGATGGGCCACGGTCGACTGATTGCGACTGTTGCAGGCAAACGCAAAGGCGGTGTCAGCCAGCATAAAGATCACGCCACCATGACAGATGCCATGCCCGTTGCAGTGATGCGCCTCGACGGTTAGCGACAAGATCGCGGTCCCTTCATCCACCTTGCCCAGTTCCATCCCCGCCCATTTCGAGGCGTTGTCGCGGGCCCACATGGCCGCCGCTGCGTGTTCAGCCAGGTCCTTGGCGGTCATTTCAGCGCCCCTTGAACACAGGCTTGCGTTTTTCCAGAAAGGCGCTGACCCCCTCGGCGTAATCGGCGCTTTCTCCGCAGGTTTTCATCGCGTCGGCTTCAAGGTCCAGATGCTCTGTCAGCGTGTCAACCGCTGCCGCCTGAATGGTTTGTTTGGTCATCGCAAACCCCAGCGTCGGTCCGCTGGCGAATCCTTCGGTCAGCGCGCGGGCTTCGTCCATCAGTTCGGCATCGGGCACGGCTTTCCAGATCAACCCCCAATCGGCGGCCTGACGGGCGGGCAGAGGTTGGCCGGTCAGCGCAAGCCCCTTGGCCCGTGCCTCGCCGATCAGCCTAGGCAGGTGCCAGCTGCCACCCGTGTCCGGGATCAGGCCGACCTTGGCGAAGGACTGGATGAATTTGGCCGAGTCCGCAGCCAGAACGATATCGCAGGCCAATGCAAGGTTCGCCCCAGCCCCCGCCGCAACACCGTTCACAGCGCAGACAACCGGGAATTCCAGAGACCTGATCAGTCGAACAAGCGGCGCATAAAAACTGCGGACGGTCTGCCCCAGATCAGGCGGTCCGTCCATACGCCTGGGGTCCCGATCACCCAAATCCTGACCGGCGCAAAATCCGCGCCCTGCTCCGGTCAGCAGCACGGCACGCGCGCCACCATCACGCGCATCCTCAAGGGCTGTGCGTAGGGCCAGATGCATCTCTTCGGTGAAACTGTTCAGCTTGTCGGGCCGATTCAGTGTGATTTCAACCCACTGACCGTGGTCTCGCGAAAGAATAGTATCGGACATGGCAAGTTCGCTTTGCATTTGTTACAACAAACTTCTTGCATAAACCGAACGGTTGGTCAATAAATTCCCGCAACACCGGCCCGGATTCTGCAATCGACGCACGCGAAGACAGCGTTGATGGTTACAAAACCGGCCATTAGCAAATTAACGATCCGCGCTTTTGAGGAGGAGACCCGGTCATGAAATTCACCAAGCTCACCACCCTGCTGGCCTCGGCAACGCTGGCGGTGTCCGGCACCATCGCCTTTGCTGCCGACTACACCCTGACGATTTCCAGCTGGGCCCCGCCGACCCATGGCATCAACGCAAAGATGTGGCCCAAATTCGTCGAGATGGTCGAAGAGGCCACTGACGGCAAAGTCACCGCAGAACTCAAGCTGGGCATCGCCCCGCCGCCCGCGCAGATGGACCTGATCATGGACGGTGCCGCCGATGCCTCGATCATCTTCCACGGCTATCAGCCGGGCCGCTTTGTCACCACCAAGCTGATCGAACTGCCGGGCTATGAAGGCTCGGCCGAGGAGGCTTCGGTCGCCTATTGGCGCGCCTATGATGCGCACTTGAAAGCTGCAGATGAGCATCGCGGCGTAAAGGTCATCGCGCTGCACACCCACGGCCCCGCGCAGCTGCATTCCAACAGCCCCGTGACCTCGCTGGACGAAGTGTCAGGCCTCAAGGTCCGCATCCCCGGCGGCGTTGGTGGTGACGTGGGCGCGGCGCTTGGCGCGACCGGCATTCAGGTGCCCGCGCCAAAGGTCTATGAAACGCTGGCCTCGAAAGCCGCCGACGGCGTTGTGATGCCGTTCGAATCCCGCAAGGGCTTCAAGCTGACCGAGGTGGCTCAGAACGTCTATGAAATGCCCGGCGGTCTGTATCGTGGCTCCTTCGCCTTCATCATGAACGAAGACACCTTTGCCGATCTGCCCGCTGACCTGCAGGCGGCGCTGGACGAAAACGTGTTCGGCGAACCGCTGAGCCGTGAAATCGGCAAGATCTGGGATGAGATCGACGCTTCCGGCCGTGAGGCGACAGAAGCCACCGATGGCAACGCAATCAATGCCGCCACCGATGCCGATCTTGAGAAGTTCTCGGCGATTGCCCAAGACATTCGCGGCAAGGTCATCTCCGAAGTTGACGCGACAGGCGTTGATGCCCAAGCGGCGTATGACATGATCAAATCGGAAATGTCCTCGAACTGATCCGATTGCAGGGCGGTTTTCTGCCGCCCTGCCCCACCCTGCGTGAGTTTCCCATGACCCCGATAATCCAGCTTGTGCGCCGTGCCAGCGCCCTTCCCGTGATCGTCGCTTGCATTGCCCTGTTCATCTTGATGGTGATGACCTTTTGCGATGTCATCCTGCGCTCGGTCTTTAATGCGCCTATTGAGGCGGCGACCGAGCTGACGCGCATTCTGATGGCCATTCTGGTGTTTTCGGTGCTGCCCATTGTCTCGACCACAAACGGGCATATCGCGGTCGATCTAACGGACGGGTTCTTCAACCGCCTGCACCTGTCGCGCGCCCGCGATGTGGTGATCTATGTGATCAGTGGCATCATGCTGTTCTGGCCGGTGCAGCGCGTCTGGGTTCTGGCCGAACGCGCGCGGGATTATGGGGATGTGACCGAGTATCTCTCGATCCCCACCTACCTGATCGGCTGGTTCATCGCACTGTCCGTCGCCATCACCGCGCTGGTGATGATCGCCACCGGACTGCTGAAAGCCTTCGCCCCCAATGCCCTGTCGGAGCCCCTGCAATGACCGCTGCGCTGATCGGATTTGCGATTGTCCTGATACTGGTGCTGATGCGCCTGCCCATCGTCTTTGCCATGGGCGTCGTCGGCACGCTGGGCTTTGCCTATGAACGCGGCGGGTCGATCCTGTCCGAACGGGGCCTCAAGGCTGCCATGTCCATGGTGGGCCGCCAGATCACCGATACCGCGCAGGATTACGGCCTGTCGGTGGTGCCGCTGTTCATCCTCATGGGCCTGTTCGTCAACAAGGGCGGCATGGCGCGCGAGCTTTATGCGGTGTCCAACGCCTTTCTCGGCCATATGCGGGGCGGCATCGCCATGGCAACCGTCGCGGCCTGCGGCGGGTTCTCGGCCATTTGCGGCTCGTCGCTGGCCACGGCAGCCACCATGTCCAAGGTCGCGATGCCGCAGATGCGGCGCTATGGTTATTCCGATGAGTTGTCGACCGCGTCGATTGCGGCGGGCGGCACGCTGGGCATCCTGATCCCGCCATCGGTCATTCTTGTCATCTACGGGCTGCTGACCGAAACCTCGATCGGCAAGCTGTTCATGGCGGGCATCATCCCCGGCATCCTCGGCATTCTGTTCTACCTCTTCGCCGTGCGTTGGACCGTCTGGCGCAACCCCGAGTCCGGCCCCGCCGGAGAACGCGCCACATGGTCCGAACGTATCCGCGCATTGGGCTCGGTCTGGGCCGTGCTACTGCTGTTCTTTCTGGTCATCGGCGGGCTTTACGGAGCCTTTGATTTTGAACCCCTGAACCTTACCTTCTCACCCACCGAGGCCGCAGGTATGGGTGCTGCCGGGGCTTTTCTGATCGCCCTGTTTCGGGGCGGCCTGACCGTCGGGTCAACCTTCGAAGTGTTGAAAGAAACCTGCTTCACTGCTTCGGCCCTGTTCGCAGTTCTGATCGGTGCGCAGATCTTCTCGAACTTCATCAACCTCGCCGGTTTACCTGAAGCCCTGATCGCGATGGTCACGGCTTATGACGTCGCGCCGTTTGTGGTGATCCTGATGATCCTCGGCATTTACATCATCCTGGGTTGCGTGTTCGAGTCGCTCTCGATGCTGCTGCTGACCGTCCCGATCTTCTTCCCGCTGGTCACATCTCTGGGCTATGATCCAATCTGGTTCGGCATCGTCGTCGTGGTGGTCACCGAAATCTCGCTGATCACCCCGCCCGTAGGCCTGAATGTATTCATCCTGAAAGGGGTGGTGGGCGACGTTTCCACCGGCACAATCTTTCGCGGTGTCACCCCGTTTTGGGTCGCCGATATCTTTCGCCTCGCGCTGATCGTGCTGGTGCCCATCGTGGTCCTGTACCTGCCACAGCAAATGGGCGCGTTGGGGCACTGAGCCCCCGCTTAAAACAGGAGAACACCATGTCCCTGCATCAGATTTCCAGCTTTACCGCAGGCCAATGGCTCGCACCCGGAGACGGCGCACGCACCATCGCCTCAGCCATCACCGGCGCGCCCTTTGCCACCGCCGGAAACGCGGCGCTCGACGTGCAGGCAATGCTGGACTACGCGCGAAATACAGGTGGCCCCGCCCTGCGCAAGCTGACGTTCCACGACCGCGCCCGGATACTGAAAGCTCTGGCGCAGGAGCTGTCGGCGCATAAACAGGCGCTATACGACCTGAGTTTTGAGACCGGGGCAACGCAGAAAGACCACTTGATCGATATCGACGGCGGCATCGGCACGATGTTTGTCTTTGCCTCAAAAGGGCGGCGCGAGATGCCGGATGCGCAGGTCTATCTGGACGGCGACTCCGAGCAACTGTCGCGCAACGGTACGTTTCTGGGCCAGCATATCTGCACCCCTCTGCAGGGTGTGGCGGTTCACATCAACGCCTTCAACTTCCCCGTTTGGGGAATGCTGGAAAAGCTGGCCCCGACCCTGCTGGCTGGCGTTCCCGCCATCGTGAAGCCTGCCACCAACAGCTGCTATGTCACCGAACTGGCGGTGCGTATCATGCTGGACAGCGGCATCCTGCCTGCCGGAGCGCTGCAACTGGTGTCCGGCGGGTTGGGCGACATGCTGGATCATCTGGGCTGTCAGGATGTGGTCAGCTTCACCGGTTCGGCCAGCACCGCGCTCAAGCTGCGGCAGACGCCTGCGATCCTGCAGAACTCGGTCCGGTTCGTGGCAGAACAAGACAGCCTGAACGCCTCGATCCTTGGCCCGGATGCCGCCCCCGGAACGCCCGAGTTTGACCTGTTCGTCAAAGAGGTCAGCCGCGAGATGACCACCAAGGCAGGCCAGAAATGCACCGCCATCCGCCGGATCATCGCACCCGAAGCGCAGGTCGATGCGGTGATCGCCGCGCTGTCGGACCGGCTGGCAAAGATCACCATCGGCGACCCTCGGGCCGAGACCACCCGCATGGGCGCGCTGGTGTCGAACGGGCAAAAAGCCGACGTGTTGGAAAAGGCCGCCCTGATCGGGCAGGAGGCCGAGCGCGTCTTCGGCAACCCCGAGACCTTCGACCTGCAAGGCCCCGAAACCGGAGCCTTCGTGCCCCCGATGCTGTTCCACTGTGCCGATCCTGACAACGCCCAGCGCGTGCATGATACCGAGGCCTTCGGCCCCGTCTCAACCCTGATGGGCTATCGCGATCTGGATCATGCGGTGGCGCTGGTCAATCGCGGTCAGGGGTCGCTAGTGACCTCGCTCATCACCCATAACACCGATGTTGCCCGCGCCGTGGTGATGGGCGCGGCGGCCTATAACGGGCGGATCTACATCGACGACCGCGACTCGATGGGGGAATCGACAGGCCATGGCTCGCCGCTGCCGCATATGGTGCATGGCGGACCGGGCCGTGCAGGCGGGGGTGAGGAACTGGGCGGCGTGCGCGGCGTGAAACACTATATGCAGCGCACCGCCATTCAGGGCTCACCCCGGATGCTCAGCAGCATCGGCCCCAAATGGGTGCCCGGAGCGCCCGAGATCAAAGGCCCCGCGCACCCCTTCACCCGTAAATTCAGCGAGCTGCAGATCGGCGAGACACTGCACACCGATCCGCGCACGATCACGCTGGACGATATCGAACATTTCGCCCATTTCACCGGCGATACGTTCTATGCCCATATGGACGAGGACGCAGCGGCGCGAAATCCGTTCTTCCCCGGCCGCGTTGCGCATGGCTACCTGTTGCTCAGCTTTGCGGCGGGCCTGTTCGTGGAACCGAACGAGGGGCCGGTGCTGGCCAATACCGGGCTGGACGGGCTGCGGTTCATGAAGCCGGTCGTGGCTGGTGACAGCATCAAGGTCCGCCTGACCGTCCAGCAGAAAACCCCTCGAAACGAGGAATATGGCGAGGTCCGATGGCATGTCACCCTGACCAATCAGAATGACGAACAGGTTGCCGAGTACCAACTGCTGACTATGAACGCGTTCTGAATGTGAAACTGTTTTTCTTATTGGCGTCGGCGGGTTAAACTGGGCGCATGACCAGCCAGGACACGTGGTTCAACACGGCTGTCGCCGAATTGAAGGACCCGCAGGATCAGCGGGTGTGGTCGATTATCGTGTCGCTTTTCGGTGATATGGCGCAAGAACCGGGAGCACAGATATCGGGCGGGGCCCTGACGCGCATCATTGAACCCATCGGGATCAAACCCGAAGCGATCCGCGTGGCTGTCCATCGACTGCGAAAGGACGGCTGGATTCAAAGTGACCGTATCGGGCGGGAATCACGCCATGTGCTGACCGATTTCGGGCGCAGCCAGTCCGCTGCGGTCACGCCACGCATCTACGCACGTGATCCGGCCCAGACGCTGCACTGGCATATACTGATCGCCGAAGACGGAACGGGGACCAAGGTTCTGGAAGATATCATGCTCAGCCATGACTATACGCCGATTGGGCGCAATGTCGCGCTGGGGGTCGGGCCAGTGCCCGATCAGACCGAAGGCTTGCTGGCGCTCAACATATCACCGCAATCCGCACCGGCCTGGGTGCAGGATCGTCTTTGCCCTTCCGACCTGCGTGCGGCATGCCAGGCATTGCAGCGCGACGCTGCCCGCACCTTGGCCCTGCGCCCCGACAGATGGGTGGCCACGCCGTTTCAGACTGCAACACTGCGGACCCTTTTGGTGCATCGCTGGCGGCGTGTCGTGCTGCGGCAACCGGATTTGCCGCTGGCCTTTTATCCATCCGATTGGGCGGGACCCGAATGCCGCAAAACCGTCTTTCGTTTGCTGGACTCGCTGCCGCGCCCGTCTCCGGAAATCCTCGGTGCGGTGGCGTGACCCAAAGTCATCCTGTTCAATCTTCAGCACGCACCCATATTCTGAAAGACGCCAAGTCCGATACGCACGAGGGGAGAGGATCATCATGGTGTCCGAAACCGAAATGCTGATTGTCGGCGCGGGCTTCTCGGGCCTGACCATGGCGCTAGAGGCACGCAATCGTGGCCTCAAATCCGTTACGATACTGGAAAAAGCCGGGGATATTGGCGGCACATGGCGCGAGAACACCTATCCGGGCGTGGCCTGCGATGTGCCCTCGCACCTTTATTCCATGGCAAGTCACCCCAACCCGAACTGGAGCCGCGCCTATGCCGGTGGCGCAGAAATTCAGTCCTATCTGCAGCGCGTCGCGCGCGACGAAGGGTTGTATGATCTGTGCCATTTCCATCAAGAACTGAAGTCGGCCAGATGGGATGGCACCCGCTGGCAGGTTGAAACGCAAGACGGCCACAGGTGGTCAGCACGGTTTCTCGTATCCGCCATTGGTGCGCTGCATGTCCCGCACATTCCGAAGATCCCCGGCGCGGACGGGTTTGCCGGTGCCAGTTTCCATTCCGCTGGATGGAACCATCAGGTGCCTTTGGAGGGCAAGCGCATTGCCGTTATCGGCACCGGCGCATCGGCGGTTCAGTTCGTGCCCGAAATCGCCAAATCCGCCGCGCGGGTCACGGTTTTTCAGCGTAGCGCACCTTACGTTCTGCCCCGCCCGGACGGGCCCATTGCGCCTTGGCTGCGCCGTCTTTACCGCGCCCTTCCGCTGCTGGCACGCACGCGGCGGCGCTTGATCTATGCGCTGTTCGAATTCCGCCACCGCGTGTTCAGAGGCGAACCCAAAGCCGTCGCCTTTGCCATGAAGATGTGGCAACAATCGCTGGAGCGCGCGATCCGGGACCCGAACCTCAGGAAGCACCTGACACCGGATTACACAATCGGCTGCAAGCGCATCCTCAGCTCGAACGACTGGTACCCGACGCTGGCGCGCGACAATGTCGATCTGGTTCCGCACGGTGTCGCCTCGATCCGGGGCAATACGATTATCGCGTCCGATGGCACGGAAACCGAGGCGGACATACTGGTCTGGGGCACCGGATTTCATGTGACCGACGTGGTCGAGCGTCTGGATATCAGCGGCACGGATGGTCTGACTCTTAAACAAGCCTGGGCGGATGGAATGACAGCGCATCTTGGAACTGCGATTGTGGGGTTCCCGAACTTCTTCATCCTGCTGGGTCCGCATACCGGACTGGGGCATAACTCGGTCGTTCTGATGATCGAGGCGCAGGTGGACCATGTCGGGCGCGTTCTGTCCGGGATGCAGGGCCAAAGCTTGAAAACAATCACTCCCTCACCCGAAAAGCAAACCGCCTTCACCGCCGAGATGAAGGACCGGCACGCCGACAGCGTGTGGCAAATGGGCGGCTGCACCTCGTGGTATCAGGATGCACAAGGGCGCAACACCACGTTATGGCCCGGTACGGTGACAGAATTCAGAAAACGCATGGCCGGTTCGGGTCTGGAACAATACGAGCCCGCAGCACCGAGACAGGGAGACACAGTATGATTTTTCTGACAATCCTGGCTCTGCTTGCGGCATTTCTGTTGGGGATGCACCTCTGGACGCGAAGTCTGACCCGGCAAGGTCAGCAGATGGTGCCGCAGCTGGGTCAAATTATGCCCGTGTCCGGCGGCAGCATCCATTATGTGGAAAGGGGAAACCCCGACAACCCCTCCATTGTGATGATCCACGGGTTATCCGGGCAATTGCAACATTTCACTTATGCGCTGATGGATGTGCTGGCGGATGACTTCCATGTGGTGGCGGTAGATCGCCCCGGATGTGGCTACTCGACCCGTGACCGTGCCGAACTTGCCAACCTGCCGGAACAGGCGAGAATGATTCACGAATGCCTTGACGCCAAAGGTATCAAAAACCCGATCCTGGTTGGGCATTCGCTGGGAGGAGCCGTGTCGCTGGCCATGGCTCTCGATTTCCCCGGGGATGTTTCGGCGCTCGCCCTGCTGGCCCCCTTGACCCAGAAGATGCCGGGCACACCGCCGGTTTTCAAACCGCTGGAAATTCGGACCGGTTGGCTGCGAAATCTCATCGGACATACGATCGCCGTGCCCATGGCCCGCAAGACCGCACCTTTGGTTCTGAAGGATGTTTTTGCGCCCGAACCCGCGCCCGAGGACTTTCTGGACCGCGCAGGCGGTGCGCTTGGCCTGCGCCCTTCGGCCTTCATCACCGCGTCGCAGGATGTGATTGGCATCGAAGCCAGCCTTGAGGCCCAGACCAATCGCTATCCCGACCTCGATATCCCCGGCGGCATTTTGTTCGGCACCGAAGATCCGATCTTGTCAGCCTCTATACACGGCGAACGCATGACCAAGTTTGGCCTGAGCTACGAGGCATTGGAGAGTCTGGGCCATATGATCCTGATCACGGAACCCAACGCGTGCGCGCGCTTTATCCGCAAGGTCGCGCAAAGCGCTTCGGCAAACCCTGACGCCGCCGCACCCACCTGAAACGCGATCCCGACATTTCCATCCCGCTTAGCGCATTTCCCTCTTGACCCTCTGCAGTACCTCCCTTACATCGCCTCTCACTCATGGCGGAGTAGCTCAGTTGGTTAGAGCAGCGGAATCATAATCCGCGTGTCGGGGGTTCAAGTCCCTCCTCCGCTACCATTGCACCCCTCAACCACATAAATTTAAACCACCTCTCTTGAGGCGGCGTGCCCACGCCCGATGTTATTCCCATCAATTTGTTTTTGATGCTCAGCCGCTCGTTCCTGTGTTGGAGCAGCAGGCAATCTTGCCGTTTGGTTGGATACCCGGTCACTTCCATGAGACAACTTCGTTGCACCCATTGAACGCTGATAATCCCTGATACGGCGGTGGTACAGGTTATGGGATTGCACGAATGGTTGACGAATACGATGCAGCGTCGGAGTGCAGAGAAACCAAAAAACCAACTATTCCAACACAGAACAATTATCCGGATCAGAAGATATCAGTCTGACCCGCAAGCAGATCCACGAATGTCGGAAAACGCGTGATACAGTCAAGATCGACCCTGTGACAGGACCTGCAACAAAACAACCGGCCCAAACTGGACCGGCTGCGAGTTGGGACATTCAGCTTGGTTCACGACCCCGGTCGCTCACTTCGTCCACATCCAAGCAGTAAGATGTATTTCTACCTACAGGTCACACGGCTTGTGTTTCTGTCGACGATGAGGTTTGGCAACGCGGAGGGTTAAACCAACCTTGCTCTGATCCTTCGCACTTCAATACCAACTTTAAGGACAGGCCTTTGTCCATTGGCATATCTGGCTCGCAACATAAGCGACACCCTGACCTACGACAGAAGTCAGCCCCACAATAAACATGAGCGCCGCCTTTGCGGACACCCCGGCAAAGGCGGCCAAAGCAACAACTGGCGCCGAAGTGACCGTCATGAGCTTGATCCCGACAACCCCGGCGGCGACAATCGCCGCCGCAATCGTGTAGCAGCCGACTTTGCACAACGTGCATTCTATCCCGTTAATTTCCGAGAAACTTGCCTCGCTGGACATCTGTTCGAAAACGTCGCCGAAACCCAACTCTTCAAAGCAATAGCGGTTAAAGTCTTTGAAGTCCCGTGTCTGCAGCGGAAATCCTGCATCCGCAAAAACCTGTCCTGGGTTGATTGCCAGCTCTGCCAAAAGGTTCTCGTCAGATTCCGCAGCTTCCAGACAGAGACCTATCGTTAGAACTTGTTGAGGCACCCAATCAGAACGTGGCGTGTCACTGAGGTTGGAAAGAATATCCATTTCAAATCTCCTAAAATCTATTTCAACGAATCGGGCGAAAAAAAATGCCTACAAATTGATACCACAGATAAGCGTGTTCACTGGAAATGGTCTGTGACGTCCTTTGATGAGATTTCCATCATCTTGTCTTCGAGGGATTAGAACTCCACGCACAGGGGCTCAATTTGCCCGGCCTCACTTGCCAGTGCGCCGGTTACCCAGCCTTATACCCAGCGATTTTTGCCAATATATGGCAATAGACGGCAACCCACGACAAAAGTCAGCTTAAAAACAAAGAGTTTTTTCGTGAAATGGCAACGCGCGGCAAAAGGCTAAGACAGAGCGAACAGAGCGCCGGGCTTACTCCGGCCCGTCAACCTGTACGCTCAGACCCACTTTTTTGCGTCCCATCACCACAGATGTCCGGAACCGGCGGACATTCGAGTTGTCAAAGAACAGACGCTGCGTGAGCTTTTCAAAATCATCCATATCGCGGGCGGTGCAAATCAGGCAGAAATCGGCGTCCCCGGTGACGTAGTAACACTGCTGCACCATGGGTTCCGACTGAACCTGCCGTGCGAAGGCATCGATCTGGTCCTGACGTTCGCGCTCCAACTCTACCGTGACAATGAAGCTCATGGTGACGCCGACCTTTTTGGGGTCGACGATTGCGACCTCTGCCCGAATGACGCCCGCATGCCTGAGCGCCTTCAAGCGCCGCTGGACGGACGCAACCGAGAGACCGGTTTCTGACGCAAGAGCGTCCAGCCCCATCTTAGCGTCAACCTGCATCAGGCTCAGCAACTTTCGGTCGGAACGATCAAGTTTCATGTATGTGCCTACTGAAAACGAGAAAATTTCTCATAAAATATCACCAAATGATCAAAACACAGCAAAGAAACTCGGTACAACAAGGGAATGAAAAACACCATATCTCTCCACGCAAACGCGCCGGCAGCCTTGTTGCGGGCATGTCCTGTATATGAACCTTCTCCCCTGGAAAGCCGCAGCTTTGAAGGGCGCCCCGTTCTGATCAAGGACGAGACCAAAAGGATGGGCCTTGGGGCCTTTAAAGCCCTGGGCGGTGTCTATGCGGTCGCCCGGTTGATCGAAGCACACATCGGCGAGGTGGTGGAACCAGCCGCTCTTCTGGACGCCCCTGTGCGTGCACTTGCGGGCACCATGACATTCGTGTGCGCCAGTGCTGGCAACCATGGCATGGCCGTGGCTGCAGGTGCACGCCTGTTCGGAGCCCGGTCCCGCATTCATCTATCCCAAACCGTGCCCGAAGACTTTGCCCGGCGCCTGCAGGACAAAGGGGCCGAGGTTGTTCGTTCGGGCGCGGATTACGAGGAAAGCGTTGCCGCAGCCATCGCAGATGCTGAGGCAACCGGTGCAATCCATCTCGCCGATGGGTCATGGCCAGGATACACCGAACCTCCGCGTCTGGTGATGGAGGGGTACACGGTATTGGCCGAAGAAATGCGCGCCGCGTTGGAAGACAGTGGGCAATGGCCAAGCCATGTCTATTTGCAGGCTGGTGTTGGCGGGCTGGCTGCAGCCGTTGCCTATATGATCCGGTCCAACTGGCCGGTTCAGCCCAAAATTACCGTGGTTGAACCCGACGCCGCCCCGTGCCTGCGTGACAGCGCCCTGGCCGGTCACATGGTTACGGTCGAAGGGCCTGTCTCGAACATGGGACGGCTGGACTGCAAAACGCCATCGATGTTGGCGCTGGACATCCTGAAGGACTGCGCAAACGAGTGGGTCACCATCAGCGATGCGCAGGCGGTATCAGCGGTGGAAATGGCCCGTGATCTTGGGTTCTCGACCACGCCTTCGGGGGCGGCAGGATTGGCCGCATGCATGTTCCGGGACGATGTCATGCCCCTTGTCATCTTGTCAGAAGGCGGTGTTTCGGATGATTGATCTGCCTGCCTTTCGCCGCGATCTGCACGCTCATCCGGAAACCGGGTTTGATCTGGATCGGACTGCCGGGCTGATTGCCACCCGGCTTGAGGCAGCGGGTTTGGACGTTATGCGCGGCATCGGCAGAACTGGCCTTGTGGCGACCTTTCGACGCGGCCCCGATGACACCGCAATCGGATTTCGGGCGGATATGGATGCGCTGCCCATTCAAGAAGCCAACACATTCGCCCATTGCTCGACGATTCCGGGTAAATTCCATGGCTGCGGGCATGACGGGCACAGCACTATGCTGCTGGGGGCTGCGATGAAGCTGGCGTCGGACCCCTCGCTGGACCGGACCATCCACTTCATCTTTCAGCCGGATGAAGAAAACGGGACCGGCGCAGAGGCCATGATCTCGGATGGTTTGTTCGAGCGGTTTCCGATGGCGTCGATCTACGGGTTGCACAACATGCCGGGCATGGCGCTTGGTCATTTCGCCACGCAGGCCGGTCCGTTCTGTACCTTCGAGGACAATTTCGAGATCAGGATCAAAGGGCGCGGCGGTCATGCCTCGATGCCCGAGCGGGGAATCGATCCGCTTGTTGTCGGGTCTTCAATCGTCCTGCAGTTGCAATCCATCGTCTCTCGTACCTTGCCACCCAGCGCCCATGCCGTCGTCTCGGTCACCGAGTTTCTGACCGATGGAGCGCGCAATATCTTGCCCAGCACTGTCGTGCTGAAAGGTGATTGCCGTGGATTTTCGGACGACGTGTCCAAAGCCATCGAAAGCAGAATACGTGCCATTGTCGAAGGGATTTGCGTAGCGCAAGGCGCGTCGGCGCAAGTGGATTACACTACGTCCTTCCAGCCCCTCGTCAATGATCCGGGCGCGACAGCTATCGCAGTCAGGGCAGCCGAGACAGTTGGATCAGTGGATGCCGATTTCGGGCGTGTCGGATTTTCCGAGGACTTCGCCGCGTTTCTGCAGCACCGTCCGGGTGCGTTCGTCCTGATGGGAAACGGGACCGAAGGCGCGTCCGCGATGCCACTGCATAATCCGGCTTATGATTTCAACGACGCGGCTGTCGCGCATGGAATTGCGTTCTGGGCAACACTTGCGCGTCAGATCTGAGCATCCTGCACACAGGGTTTGCGAGGCAGCGGAGTGACCGCTGCCTCGCCCTTTGGTTTCCAATCAGCTTGCTGTTTCGTGCGCCAGTGCATCCAGCAATGTACCAAGGTTGTGCTGGAACATCGCAAGATAGCTTGTCGCCGGGCCGCCGCGTTCCGACAGCGCATCCGAAAACAGACGCCCACCAATCACGATGCCCGTTTCCGACGAAATCTGTTCGACCAGCGCGGGGCTGGTGATGTTTTCGACAAACAGCGCCGCTGCACCTTCCGCTTTCAACTGATCGATCAGAACAGCCAGATCACGGGCCGAGGGCTCGGCCTCGGTATCGATCCCGACAGGGGCCAGAAAAGTCAGGCCATAAGCATCGGCCAGATAACCAAACGCGTCATGAGCGGTCACAACGGTGCGGCGGTTCTTGGGCAGGTCTGCCAGTTTCGCCTTGGTCTCGGCATCCAGCGCTTCAAGCTCGGCAATATAAGCATTGGCGTTGGTTGCAATCTGGTCGGCATGCTCGGGCATGGCCTCTGTCATGGCGGCCGCGACATTGGTCACATAGATCACACCATTCGACAACGCATTCCAGGCATGGGGGTCGATCTCGCCGTCAACCGTAACCGGCGTGACGCCATCGGTTGCGACATGCACCACGGCTTCGGTACCTGATTCCGCGATCAGAGTGTCAGACCATGTCTCAAAGCCCAAACCATTTACAAAAATGATATCCGCCTCGGCCACTGCACGGGCATCGGCGACCGATGGCTGGTACACATGCGCGTCGGCATCGGGGCCCACAATGGTTGTGACAGTGGCCAGATCGCCCACCACCTCTTCCACCATGTCACCGAGGATCGAGAAGCTGGCGACGATCTTCACGTCATCTTCAGCAGCCAAGGCCGGAAATGCGGCCAGAGCAAACGACACCGACGCAATGCCGGCATAGAGGGACTTAACAAGAGTCATTGTGCTCTCTCTTCATGTTGAATTTGCGCAACCGGAGTGTCTTTTGGAACAGACGTCTTGCGCGGCCGTCTGCCAAAGCCAAGCGGCCCAAAAATGGCCGAGATCAGGAAAAAGCTGCCCGCAACCAGCACAATGGCCGGGCCGGACGGGGTTTCAGGGAACAGGTATGACAGGGTCAATCCGATCCAGCAGCTTGCGAGAGCGAAGATAAAGCCCAACACCAGCTGCCCGGTGATCGTGCTGGCCCAATAGCGCGCAGCGGTCGCCGGCAGGATCATCAGACCCACCGCCATCAGAGTGCCCAGTGTCTTGAACGCCGCCAGCAGGTTCAGGACCAACAGCAGCATAAAGCCCTGATCGACCAGCCATGGCCGCCGCGTCTGGGTTTCAAAAAAGACCGGATCGCAGGTGCTAACGATCAGGGGCCTCAGCAGCACCGCGAACGAGACCAGCGTAACAGTCGCCACACCCCCGACAAGCAGCATGGACGCATCATCAATGCCTAGGATCGAGCCGAAAAGGAAACTCTTCAATGGAACCGCAGACCCTGCCGCCGACAGGATGAAGATACCCACCGCCAGAGCGATCAGATACAGCGAGGCAAGGCTGGCATCGCTGCGCAGGATGGTACGGCGCGCCAGCATCGCGGTCAGCAGGGCAACGCCCACGCCCGCAATCAGCCCTCCGACCAGCAGCGACATGACCGACAGACCTGCCGTCACGAAACCGATTACGATGCCGGGCGTGATCGCATGGGCCATCGCCTCTCCTGCCAGAGACAGGCGACGCAGGACCAGAAACGCGCCGACGGGGGCGACCGAGGCTGACAGCACCGTGGTCGCGACAAATGCGCGGCGCATGAATGCAAAACCCCACATTTCACTGATAAGATCAAACATGCGCAGGCTCCGTTTTTGCTGGGTCACCCCGGAACATCCACGAGGCCTGGCTTTCCGACAGATATCCCTGAGCGACCAGCCTGTCAGGGGTCAGTACATCGTTGACGGGACCATGCGTGGCCTCTTGCCCGCCCAGCAGCAACGCGTGGCTGCAATGATCCAGGACCGAAGACAGATCGTGCACCACCAGCACAACAGCACGTCCTTCGTCGCGCCACCGGCGGATAATCGACAACAGATGGGCTTCGGTGCTTTGATCGACCGCCGCAAAGGGTTCGTCCAGCAAGATCAGCGGGGCGTCCTGCATGATGACCCGCGCAAACAAGGCCCGCTGAAGCTGACCACCGGACAGCATGTGAAGAGGGCGATCCGCGATGTCCAGCACCCCGGCTTCGTCCAGAGCCTCGGTCATCCGCGCGCGCGCCGCGGCATCCAGCCCGGTCCGGAAGCCAAAGCCCCGCCACGCGCCCATCGCGGCAAGGTCGCGGACGCGGATGGGAAAGCGCCGGTCGAACTCGGTCATCTGCGCGAGATAGCCAATTTCACGAGGGCGTCCGTTGGGCCAGTTCAGGCTGCCAGACAACGGGTCCATCAGACCCAGCAGCATCTTTACGAATGTGCTTTTGCCCGCTCCGTTGGCACCCAGCACCGCCAGCGTAGTCCCTGCCTCGATGTCCATGGACAGGCGATGGAACAGCGTCAGATCCCGGTATCCCAGCGTCAGATCGCGAATTTGAAGAACAGCCGACATCAGATCACCGCATAAATGGCAAGCCACAACACCGCCGAAAGCGCCAACGCCCCTGCGACCAGCACCGGTACGCTGAATTCTGTGAAACAGCGACCTTGAGGCATGTCCGGGTTCAGGTCACGCACGCGCCGGGTCATCGGGCCACTCCGCAGCCCGTGTCACCGTGGCGCCGCGCAGGTTCGGCCAAACACACCCCACAGGATTCGCGGGGTCGGACAACTGGGTTTTTCATCGGCAAAGACTTCGCCTCCTCGGTTCGGATCAGGGTGAGGCGAGTGCAAAGTTTTGTACGGCGACGCCGCATGAAACACTGTCATTCCCCTCTGGGACACCCCGCCCAGGTTCGTTATTTATCGGATGGCAGGTCTCCTGACTTGCGGGTCAACGCTGTCCCGATCCTTCCCAGGCCAATGCCCAGTGGACGATCTCGGGTCGCTCACCGCCTACAGTTGCGGGGGCAGTCACGGATTTGGTCGATGAAACCGACCGCACCGTATTCCCTTTTATCCCGTCCCGCAATCTGCGGTTAGGAACCATCGCGGTGACAAAACACGAAAGGGGTTGATTTGACAAGAGCCCGATCTAACACGAAGTGGTTAATTGCTTACAACCCCTCACCGATCAGCAAGCTGTCGCCCTTATGGTCTGAGGAATTTGGCCGTTCCGACAGTGCGCTGACCAGGCGCAGGCGTTGGCTGTGATCGGTCAGCACTTGTACCTGGCGGGACGGCGATTCGCTCATCCCCAAGCCCGTTGCGTTCACAGGCCACCCCGTCCTGGTCGGGATCGTTTCGAAGGTGATACCCGGGCCCGCCTTCATAAAACGGACCAATTCCCATCGATGCCGCTGCATCGCACCCTGCCATCGCGATCAGGTGGATCACTGCGCCTTCACGGTTGTATTCGCTGACCCGCATGTAAACTCCGATCGCTATAAGCCCGGTGCTCAGCGGCAAGGCCATGATCATGAATAGGATACGAAAAGGCGACAATGCCTTGCGACGCGTTTTGTCCGCACGCCTTTGACGTTTTGTCGCCCGGCGGGTCTTACCTGATTGCTGATCTGGATGGGTATCGGCTGACATACCGCCAGCCCTACCGCAGATATGTGGCAAAGCCGAGGCCAACGCGTGACAAGAGCCTGAAACGCACGATCTTTCAGGCCATCTAAGCTTGCGAACGGGCGTTTATCTCACGACATGGACGGCACAAGCGGCGTGCCGCACCACATGCGCCGCAGTGGAGCCAAGCAGCAAATCCTGCATGCCCGGACGATGAGATGCCATGATGATCAGGTCCGGTTTGTTCGCTTGGGCCCAATCCAGAATGGTGCGCCCGGAATGCCCCTCGACCACCAATCCATGCGCGTTGGGCAAATCGGCTGCCAGCTTGTCAAGCTCATCCTGAATGGCCTTGCGGGCCTGGCTCAGGTATTCAGCCGGCATATACGAAATTGCATAATCCGGGATGTGTTCGACCACATGCAAAAGTATAATCTCGGCCTCAGGTGTCGCAAGAAGCCGTGACAGCTTGATCGGCCCTGAAATATCCCGCGTTGCGTCAAATGAGATGGGGACAAGAATCTTGTGATACATAATGAGGCCTCCGTGATTACACGCTTATCCTGGCCTCGATTTCGATATTCGGCTTTGATCCAGGTCAGGATTCGCCAAATGTTTCAGCGACATCGTACATGACCGGCTCAAAGCTCTTGCAAAGTTCATTGATTTTGCGATTGCGATCCCGCATCTCTGAGGTGCGCAGCATTGCCAGAAAATCCTCGCGCCGTGCCCACTGTGAATAATTTGCGATCCGCGTCTGCGCATCGTTCACATGCAATCCGGCCGCAATAAAGCCAGGCTGCTTTGAAATAAATTCCGCGTAAGCATCTGTTAGTGCCTCAAGCAAATCTTGGCAGGTTCCGGGGGTCATTTCAAATGTAGTGATAACGGTCTGAGTAGTGTTGTCTTTGGAAATCTTGGGCATCTGGATTCTCCTGTCTCGGCTTCGAGACTAACACAAGATTTCCTCAGGCAATCATAAACTGCAAAACTTTGTGATTGAAATTCCGGCAAAAAAGCTGACCGCAGCACACGCTGCGGTCAACCGGTTTCGCCTCTATCGCTCCATCCGCATAGTCACCGAAGCCGTGCCTTTCACCGCCTCGGACCACCGCAGCCGGACATTGCTCTGACCTGTCCCCTGATTCAGTTCAACATATGGGGTGCCGTAAAGCGTCCTGTTCAGAACGGTTTTCAGAGCACCAAGGGTCACCACTGCATCACAACCCCGCGCCTTGGCGCCAAAGGGCAACCGACCCTGCGAATTGATCAGCCACGCGGACGAGGTCGAGTTTTGCGAATGTCGAATGCGCAGCGGGTTTGCACACGGAGTGGTAATTTTGTGGAAGGTGTTGTTTTCAAACGCAACGTTCACGTGCCGGTCGTGATTGAGGTCGGCGAAACTGGTATCCACCCGCTCGGCCCGGTCAATATTGACGTTGTTCACACGGAACTTGTTCCCGGTCACCGTCACGCCGTTCAGATAGTGACCGCTGCCATAAGGTCGCACCACAAAATAGCTGAACCAGGGTGCTACATCGCTGGAATAGAAGATGTTGTCCGTGACACTGAGCGCACTGAACGAGAAACCGGTTGTATAAACCGGGTTGGTGTCCCGTTCGTTGGTCCACTCGATAAAGCAGTTGTCGACGTAATTCTCGGCAACGGACGAGCTGTTATAACCGCCAATCAGAACCAGACCCGCGTTGCGAATGCCATTTGTGACGTTATCGCCCTGAAAGAAGTGGTTTCCAAGGACCAGGTTGTTGTCGCCGCCCAAGACCGCAAAGTGATGAAAGCGGGTGGCGCGGTTGTGACGCAGTTTCACGTCGTTTGCGTTGCTGTTCAGCGCAATCGAACTGCGATCTGCCACGTCCAGACTTTCTTCGGTAGACAGGAACTGGCAACCGTCGATCAGCATGCCCTGACAACCGGTCCCGATGGACGTGATCCCGCGATCTTTCGGGCGGCTGATGAAACAGTTCTTCAGAACAAACGTATTGCCGGACGGGGCCAGCCGGATCGCACTGCACCGGCCATTGCATTGAATTTCAATTCCTTCCATGTTGAACTTCTGCAACGCGCTGAAACCGCTGAAATCCAGAACATACTGATACGCGGTGAACGTAAAGTTCTGGGTTCCTGCCGCATCATAAATTGGTGCATTCAAGGTAATTTCACCAGCGGCGTCATCTTTCGAACGCACGTAGATTTCGCGACCAACTCCGCTGCCTTCCACCTGCGCTCCCACTGGGATGTTGGCGACATTGGCGACATTGGTCAGCTTGAACGGATCATTTGGATCATAGGTCGCAACCGAGGTGAAACTGCTGGTGTCCCAGGCGCTGCTGCTTTTCACGTCAAACTGACCGTTGCGAATGACACGCCGGGTGGCATAACCGGTTCGGTTCGGCACAGCAGCCGCCATATCGATCGGCGCATCGACCGAGATCTTGCGGCCACCCATGTCCAGTGATTCATGGTCCGAGTTGTTCAGCAAAGCCTGAAACGCCTTCTTGAAGGCCAAGGCCTCGTCTCCGAAAGCAGAGATATACGTTGGCAAATCAAAATTCTTTGTCAGCAACAGCATCTTGTCATCCGGGATCGTGACGGTGCCGTCAAACTCGATTTCCGACACGAGACTCGTGTTCTGCGCCAGATGAAACACCCCTTGCGGTACGTAAACGCGACGGCCATTTGCCACCTGATCGGCAGCCTCGAAGGCCGTCGAGTCGTCTGTCGTACCATCACCCACCGCGCCGAAATCGCGCACATCCACCACACCGATCATGTCGCGCAGAAAGACACGTGTGATATCTGAAATCTCGATATCATCGACACGGACAACCGCGCCGTTTGCCCCCTCGATATCCAACCCGAAATGCCCGTAAATGGCCGATGCCCCCCAGGACATGTCCACGCCGGGCCGCAGACCGGTTCCCACAATGGCGGTAATCTCATGGACGCTGCCATATCCGGTCAGCTGCGTCGCCGGTCCTTGTTCGATCAATCCCGGAACATGCACATCACCGGCGCCCCCGGCCCAGCCGGCAATTCGAACGGACGGCAACGGTCCACTGATGGCTTTAACCCGCGCCTTGATCTGCAAATAACATCCCGGCAAAAGCTGAGTTTGCCCCATATACCGCAGTTGCTGAGTGGCGGCTGTCTTGAAGATTTCCAGGCAACCGGCGAAATCGGCATCGGCCGGGACAAAAACACCCGAACCCGACCCTTCATAGGTTGGCGATCCGGGCGTGCCATCGCCGCTGGACCAGACATTCAGACCGTTCGCGAATGCAGGCGTCATGAACACGATGCCGTCGGTGATTGCCTTGTTCATAGAAATCCCTTTCCCAATCGCGCCGCAGCAAGGGGCAACGCGCAAAAACCCAGTGGCCGGGGCGATATGCCCCGAAACGCAAAAGTCTGAGTATCGAAAAGGAATTAACCGCCGCTCATATCACCGTGACGGTCCTGTTGCGCTATGCCGACGGGTCGGATTGGCTAAGCAATTGTACACCGTTGATCTTCCAACCAGATTCCAGCTGCACCATCTGGTAATCCAGAATGTGTACTCGGCCCTCGCCATCCACAATCATGACTTTCTGCCACAAGGCTCCGGCCACTTCGCGCAGTTCGAGAAACCGCACATCCGCTGGGCGCCAAACCATCGGATAGCCGTTGCGCACCATCGCCCCAAAGTTGTCCGGGGTGCGGAACAGGTTCTGGATATTGGGACTGGCAAAGGTAAAGGCGGTGGCAAAGTCATCCGCCTTGAATGCCTGAATCTGCGCCGCGATATTGGCTTCGATCTCGGCGTTCTGGGCATACGCGCCCGAGGCCAATCCGGCGCTCAGCGATACAGCAAGCAATAGTCGACGCATGGGGCCACCTCCTGACCGAAGGGTAGCCCCATGTGCGATCAGGTCAAATCAGACCAGTTCCCCGGCCAGTGCCTTGTCGATCAGAGCAATCGTCTCGGGCACGCCATAAAGGGCGATGAACCCGCCAAAACGGGGCCCCTGGCTGGCACCCAGCAGCACTTCGTAGAGCGCAGTGAACCAGCCGCGCATCGGATCAAACCGCTCGCGCCCGATGGAATAGACCACCGATTGCAGCGCTTCGTCTTCCATCGGTCCTTCATAAGCCGCCAGCTCGGCCCGAAGCGCCTCCAGCGCCTCACGCTCCTGATCCGTCGGTGCGCGATGCTGACGCGTCGGTTTGACGAAATCGTTGAAATAGCGCACCGCAAAACCCGCCGCCTGATCCAGATCGGGATGCGTCTCGGCCGTGGCCTCGGGCGCATAACGGCGGATAAAGCCCCACAGCGCTTCTTTGTCCTCGGCCCCCGAAACAGACGCCAGATTCAGCAGCATCGCAAACGGCACCATCAGCGTGGATGCGGGCACATCCCCACCGTGTATATGCCACACCGGGTTGTTCAACTGCGCCTTCAGGTCCTGCCCGGGGTAGGCCCGCAACTGCTGATGATATTCATCATAGGCTTTCGGGATCACATCGAAATGCATCCGCTTGGCGGTCTTGGGCTTTTGATACATGAAATACGCCAGCGACTCGGTCGGCGCATATGTCAGCCATTCGTCAATCGAGACGCCATTGCCTGACGATTTCGAAATCTTCTGGCCGTTCTCATCCAAGAACAGCTCATAGCTGAAATGCTCGGGCGCGCGGCCGCCCAAAGCCCGGCAGATCGAGTCGTAAATCTTCTCGTTGGTGGCATGTTCCTTGCCATACATCTCGAAATCCACGCCCAGCGCCGCCCAGCGCGCACCAAAATCCGGCTTCCACTGCAGCTTGACGTTGCCACCGGTGACGGGAACGGTCCACTCCTTGCCCGTCTCGTCATCGAAGGTCACGGTATAGGTCTCGGCACAGACCTTCTTCATCGGCACATACATCACCCGCCCGCTTTCGGGATGCAGCGGCAGGAAGATCGAATAGGTCTGCTGCCGCTCCTCGCGCAGGCTTTTCAGCATGATCGCCATGATCTCGTCATAACGTTCGACCGCGCGCTTGAGCACCTCGTCGAACTGCCCGGATTCGTAGAATTCCTTGGCCGAGTAGAACTCATACTCGAACCCGAACGTATCGAGGAACCGCCGCAGCATCGCGTTGTTATGTTCGCCAAAGCTCGGGTATTCGCCAAACGGATCAGGGACCGAGGTCAGAGGCCGCTGCAAATGTTGCTCCAGAATCTCAGGATTCGGCACATTGCTGGGTACCTTGCGCATCCCGTCCAGATCGTCCGAAAAGCAGATCAGCTTGGTCGGGATATCCGACAGTGCCTCGAACGCGCGTTTGACCATGGTGGTTCGCGCAACCTCACCAAAGGTCCCGATATGCGGCAGGCCCGAGGGACCATACCCCGTCTCAAACAGCACATACCCCTTGTCCGGCGCGCCCTTCTGGTACCGTTTGAGCAACCGCCGCGCCTCTTCAAACGGCCACGCCTTGGACGTCATCGCGGTTTCACGCAGGTCGGACATTGATTTGCTCCATCGGGATAAGCGCCGGACACCCCATGCACCCGGACCGGCCCCTGTTATTGTGCAGGTGCAGTATGAGTCAATAAAGGGTGGGAATTTTCGTGTCTCTAAAGGCCAGAGTGACATTTGTTCGATGCTAGGCCTACCTCGCAAATGTCCGCAACGCGGGACGAAGTTGCCGTTCGGCAAGGTTCACAATCTTGGGAAATGAAGACGCATTTCCTTTTTTGCGCCCTGAATCGGGCGATTGAAAGTCACCGTTTAATTTTCTTCTGCGAAAGTGAACCGATAAGAAGAACAGCCCAAAATAGTGTATTTGTCAGAAAGCAAAATTGCTGAGGTGAGGAAAGCCATGACATCTGAGAACGCGCTGATTTATCTGTCTGACGAGGACCTCGGGGGTTTGGGCATCCATCCTTCTGAAGTTGCCGATGCCATTGAGTCTGCTCTGATAGACAAAGTTGAAGGAAAGCTGCAAGCCTCTCCCAAAACAGTCATCCTGCCCGGAGACGGACGCTATGCAATGTCTACCTTGGCAATGGGAGATAATGATTTCATCGTGACCAAGCAGGTCACATTGTGTCCGCAAAATCCGGCGAGGGGACTTCCCGCAATCAACGGTGCAATCATGGTTATGGATGCACAAACCGGACGACTTCGCGCGGTCTTGGGAGCGAATTGGATTACGGCAATCAGAACTGCTGCCCTGTCAGTGGTGGCAGCGCGTAGGCTTGCTGACCCTCATGCCGAGACCGTGGCTTTTGTGGGCGCGGGGGTGCAAGCTCACTCCCATCTTGCTGCGTTTTCAGAACTTTTTTCATTGAAACGAATCCGCGTGTTCGGGCGAGGCAAAGAGAATGTCGACAAATTTTGTCGTTATGCTCGAGGACTGGGGCTGGAAGCTGAATCGTGCACTAATGCCAAAGACGCTTTGTGTGATGCCGATCTGATAGTGACATCGATAACTTTGGACTACTCTATCGAACCCTTCTTAGATGGCCGATGGCTGAAACCGACCGCCTTCGCGGCGATAACAGACATCTGCATTCCATGGATGCCGGCAGGCATGGCTGCTTTCGAAACGGTGATAGTCGACGACCGACAACAGGAACTGGAAAGCGACAAGCCGATGTTGCCATACGAGCAAATTGCTGGCGATTTGGGGGAATTGGTCACTGGGAAAGTCGATATCCGAGCGCGCAATAAACCGGCGGCATTTGCTTTCAGAGGAATTTCATTGGGGGATTATGCTGCTTCGGTTCTCGCGGTACGCCGGGCCGCCGACATACCCGTGAAATGAGGCCAAAGACATAAAATGTACTTTGGAATTAGAAGTCGAAATGGTTGCTTTTGGGCGCCAAGCCGTCAATCACGTCACATACGGAACAACCTTGCCCCTCAGATCGCTTTCTCCGCCCCCAAACAATCGGTTGAACCTCCCCGCACCCCCTCCTATCGTGCGCGCAAAGACCTTTTGTTCAGGACGATCCCATGGCCCAGCAAACCCCACCCTCCATGTCTCCGCAGGATTGCCTCGTGGCGATCATGGTCGCAATCTCAGCATCGGACGAGACCATCCGCACAGCCGAATTGGTCAAGATAGAAGGGGCGGTCAACATGCTGCCCGTGTTTGCGGGCTATGACATCGACCGTATCCGCGTCGTTTCACAGGTTGTGTTCGACCTGTTCGAACAGGAAGAAGGTCTGGATGCGCTGTTCGGTCTGATCCGCGACAGCCTGCCCGAGCGACTCAATGAGACCGCCTATGCGCTGGCCTGTGATGTGGCTGCCGCAGATGGTTCTCTGGCCGAGACGGAATTGCGCCTGCTGGAAGAAATCCGGCACGAGCTGGACATCGACCGCCTTCACGCCGCCGCCATCGAGCGCGGCGCGCGGGCACGCCACACGACCTGAGGCTAGCTTCCGCTCAGCGTTCCCCAGCGCGCGATCAACGCGCGCTGCAATCTGCGTGACCTGTTGTTCCAACCGCGCGCACCCGGGGGTCGTTCGCGCTGTGCACGCGGGATGGTAGAGCGGTGATCAACATCTGCGGTAAATATAGCAAAGGCCAGTTCTGACCCGTCCGGCGTGGTAATGAATCCGCCCAGACCGGACACAAAGTTCAGCGTCCCTGTCTTTGCATCCACCTTGATCGGATGGTCTTTTACGGGTCGTCCCTGACTGTCCAGAAGCCTGTAATTCTTGAGCAAGGGCCGCAGCATCCCATCCTTCTGCGCGGCCACCAACGCTCTGACCAGGTCCCCCGGCGCCATGCGCGACTTATCTCCAAGACCCGAGTGATCGACCATGGCGATGCCTGTCACACCGAAGGTTTCGGCCGCCCAGCGGTTCATTTCGGCGGCAGACTCCGTCAGGTTTTGCGGCTTCGCACCGCGCGCTATCGAAGCAGCCAACCCAACCATCTCAGCAGTGATATTGGTCGAGAATTTCAGCATCCCACGCAGGATGCTCTCCAGCGGGTCGCTGAGATGCACGACAAGCTCAGTTCCCTGCGGCGCTTCCCGCGTAACCTGAACGCGGCCAAGCACGATGCCGTTAGATCGCGCCAGCGTCCGGAACACATCGCCCGTGTACAGCGCCGGTTTGCGCACAGGCAACCAACGCGCGCCACCATTGCCCAGCGCGCTTCGGGCGACGGTCCAGCGATCCTGCCTCGCGCTGGGCTGATAGGTATAGATCGGGCCCTTGCGATTTTCGAGCGTCATGGCCGCCATATCAACCGCAGGCGCATACCGGGCGCTGCGCGCATCCATAGTGACGTCGTATTTTGTACCCGCCCGCTTCCATTCAAAGTGCACGCGGTTGAAATTCAGAGCCATCCCGCTGATCGCCGGACTGTATCCCAGATGATCGGGCTGGCCTGCGTCAATGCTGAACACGTAAGGCAGCGCCCCATCGTAGACCTTGAACGCCCCACGAACTTCGATGATCCCGGCCTCGCGCAGATTGGCCGCCATTGTAGCCAGCGCATCCGTATCCAACAGCGGGTCGCCGCCACCAGCCAGTATCAGGTCTCCTTTCAGAACTCCGTTCTCGACGGGCCCATCAGCCAGCAGCCGTGTCTGAAAGCGATGATCAGGCCCCAGAACATCCAGCGCATACATCGCAGTCAAGGCCTTGGCGACACTGGCCGGAGGCAATCCGCGATCTCCGCCAAAGGCCTCAAGCTCAGTCCCGGTATTGATGTCGGCCACAGCAAAGACGACCTCGCCGCGCAGCCCGGCATTGCGGATCAACCGTTCTGCACCACTTGTCTTCGGGCCGCGTAACTGGGGACGCAAAGACACCAGCGGCGCGTCGGCCAGTGCTGCGGATGGGGCTACAACGGCCCCAAGACCCATCAGAAACTTTCGTCGTGAAAACCGTTCGACCATAGGGCAAATAAAATCCCAGAGCTTAAATCCAGACAATCACAGGATTAAGATTATGCGCAGAGGGGAGTCATTCCGGCAACACCCCATCGGCCCAGATGCCGCGATTGCGAAGATCAGTTGAACTGACGTCAACCATCGGCACGTTCACAAAACACCACGCCGGAGCCTGAGCACGCCCCAACAAATGCCTTGCCTGTCCGTCGATCCGGTATTTTGCGTAGAGGCGGGCGGCAGGCGACATCCGGGCCGAAATCCGATCCCCCGGACGCGCAACCACTCCTACAGGTGCGCTGTTGATGATCTGTCGCCAGTTTTTCCAACGATGAAACTGCGTCAGATTGTCGGCCCCCATCAGCCACACGAACCGCACCCGCGGGTAAAGCCGTCTGAGTTCGGCCAGCGTATCCGCCGTCGCCCGCGTCCCCGTCAGCGCCTCGATATCCGTGACCTCGACCCGCGGATGACCCATTACCGCCCGCGCCGCAATTACCCGCCGCTGTAGCGGCGCAGGCCCGCGCTCCTTCAGCGGATTGCCAGGGGACACCAGCCACCACACCCGATCCAGCCCAAAAGCCTTCATCGCCTCGCGCGTGACATGCACATGGCCCTGATGCGGCGGATCAAAAGACCCCCCGAACAACCCCACGACCTGCCCGGGCCGCGCATATGGGATTTGGAAACGCTCCATCCCTTGCTGATGTTCAGAACTGCGCTTGGTTGTCAATCAACCGGCTGCACCAGATCGCCCAGCGCAACCCGCCCGGGCCGCACCACTTCAGCACACCACCCGCCATGCCCCCGCACGGCAGAATAGCCCCCCTTGCCCAAAGCCTCTTCCATCCGGCTGCAGGGTGCACAGATCACGGTGAACCGCAAAACCGCCTCTCCCACCTGCACCTCCCGCCCCTTGAGCGCCGCCAGATTGACCCCCGAAACCACCAGATTGCGCCGCAGGGCCTCCGGCGCAACCGACCCTCGCCCCAGATAAGAGCCAATCGCCGCCAGATGCTCGTACTGGATCAATGTCACCGCCCGCTTACCCGCACGACCGCGGTCGCCTTCCACGCCATCTGCGGAGATGATGCTTGTTCCAACAGCTTGCATCTGCACCCGCCGTTCAGGTCGCACTCCGATCCATTCGACCCGCCCCGGTTGTGCCCAACCTGCGATCAACTCTGCCAGCTCAGACAAATTCTTCTCCTTTCGCGATACAACAGATTTAGACGGCTCCTCGCGCCACCAAGAATCACAAAACCACCAGCTTGCCCCGCCCGCCTCGCTCGGATATCCAGCGTTTTAACTCAATTTCCCCGACCCAGAGGACGCGACATGGCCGCCTATCAATATGTCTACCACATGCAGGGTGTCTCAAAGACCTATCCCGGTGGCAAGAAGTGCTTTGAAAACATCCACCTCAGCTTTCTGCCCGGCGTGAAAATCGGTGTCGTCGGCGTCAACGGTGCCGGTAAATCGACCCTGATGAAGATCATGGCGGGCCTCGACAAGGATTTCACGGGCGAGGCTTGGGCCGCCGAAGGTGCCAAGGTCGGCTATTTGCCACAGGAACCAAAGCTGGACGAAATCCTGACCGTGCGTGAAAACGTCATGCTGGGTGTGGCGGAAAAGAAGGCGATCCTCGACCGCTATAACGAACTGGCGATGAACTACTCGGATGAGACCGCCGACGAAATGGCCAAGCTGCAGGACGAGATCGACAGCCAGAACCTCTGGGACCTCGACAGCCAGATCGACGTCAGCATGGAGGCGCTGCGCTGCCCGCCGGACGATGCCAACATCGCCAACCTCTCGGGCGGTGAGAAACGCCGCGTGGCGCTCTGCAAGCTGCTGCTCGAAGCGCCCGACATGCTGCTCTTGGACGAACCGACCAACCACCTGGACGCCGAAACCATCGCCTGGTTGCAACAGCACCTGATCGACTACAAGGGCACCATCCTGATCGTCACCCACGACCGCTATTTCCTGGATGACATCACCGGCTGGATCCTCGAACTCGACCGTGGGCGTGGCATTCCGTACGAGGGCAACTACTCTGCCTGGCTGGAACAAAAAGCCAAACGGCTCGAACACGAAGCCCGCGAGGACAAGTCCAAGCAGAAAACCCTGCAGCGCGAATTGGAATGGATGCGTCAGGGCCAGAAGGCCCGTCAGGCCAAATCCAAGGCCCGGATCAACGCCTATAACGAACTGGCCGAGCAGTCCGAACGCGAAAAGCTGACGCGCGCCCAGATCGTCATCCCCAACGGCCAGCGCCTCGGCGGCAAGGTGATCGAGGTCGAGGGCCTGTCGAAACACATGGGCGACAAGCAACTGATCGAAGGGCTGGACTTTGCCCTGCCCCCCGGCGGCATTGTCGGCGTCATCGGCCCCAACGGTGCCGGTAAATCGACCCTGTTCAAGATGCTCACCGGTCAGGAACAACCCGACAGCGGCACCATCACGCTGGGCGACACGGTCGAACTGTCCTATGTCGACCAGTCCCGCGACGACCTTGCCGACAATGACACCGTGTGGGAGGCGATCACCGGCGGCGCCGAGATCATCCAGCTGGGCGACGCGCAGGTCAATTCCCGCGCCTATTGCTCGTCCTTCAACTTCAAGGGCGGTGACCAGCAGAAGAAAGTCTCGCTGCTATCCGGCGGTGAGCGTAACCGCGTCCACATGGCCCGCCTGCTGAAAGAGGGCGGCAACGTCCTGCTGCTCGACGAACCGACCAACGATCTGGACGTCGAAACCCTCCGCGCGCTGGAAGACGCTCTGGTCGATTTCGCCGGCTGCGCCGTGGTCATCTCACACGACCGCTTCTTCCTGGACCGGATTTGTACGCATATTCTGGCCTTCGAAGGCGATGCCCATGTGGAATGGTTCGAGGGCAACTTCGAAGACTACGAAGAGGACAAGAAGCGCCGCCTAGGCCCGGACGCGCTGGAGCCAAAGCGGATGAAGCATAAGAAGTTTGCGCGGTGATAGATTGGGGGACCATCGCTGGAGCAGTGGGCCTTGGCTCAGGACGTTTTGAAATTCGACTATAGATACCAATAGATAGGCCATGCACATTCTAAGAACGGGATGCATCCTTTTACTTTCGTCAGGTTCAGTTGCAGCCGATCCTCTCAACGCTGCAGCGCAAGAGAAATATGTGCTTTACTTGTCAAGAGATGACATGACGTCGGCACAGAACCGAATTCTTGCCGAATGTATGGTTGGGAAGCTCACAACGATGGGCAAGGAATTCCTATTGCTGGCCAGATCGGAGCGCGATGCAAAGATTGCTATGCTCGCTGCTGGGCATAACCCGATTCATGATGACTGTATTTCAGAAGCACTTGCTGACGCTCCGTAAGATGAATGACAACAAACGTAGGATGGGGCTCCACCCCATCACTCATTCAACGATCATACCCGAACATCCGAGTTATCAGTTCTCGTGCGCCAAACCAATTCCAACCTCTCAAATGACGGGGTGAAACCCAATCCTAGGGTTCACCGGCCTTTCCTGAGGTAACACCACAACTCCATTTCAGATCAACCCGACCCACGCGGATTTCACCTCAAGAGCCGCCCAAAGAGGCGACTTCAAATTCCCATGACAAGTCACGCGTAATTGCTTAGGATCAAAGGTCAAACTCGCTACTAAAGGAATTGGGTGGCCTTGTGGAGCAACTGACTTTCACGTTTGAGATGGGTGTCGTGTGCGCCCTGTTGGCTTTTACCGTTTTCCTGTTTGTCTCGGAAATTGTCCGCATCGACCTGTCTGCCATTCTGGTTCTGGTTTTGATCGGGTTGCTCAGCTATGCGCCCGGTCTGGGAAATCTGGCGGACGTGCCGCATCTGTTTGACGGCTTTGCCTCGAACGCCGTGATCTCGATCATCGCGGTGATGATCGTGGGGGCCGGTCTGGACAAGACCGGGATCATGAACAAGGTCGCGGCAGTCATTTTGAAATATGGCGGCAAGGCCGAAAACCGGGTGTTGCCCATCGTGTCCGGAACCGTCGGCGTCATTTCGTCTTTCATGCAGAACGTGGGGGCCGCTGCGCTTTTCCTGCCTGTCGTCAGCCGAATTTCATCCCGATCCGGTATTCCATTGTCGCGGTTGCTGATGCCTATGGGGTTCTGCGCCATTCTGGGGGGCACCATGACCATGGTCGGGTCCTCTCCGCTGATCCTGCTGAACGATTTGATCCTGACGGCCAATAACGGTTTGCCCGAGGAACAGAAAATGCAACCCTTTGGGCTGTTTTCCGTCACACCGATCGGTGCGGTTCTGATCCTGACAGGTATCGCCTATTTTCTGCTGCTGGGCCGGTGGGTTCTGCCCGGCGAAACGGGGCAGGACAGTACGGGCACCGGACAAGGCACGCAAGAATATCTGCAGCGCGTCTATGGCCTGAAGGCGGATGTGTTTGAGGTCGTGGTGCCCGCGGAAAGCCCTCTGGTCGGGCAAATCCTGGCTGACATCAATTTCGAGAATCATCTGTATATCATCTCGACCTTCTATCGCGGCAAGACATCCATGGTTCAGGTTCTCACGGCGGAAATTGCCGCCCCGTGCCGCCTTGCCATTGTCGGCCGTCGCTGGGTTGTCGAAGAGTTCGCGCAGAAATACGGACTGACCGTCTTGCCCGATCTGGACGTGTTCGTCGAAGAATTCGCGCCAACCAATGCGGGCATTGCCGAGGTGGTCGTAACACCGGACAGCAAGTTGATCGGCAAATGCCCGCGTGAGCTTTTGTTTCGCAAAACCTACGGTATGTCGTTGCTGGCCATTCATCGGGGTGAAGAAACGCTGAGCCACGTGGAAACGGAAGATCACGAATCCACTCAGATTGGCCTTGAGGAGTTCCACGCTGGCGACATGCTTGTGGCGCATACACGCTGGGACAACCTGATGCGGATCAAGCGGGATCCGGATTTCGTGGTCGTCACTTCGGACTTCCCTCAAGACGAATTGCGGCCGCAAAAAGTCGGATGGGCGCTGGCGTTTTTTGCCATTTCCCTGTCGATGATCCTGTTCACCGATATCCGCCTGTCGCTTTGCCTGCTGACCGGTGCCGCCGGGATGATGCTGAGTCGTGTCCTCAGCGTGGATGAGGCCTATCGCGCCGTAGGCTGGAACACCGTGTTTCTGCTGGCTTGTCTGATCCCGCTGGGCCAGGCAGTTCAGAACACCGGAACAGCCGCATGGATAGCGCAACAGATCATGCTCATTCTGGATGGCTGGCCGATCTGGTCGCTTCAGGCCGGAGTGGCGATTCTGGCAACGGCATTCTCGCTGGTAATGTCAAACGTGGGGGCCACGGTTCTGCTTGTTCCGCTGGCCGTATCCATCGCGGTCGCCGCCGGAGCCAACCCGGCCCTATTCGCTCTGACCGTCGCGATTTCCACATCGAACAGCTTTATCATTCCAACCCATCAGGTGAATGCGTTGATCATGGGACCGGCCGGATACAAGGTTACGGATTTTGTTCGATCAGGCGGAGTGATGACCGTTCTGTTTTTGGTCGTATCGCTGGTGATGCTGAATTTGATCTTTTGACAATCAAAGGCCCGCCTGACGCTCTGCAGACGTCTCAGTAGGCTGTCCCCTGCGGCCTCGCGCTAAAGAATGTCCCAGTCATCCTCATGCGCGACCTCTCCAAGAGCCATCCACGTCACCCGAATGCGCGCAATCCTGCTGTCGGACCACGTGCGGAACACTGCGCTAAACCCCTCGAGCGTGACCTCCTCGGCCTTTACCTCGGCCCGCAAAGCGGTGGATGTGTCCACGTCCCATAGCGAAATGCCGATCTGGACAACGGGTGTGGTCCGAAATGGTTGACAGAAGCGTATCGTCGCACGACGTTCGCGCGGGCCTTCGCCTGTCCACATATCGCCACCATCGGCAAACTCGGAAAACAGAACTTCTTCACCTTGGTCGATACCAATGGGATGGGTGGCAAATGTCTTCATCAGCTATCTTTATTATTGAATTTCTGCTTCTTACCGCACGCGTCTGTCAAAATCACGACAAAAAAACGGCCCCGCATTGCAGGGCCGTTTCAAATTGAATGAGCTGAACCTTTACAGGCTCATATGCGTTCCAAGGGCTTCCATATCGGCCAGCAGCTTGGCAGCGTCATCGACGATGGTCTGATCGTCACCGGCCTTTGCGGCCTCGTGCGAAGCGCGTGCCTCGGCGATCAGGTCATCCAGATGCGACCGGGTCACTTCGGCAACCGGAATGGCCTTTTCAGCCAGAACCGACAGGCTGTCGCCGTTGATCTGGGCAAACCCGCCGGTGACCAGGTATTCGCTGGCTCCTGCGGGTGCCTCAACCTTCAGCAGACCGGGGCGCAGCGTGGTGATGGTGGGGGCATGGTCGGGCATCGCCGTCATGTCCCCGTCCGCGCCGGGAAGCTGGACCGCGGTGGCCTCAAGCGAAGCAAGGCTCCGCTCGGGGCTGACGAGGTCGAATTGCATCGTGTTTGCCATCAGGGATACTCCTTAGGCGGCTTCTGCGGCCATCTTTTCCGCTTTGGCGATCACTTCGTCGATGCCGCCAACCATCAGGAAGGCCGCTTCGGGCAGGTGATCGTATTCGCCAGCCACAACCGCTTTGAACGAGGCGATGGTCACGTCCAGAGGAACCTGAACGCCCGGCGAACCGGTGAAGACTTCGGCAACGTCGAAGGGCTGTGACAGGAAGCGTTCGATCTTACGGGCACGGGCAACGGTCAGTTTGTCTTCTTCCGACAGTTCGTCCATGCCGAGGATCGCGATGATGTCCTGCAGCGACTTGTAGCGTTGGAGGATCTGCTGAACGTCGGTCGCAACGCCGTAGTGCTCTTCGCCCACAATCGCGGGGTCCAGCAGACGCGAGGACGAGTCGAGCGGGTCAACAGCCGGGTAGATACCCTTTTCCGAGATCGCACGGTTCAGAACGGTGGTCGCATCCAGGTGCGCAAACGAGGTTGCCGGCGCGGGGTCGGTCAGGTCGTCCGCAGGAACATAAATGGCCTGCACCGAGGTGATCGAACCCGACTTGGTCGAGGTGATGCGTTCCTGCAGCGCGCCCATGTCGGTGGCCAGCGTCGGCTGGTAGCCCACAGCCGAAGGAATACGACCCAGCAGAGCCGAAACCTCGGAACCCGCCTGCGTAAAGCGGAAGATGTTGTCGACGAAGAACAGAACGTCGGTACCGGACTGGTCACGGAACTGCTCGGCCAGCGTCAGACCGGTCAGAGCAACACGCGCACGCGCTCCCGGAGGTTCGTTCATCTGGCCGTAAACCAGCGCAACCTGCGATTCCGACAGGTTGTCGGGCTTAATCACGTTCGATTCGATCATCTCGTGATACAGGTCGTTCCCTTCACGGGTCCGTTCGCCAACACCCGCAAACACCGAGAAGCCCGAGTGCACTTTTGCGATGTTGTTGATCAGTTCCATGATCAGAACGGTTTTACCAACGCCGGCACCGCCGAACAGACCGATCTTACCGCCTTTGGCGTAGGGGGCCAGCAGGTCAACAACCTTGATGCCGGTCACCAGGATTTCCGACTCGGTCGACTGTTCGTCGAACTCGGGTGCAGGCTGGTGGATGGCACGGGCCTCAGACGCTTCAACCGGGCCCTTTTCGTCGATCGGCTCGCCGACCACGTTCAGGATGCGGCCCAGCGTGGCGTTCCCAACCGGAACCGAGATCGGAGAACCGGTGTCGGTGACGGCCTCGCCACGGACCAGACCTTCGGTTGCGTCCATCGCGATGGTGCGGACGGTGTTTTCACCCAGATGCTGAGCAACTTCCAACACCAGGCGCTTGCCGTTGTTGGTGGTTTCCAGCGCGTTCAGAATTTCAGGCAGCTGATCTTCGAAGTGCACGTCGACGACGGCCCCGATGATCTGTGTGACTTTGCCTTTTGCATTCGCCATGTTTCGTCTCCGGTATGTCTCTACAGCGCTTCGGCGCCGGAAATAATTTCAATCAGCTCGTTGGTGATCACGGCCTGACGCGAACGGTTGAACTGGATCGTCAGTTTGTCGATCATCTCACCCGCGTTGCGTGTCGCGTTGTCCATTGCGGACATCCGCGCACCCTGTTCAGACGCTCCGTTTTCGAGCAAAGCCGAGAAGATCGCGGTCGCGACCCCCTTGGGCAGCAGGTCGGCCAGGATGGCCTCTTCGCTGGGCTCGTAGTCGAACACGTCACCGCTGTCGTCACCTGTCGCTTCGTCCTCGAACGAGGCGGGAATGACCTGCTGTGCCGTCGGGATCTGGGTCACAACGTTGACGAACTTCGAGTAGAAGATCGTGGCAACGTCGAACTCACCCCCGTCAAAGCGGGACAGGACGTCCTTGGCGATGTCTTGCGCATTGGTGTACCCGATACGCTTGACCTCGCTCAGGTCGACATGTCCAATGAACAGATCGCCCAAATCGCGCTTGAGCGCGTCACGGCCTTTTTTGCCGACAGTCAGGATCTTGACCGTCTTGCCTTTGCCACGCAGCTCTCCCGCCTTTTGACGAGCGAGCTTGGCGATGTTCGAGTTGAAGCCGCCACACAGGCCGCGTTCAGCTGTCATGACAACCAGCAGATGGACATCATCGCTGCCCGTACCCCGGAGCAGCTTGGGGGCGCTGTCGCTGCCCCCGACCGACGCCGCCAGCCCCGCCATCACGGCATTGAACCGCTCGGCATAGGGGCGCGAGGCTTCGGCAGATTCCTGGGCGCGGCGCAGTTTTGCGGCCGCGACCATCTGCATGGCCTTGGTGATCTTGCGGGTCGATTTGACCGACTCGATCCTGTTTTTAAGGTCCTTCAGACTAGGCATCGGAACCCCCTATCAAGCAAAGGTCGCGGCGTATTCGTCGATCGCTGCCTTGATCTTGTCGGACGCATCGCCTTTGACCTTGGGATCTTCGTCGGTGATCCACTTGAGCAGGTCAGCGTGCTTGCCGCGCAGGTGCGACAGCAGACCGGCCTCATAGCGGCCAACATCCTTGACGTCGATCTTGTCGAGGTAACCGTTGGTGCCCGCGAAGATGACGCAGACGATTTCAGCGTTGGTCAGCGGCGAATACTGCGGCTGTTTCATTAGCTCGGTCAGACGCGCACCACGGTTCAGCAACTGCTGGGTTGCGGCGTCGAGGTCAGACCCGAACTGCGCAAAGGCCGCCATTTCGCGGTACTGCGCCAGTTCCAGTTTCACCGGACCAGCAACCGATTTCATCGCATCGGTCTGAGCCGAAGAACCCACACGCGAAACCGACAGACCGGTGTTCACAGCAGGACGGATACCCTGATAGAACAGTTCGGTTTCCAGGAAGATCTGACCGTCGGTGATCGAGATCACGTTGGTCGGAATAAACGCCGAAACGTCGCCACCCTGCGTTTCGATAACCGGCAGAGCGGTCAGCGAGCCAGCACCGAAATCTTCGTTCAGCTTCGCCGAACGCTCCAGCAGGCGCGAGTGGAGGTAGAAAACGTCACCCGGATAAGCTTCACGTCCGGGCGGACGGCGCAGCAGCAGCGACATCTGACGATAGGACACAGCCTGTTTCGACAGGTCATCATAGATGATCAGCGCGTGGCGGCCGTTGTCGCGGAAGTATTCTGCCATCGCGGTCGCCGAGTAAGGCGCCAGAAACTGCATCGGTGCCGGGTCGGACGCGGTCGCGGCCACAACGATCGAGTATTCAATCGCACCGGATTCTTCCAGTTTCTTCACCAGCTGCGCAACGGTCGAACGCTTTTGACCAACGGCCACGTAGATGCAGTACAGTTTCTTCGACTCGTCGTCGCCTGCCGCGTCGTTGTAGGTTTTCTGGTTCAGGATGGTGTCCAGAGCCACAGCGGTTTTACCGGTCTGACGGTCACCAATGATCAGTTCCCGCTGGCCACGGCCAATCGGGATCATCGCGTCAACCGATTTCAGACCGGTTGCCATCGGCTCGTGCACCGATTTACGCGGGATGATGCCCGGCGCTTTGACGTCTGCAACGCCACGCTTCGACGCGTTGATCGGGCCCTTGCCGTCCAGCGGGTTGCCCAGACCGTCAACAACGCGGCCCAGCAGCTCGTCACCGATCGGAACGTCCACGATCGAGTTTGTGCGCTTGACGGTGTCACCTTCTTTGATGTCACGGTCGGAACCGAAGATAACGACACCGACGTTGTCGCTTTCCAGGTTCAGCGCCATGCCCATGATGCCACCGGGAAATTCGACCATTTCACCGGCTTGCACATTGTCCAGGCCGTATACACGGGCAATCCCGTCACCGACGCTCAGCACGCGGCCGATCTCGGCCACTTCGGCTTCCTGACCAAAATTCTTGATCTGGTCCTTCAGGATTGCAGAAATCTCTGCAGCTTGGATTCCCATTTATCCGACCTCTTTCATTGCATTCTGTAGGGAGTTCAGCTTCGAACGGATCGAGCTATCGATCATTTTCGAGCCCACTTTAACGACAAGACCGCCGATGAGGCTTTCATCCACGGTCGCATTGATTGTCACGATCTTGCCCACACGCTCGGACAGCGTTTTGGACAGTTTATCCAGTTGGGTCTTGGTCAGCGCCTTGGCCGAGGCGACATCGGCGGTCACTTCGCCACGCTCGTCGGCCAGCATGTCGCGCAGAACCTGCACCAGTTGCGGCACCACAAACAGGCGGCGTTTCTGCGCCATCAGACCCAGCGTGTTGCGCAGGATGGCGTTCAGGCCCATCTTGTCTGCAACTGCGGTGATTGCGCCCTCTTGCTCGGCGCGCGAAACCAGAGGCGAAGCGATCAGGTCGCGCAGCTCGGCGCTGTCGCCCAATGCTGCTGCCAGATCGTTGATTCCGGTTTCCAGACCTGCAAGGTCATTATTCTCTTTCGCGATCTCGAAGATCGCCGTGGCATAGCGCTCGGCGATGCCTGTGGAAATCGAAGCTGGTTCGGACACGTCCACCCTTCCGATATTTGAGGCCCCGATTTTGAGTAGCGGCCGCTACCTTGGGGCGTGAGGAAACCCCGTCCATAAAGGGCGGGGATCAAAATCACCGGGGATGTAGCAGAGGTATTCCAACCTAGCAATACGCTATAGCGGTAACATACTTATCCACAAACCGTTAACTTTCAGACAGTTACATCAAGTGCGACCCTTTGGACCGGTTGGCTCAGTTGAAAAATGTTACGAATATGCAGGTTTTTGCGATTCCTGTGACTTTTTTCCCGCAATTCGCGCGCGCCAAAAGGCCCAATTGTCAGGCAGGTTTCAGCAATCCATCCAGCGCCTTTATGGGTCGCCTGGACTTATCCTTCGTAACGCTGCCGCTTGGGGGGCGAATATGTTTGCTGACCTCAACCATCAGAACGCCACCCGCCATAACGGTTGGCACCCGCTGTCCGGTTTTTTCGATCAGATTACCCGATTTCAGCCAGAAGCGGCGAAAGGAAGGTGGCATGTAAAGGGCCGAGCAATGGCCCTCGGGCAGGAAATGGTGCGCGCGAAGCTGGTTCTCCAATTGCGATGCCGAATACGGCCGCCCGAACCCGAATGGTGTGCGGTCCGAGCGTGACCAAAGACCGGCCCGGTTGGGCACCACGAACAGCGCCTTGCCGCCCGGCCCCAGCACCCGCCAGCATTCTTCCAGCACCTTGCTGGGCCGCTCTGACGTCTCAAGCCCGTGCATCACGACCAGCTTGTCCACATGACCGGTTTCGATCGGCCAGAGTGTCTCTTCCGTCAGGACCGACACATTTGGCATTCCTGCAGGCCAGGGCATCACACCCTGCGGCCCCGGCATCAAACCAATCACCCGGCGCGCATCTGCGAGGAAAGGGCGCAACAGGGGCACCGCAAATCCGAATCCAGCCACGGTCTGCCCTTTTGCCTCGGGCCACAGCTCGATCAACCGGCCCCGGATCGCCGCCTGCGCCGCACGTCCCAACGTGCTGCGATAGTAGAAATTCCTCAGATCCTGCACATCAAGATGCATTGCGGACACCCGGTCAATCGGCTTAGCTGAGCGCAGTCTAGCAACGAAAGGGCAAAAGGCCATGCCTCTTGAGATCGTCACCATTCCTTGTCTCAGCGATAACTACGCTTTTCTGGCGCATGACGCCGAAAGCGGCAATACCGCATTGATCGACGCACCCGAAGCGGGGCCCATCCTGTCTGAACTGGATAGACGCGGCTGGAACCTGTCGCATGTGCTGCTGACGCATCATCATTGGGATCATGTGGATGGGTTGGCGGGTATTCTTGAGAAGCACAACGCACAGGTAATCGGTGCCGCCGCCGACGCGCACCGCCTGCCGCAACTGGACCTGAAAGTGAATGACGGTGACAGCTTCGCGTTTGGAGGTGAGAAGGTCGAGATCATGGATGTCTCGGGACACACGGTTGGGCACATCGCTTTTTATATGCCGCAAAGCGCGGCTTTGTTTACGGCCGACAGTCTGATGGCGTTGGGCTGCGGACGTTTGTTTGAAGGGACCGCACCGCAAATGTGGGCCTCGCTCAGCAAGCTGGCGGCCCTGCCGGACGAAACAATCGTCTGTTCCGGTCACGAATATACGCAATCAAACGCCAAATTCGCCGTCACCATCGATCCGGATAACCCGGCACTGAAAGACCGTGTGGCCGATATCGAACGCGCCCGCGCCGCAGGCGAGCCCACTGTGCCCTCGACTCTTGCCTTAGAGAAAGCCACAAACCCCTTTCTCCGTGCGGCTGATCCGGCGATTCAGGTACAACTGGACATGGAAAACGCTGACCCGGCGGAAGTTTTTGCTGAGATCAGAGGTCGAAAAGACCGATTCTAATGCATAATTTACCCTCCTCACGGCCACGGTCACAGGAAATTAGACTGTCAAGTGCAAGAAAACCCTTGAAGCCGGGCCACGATCAACCAAACTCTAATGGTATGAGGACATGGTTGGGATGGGGATCCGGCCTACAGCCCGCCCCCTTCTGACCCAAGACAGAGGAGCACCCGCGTGCCTTCATTCTCGAGCACATTAGAACAAGCCATTCACGCGGCCCTGGCGGCTGCGAACGAACGGCGGCACGAATTCGCAACGCTGGAGCATCTGCTGCTGGCGCTGCTGGAAGAGCCGGACGCCATCCGTGTCATGAAGGCCTGCAGCGTCGATCTGGATGAGCTGCGCAGCACTCTGGTCGAATTCATTGACGAGGATTTGTCAAACCTTGTCACAGATATCGACGGGTCCGAAGCTGTCCCGACCGCCGCGTTCCAGCGTGTGATTCAACGCGCCGCCATTCACGTCCAAAGCTCGGGCCGGACCGAAGTCACGGGGGCAAATGTTCTGGTGGCCATCTTCGCCGAACGCGAAAGCAATGCCGCTTATTTCCTGCAGGAACAGGATATGACCCGATATGACGCGGTGAATTTCATCGCCCATGGTGTGGCCAAAGACCCTGCTTATGGTGAAAACCGCTCGGTTTCCGGGGCCGATCAGGTCGAAGAGGAAACGCAGCCCAACGCCGGCGAAGGCGAGCAAAAAGAAAGCGCGCTGGGCAAGTATTGCGTTGACCTGAACGCCAAGTCCCGCGCTGGTGATGTCGATCCGCTGATCGGACGCGCCGATGAGGTCGAGCGCTGTATTCAGGTGCTCTGCCGCCGCCGTAAGAACAACCCTCTTCTGGTAGGTGATCCAGGCGTTGGTAAAACCGCCATCGCCGAAGGTCTGGCGCACAAGATTGTCGCCGGTGAAGCGCCCGATGTTTTGTCCGAAACCACGATCTACTCGCTGGACATGGGCGCGCTGCTGGCCGGAACCCGCTATCGCGGCGATTTCGAAGAACGGCTGAAGGCAGTTGTGACCGAATTGGAGGATCACCCCGACGCGGTTCTGTTCATCGACGAGATTCACACCGTGATCGGTGCCGGTGCCACCTCGGGCGGCGCGATGGATGCGTCGAACCTGCTGAAACCTGCCCTGCAGGGCGGTAAGCTGCGCACCATGGGCTCGACCACGTATAAGGAGTTCCGCCAGCATTTCGAAAAAGACCGCGCGCTGAGCCGCCGGTTCCAGAAGATCGATGTGAGTGAGCCCTCGGTCGAGGACAGCGTAAAAATCCTGCGCGGCCTGAAGCCTTATTTCGAGGAACACCACGCCATTAAATACACCGCGGACGCAATCAAGACCGCGGTCGAGTTGTCGGCGCGTTACATCAACGACCGCAAGCTGCCGGACAAGGCCATCGACGTGATCGATGAGGCCGGTGCCGCGCAACATCTGCTGGCCGAAAGCAAGCGCCGCAAGACCATCGGCGTGAAAGAGATCGAGGCCGTCGTCGCCAAGATCGCACGCATCCCGCCGAAGAATGTCACCAAGGACGATGCCGAGGTTCTGAAAGACCTCGAAACCTCGCTGAAACGGGTGGTGTTCGGTCAGGATGATGCCATCGTGGCGCTCTCCAGCGCCATCAAATTGGCCCGTGCCGGTCTGCGCGAGCCTGAGAAACCCATCGGCAACTACTTGTTCGCGGGTCCAACCGGTGTAGGCAAAACCGAGGTGGCGAAACAACTTGCGGATACGCTGGGGGTGGAACTGCTGCGCTTCGACATGTCCGAATACATGGAAAAACATGCTGTTTCCCGCCTGATCGGCGCGCCTCCGGGCTATGTCGGGTTTGATCAGGGCGGTCTTCTGACCGATGGTGTCGATCAACACCCCCATTGCGTCCTGTTGTTGGACGAGATCGAGAAAGCGCATCCGGATGTGTTCAATATCCTGCTGCAGGTGATGGACCATGGCGAGCTGACCGATCACAACGGCCGCACGGTGAACTTCCGCAACGTGGTGCTGATCATGACCTCGAACGCGGGCGCGCAGGAACAGGCCAAAGCCGCCATCGGTTTTGCCCGCGACCGGCGCGAAGGTGAAGACACTGCCGCGATTGAGCGCACGTTCACGCCTGAATTCCGCAACCGTTTGGACGCTGTGATCTCATTCGCGCCGCTGCCGAAATCGGTCATTCTGCAGGTGGTCGAGAAGTTCGTTCTGCAGCTTGAAGCGCAACTGCTGGATCGCAACGTGACCATCGATCTCACGCCTAAGGCTGCCGAGTGGCTGGCCGATAAGGGCTATGATGACAAGATGGGTGCCCGTCCGCTTGGGCGCGTCATCCAGGAACACATCAAGAAGCCCCTCGCCGAGGAACTGTTGTTCGGCAAACTGGCCAAAGGCGGTGTAGTTCGCGTTTCGGTCAAGAAGGGTGAGTTGAACCTGGTTATCCTCGGCCCGGACCAACCGCGCATTCCAGGAGATAAACCGCCGCTGCTGACGGCAGACTAAATGCGCACCGCATTTGCGGCATTGATAACGCTCGCTGCCAGCCCGGCGGCGAGCGAATTCATTCTGGAGCAGCCGGTAGATTGTGTTTTGGGTGACAGCTGCTTTATCCAAAACTACGTCGACCATGATGGCGGTTCAGGAGCGCAGGATTATCGCTGCGGTGCCTTGGTCTATGACGGGCACAAAGGGACAGATTTCGCATTGCCAACCCTGGCTGACATGCAGGCAGGCGTAAACGTATTGGCGGCAGTTTCAGGAACCGTTCTTGGTATCCGCGACGGCATGGAAGATACGGTCTTTTCCGGCGAACCCGCTGCTTCGGTACAAGGTCGGGAATGTGGCAATGGCGTTGCTATCGCAAGCCCGGATGGGTGGGAAACCCAATACTGCCACCTGAAAAAGGGATCCGTGCAGGTCAAAACAGGAGATAGTGTCTCCGCCGGAACAGTATTGGGGCAAATCGGGTTGAGCGGGAAAACCCAGTTCCCGCATCTACATCTTTCCGTACGCAAAAACAGCATTCCCGTTGATCCGTTTGCGCCCGACGGACCGCAAGCCTGCGCATCGTCGCAAACGACCCTCTGGGCTGATCCGATAACATATGCGCCGGGTGGTTTGATCTCTGCCGGGTTTACGTCGGACATCCCAAAATATTCCGCGATCAAAGCCGGGACCGCAGCGCATGACGTCTTTTCGGTCAAAGCGGGGGCGATTGTGCTATTTGGTTACGCGTTTGGCATCCAAAAAAACGACATCATGCGGATCGAGATTTTTGGCCCACAAGGCCAGGTCAGTTCGGATGACATCGTGTTCGAGAAAGACCAGGCGCAAGCCTTTCGCGCCACAGGGCGCAGGCTGTCTCAGCCGCAGTGGCCCGCCGGAATATATCGCGGAGAAATCACGCTGATCCGAAATGATGCCGCAATCAGCGCCAGATCGGTGACAGTTCCAGTACGGTGATCCTTACCGCTCTGTCAGTTTCAATTCGATACGGCGATTCTGCGCACGCGCTTCCGGCGTATCGTCCGGGTTGACCGGCTGGAACTCGCCAAACCCGTTTGCCGCCAGACGACTCGGCGGGATGCCCAGCGCGTCGACCATGAAAAGAACGACCGACAACGCACGGCCCTGGCTTAACTCCCAATTGTCGCGATAGCGCCCTCCGCCGCCCAAGGGCACATTGTCGGTGTGGCCATCCACGCGGATGATCCAATTGAGACCCTCGGGAATTTCCGCCGCAACACCACGCAGGATATTGGCCACTTTCGCCACTTCCAACTGCCCTTCCGGGGACAGAATGGCGGAGCCTGTGTCAAACAGAACCTCCGAGGAAAATACAAATCGGTCGCCTTCGATCCGCACACCTTCCTGATCGCCCAGAACATCGCGCAGCCGTCCGAAAAACTCAGACCGGTAGCGTTGCAAATCCTCGGCCTGCGCGGTCAATTCTTCGTTCTGCCCGGCCAAAGCCTCGGCCTCGGCCTCAAGGCGGATGCGTTCTGCCTCTTCCAACAGGCGGCGGCGGCGCTCTTCCGAGGCCGCGCGGGCCAGCGCCGCGTTCAGGTCCTGACCCAAGGTCTGAATCTGAATCTCCGCCGCTTCATTGCGTTCTTCATAGTCATCCAGCAGTGCCTGCAGCGATCCCAATTGTCCGCGCAAGGCCGACATCTGCTGGTTAAGCAAAGCGGTTTGCCGCTGAGCTTCTGTAGACGTCTCCTGCTCGGAGGCCAGCGCCTGTTCGGCAACCGCCAGCAAAGCCGCACGTTCCGCAGCCAGAGACCTGAGCGCATCGGCATCTTCGGCCGCCTGCGTTTGCGCGGCAAGCGCGGCCTGCAGCTGTTCGCGCAACCCTTCAGCATTCAGCTCGCCAAATTGGCGTTCCAGTTCGGCTTTTGCCGCCTGTGCGGCGGCCAGAAGGGTCAGTGTCTCTTCCGCCTCTTGCCGTTGCGCCTCCAGCGCAAGCGTCATGGCGGTCAGCTCTGAATCCGCGTTCTGCAACCGGTCGCGCAAGGCTTCGGCGGCAGCAGCCTCAGCAAGGCGTGCGGCTTCCTCATCCGAAAGCTCCTGTTCCAGTTCCGAGATCAGTGTGGCCCGCGCTGCATCGCTGGCTTCGAGATCAGCGACCAACGCCTCAAGCGCCTCGCGACGTGCAGCCGCGAGACGTGCGGCTTCTGCCTGTGCGTCGATTTCCTGACGGCTTTGGGCCAGTGCCAGATTCAGGGCATCCTGTTCGGACAGCAGGTCTTGCTGTTCGGACAGCAAATTGTCGCGCTGACTTTCCAACGCGGCAATTTCGCCACGCGCGCGATCCTGATCCGCAAGCAGCGCGGCAACCTGCGCCTCAAAATCGGTGATCTGTGTTTCGGCCTGTGCCAGATCATCCTCGACCTGTGTCAGCGTCGTATTCAATGCGCCCAATCGTGCCTGAAGGCGGCTGTTTTCGCGCTCTTCCAACCCAAGCGCACCGGCCAGCGCGGCAATCTCATCGGACAAGGCAGTCAACTCATCTTCCTGGCCCGAGATAGTTTCTCGCAACACGAATTGCACGACCATGAAGATGGTCAGCACAAAGGTCAGCACCATCAAAAGACCCGTCATCGCGTCCACGAAGCCGGGCCAGACCGAACCCGAGAACCGCTGACCGGTGCGACGGGACAGGGCCATGGCTTAGTCCCCCTCGGACGGGCTGCGAACCGCGCCGCGCGGCAGGGTCAGGGCCTTGACCAGCAGTTCGAAATCCTTGCGCAGCTCGTTCATGCTGTCCTGACGACCGGCTGATATCTCTTCGAGGATCCGCAGCAATTGCACGTCCATCGATCGAAGACGCATCCGGCTTTCGGCATCGATCCCTTCGCCCGCGCCATGGTCGCGCATGTGGTCCAGCAATGCATCCTGCCCCAGCGCCACGCGTTCAAGGGCGGCGGTCACACCTTCGGACTGCGCCTGCCGCATGTTCATTTCACTGATCGCATCGACAAGCTGCCCCAGCTTGCCGGACATCTCGGCGCGGTTCAGTTCCTGCGCGGTGAACATGTCCTGCAGCGCATCCATCTGCTCGGCCATGGTGTCCAGCACAGGCGTCAGCACAGCCAGTTCCGCGCTGCCTTCTTCACCGCCCGCAAATCCGACACGGGTGATCGAGGACAGCCATTCCTCCAGCTCGCGATAAAAGCGGTTCTGCCCGTGCCCTGCGAACAGTTCCAGCAGGCCCACAACCAACGACCCGGCCAGACCCAGCAAAGACGAACCGAACGCAACGCCCATACCTTGCAGCTGGGATTCCAGCCCGGTCATAAGCCGGTTGAAGACGGCCAGACCTTCCTCACCTTCCTGAGGGTTCAGGCTGCGGATGGTATCGACAATGGCGGGAACTGTGGTGGCCAGACCGAAGAAGGTCCCCAGAAGGCCAAGATAGATCAGAACATTGGTGATATAGCGCGTGATCTCGCGTTCTTCTTCCACCCGCTCCGCAACCGAGTCCAGAATGGACCGCGTCGAGCTGGAACTTATCTGAGACCGCGCGCCACGTGCGCGCAACAGCGAGGCCAAGGGGGCCAGAAGTTGCGGTGTACGCGCATCCTCACGCACCACACCGCCGACAAAGGCTTCGATCCAGCGCACAGATCCAATCAGTTGAGTGACCTGAAGGAAACAGGCGAGCACACCAATGACAAAGACCAGAATGATGAACCCGTTGAGATACAGGTTGGCCTGAATGACCGGCAGCACATAAGGCAGGGCCATGAACACCCCAAAGCCCGACAGCCCGATTGCGATCAGCATCATCAAGATTTGCCGGATCGGTTGCGAGAAATGTGGTCTCGCGCCCTGATGTGCCTGCGCCATGCGCGTGGCTCCTGGTATTGTCTGCTCTGGAGTGAGCCTAGCGAAAACGTGGCCGCGACGCCAAGGGTTTATGCGCTGATTCTACGCACCCGTTGCGACAACCACTCAAGGTCCGGATCATGCAGACCGATCTCGGTCAAATGATCGGCGGTGTTGAACAGGTATTCGGTATTTGGACCCCGTCCACCAACGGCATGGGCAATGATCTGGGCCTGTTCTTCCAGTGGCAGCCCGCCGCAATACTGTACGTGATGGGCATCGATCACATAGGTAACGGCATTGACCACCTGTCCGTTGTCCAAATGCACGTCCAGCATGCGCTCAAGATAAGCGGATGAGATCAGCTCGCGCTCGCGCAATTCGGCCAGCGTTCGGTCTTCATGCCCGGCCTCAACCGCCAGCGCCAGCCCCGAACATTTGGTGTCGGGCTGTTCATCCAGCGCCAACACCAGCCCCGGCTCATCCTCGGTGCCGCGATGATGGATCGAGCGCATGCAGAATGACCGCGCATATCCGTGCAACGTGGCCCGTTCACTGCGCGCCACCGGAAAGCCGGGGTTCCACAATAGCGATCCATATCCGAATACCCACATCGTCATTGCACTGGTCCTTGCCCGTTTGCGCCTATAAACATCAATTCCAAGGCAGGAAAAAGGGCCATTCATCATGCGCCGTCTGATACGAGTATTTGTGTTTGTCGTCCTGGCATGGAGCGCCTATTGGTTTGTCGCAGGATACGGCCTTCGCAACGCGATTGCCGGGTGGTTCGACCATCAGCAAGAACTGGGATGGCAGGCCGATTTTTCGGATGTATCAACCGCAGGCTATCCAGGCCGCCATGTGACGCGTCTGAACAATCCCGCACTGGCTGATCCGGTCAATGGCACTGCCTGGAGCGCCGACTGGATCGAATTCCAAAGCCCTGCAATCTGGCCCGGACGTCAGATGCTGCGCTTTGCCGATACACCTCAGCGGGTATCGTATTTCGACCAGACCACCATAATTCAGGCCATGGAACTGCAGGCCGAGCTGAACCTGCAACCCGGTGTGGCGCTGGTTTTGGAAAAGATGGCCCTGACAGCAGGGGCGTGGGCGTTGACAGACGGCACCGACCCGCAGGCCGCAGGGGACAGCCTCAATCTGGTTATGGCGCAAGAGGGCGCGCCCGAGTCTTATGCGATTGGCGCAAAAGTGGACGGGTTTGAACCCGGGGAAGAGCTGCGTCGCCTCATGCGCTCTGCCGCGTCCCTGCCCCAGACCTTTGAAACGCTAGAGTTGGACGCGTTCATCACATTTGACAAACCGTGGGACCGATCAGCAATCGAAGCCGGTCGCCCGCAGCCGGTCAGGATTGACCTGCGGCTGGCCGAAGTCAAATGGGGCGAGTTGCGCCTGTTCGCAGCCGGAGAGCTTGACGTTGACGCGCAGGGTATTCCCACGGGCGAGATCGCCATCAAGGCAGAAAACTGGCGTGACATGGTGGCGATGGCCAATGCCGCCGGTGCCCTACCCGATCAGGCGGTTGATCCTGTGACCCGGGCCCTGACCTTTATGGCCGGCCTGGGGGGCAACCCCAACGCGCTGGATCTGCAACTGAATTTTCGCGACGGGTTTGTCGCACTGGGCCCCCTGCCCCTTGGGCCTGCACCGCGTTTGATCCTGCGTTAGCGACAATAAGGTCCGCGGCGATAGCGCGCCGTATCAAGATGGAAATGATCGCGGTGAAACCGGTCAGAATTTGGCCCAAGTACGGTTCCAAACGGCCCACAGGCCCCGCGCCAGATTTTGACCAGCTGTTTCTGCGATGGGTTCTTGCGCCAGCCATTCAGCACGGTCACCACCTCACCGTCCGCCATTTTGAAGCCCGAGATGTCAATCGCGCGGCCCTTGCCATGTTCCGAGATACGCGCGCCCTTGCGGTTGTTCCTTGTCCGGCAGGCGTAGTGTGCCGCAACCTGAAGCTCGACCACTGGCCCGCGTCGTTTGAAGGTCGGCTTGACCGTTTTGTCGACCCATTTATTCAACGCAATCGCGGTGCCGCAATCCATTGTTGACGGACGGCTCAGCGCTACGCCGGACACCGAGGTGATCTGTACCGCATCCTTGATCCCACAGGCTTTGATCTTGCCCGGAACTTTGCCCACCGGCTTGCCCTGAATGGCGATATCACCACAGACTGAGCTTTTGCGCAGCTTGCGCTTTTTCAGAAAGACCTCTTGCTCCAGTGATTTGGGACGCAGGTATGGCATGAGTGAGGTATCAGGGCCAAGCAGCGGCAGATCGGACGGGCGTGCGGCGAAGGCCAATACCTGTGGTGATGCAGGCCGCAATTCTGGGCGCAGTCGGGCCGCAGGCGCGGGTGCAGCAGCTGGCGTTGCCTCGGCCCGCGCGACAGGAAACAGCGAGCGATCCAAAGGGGCGGCCACTGCCAGAGAAGCGCTGGCGATCAGAAACCCGACTGTATACGCGCGCCACCCACAGGTCATGAGCTTGCCTTGCTGCGTCCGAAATCCGGGGCGTCGGTGTCCTGCCCTGCGTCGATGATGCCACGCCGGATCGCTCGGGTGCGGGTGAAGTAGTCGAACAGGTGCTCCCCATCCCCGGTGCGGATCGCCCGTTGCAAGGCAAACAGCTCTTCGGTGAACCGGCCGAGTATCTCCAGCGTTGCGTCCTTGTTGGTCAGAAACACATCGCGCCACATGGTCGGGTCCGAGGCCGCGATACGGGTGAAATCCCGGAAACCGGCAGCCGAGTATTTGATGACCTCAGTGTCGGTGACCCGCCGCAGATCATCCGCCACGCCCACCATCGTATACGCAATCAGGTGCGGGGCATGGGATGTAACGGCCAGCACCAGATCGTGGTGATCGGCATCCATCTCATCGACATAGGCACCCATCCCCTCCCACAAAGCGCGCAACCGGGCCACCGCCTCGGGGTCGGACCCTTCGATCGGGACGATCAGGTTCCAGCGATTGTCAAACAACTCGGCAAAACCGGCTTCAGGACCGGAATGCTCGGTCCCTGCCAATGGGTGCGCCGGGATGAAATGCACACCATCAGGTATATGCGGGGACACAGCCGCGATAACATGGCGCTTGACCGAGCCCACATCGCTGACGGTCGCGCCGGGCTTGAGGCTTGGCGCAATATCCGCCGCAATCGCACCCATGGCCCCGACGGGCACGCAAAGCACAACAAGGTCCGCGCCCGCGACGGCCTCTTGCGCGGTGTCGCAAATCCGGTCGCACAAACCGATCCGGCGCGCCGTGTCGCGGGTTTCAGCGGACCGGGCATAGCCGGTCACTTCCCCCGCAAGACCGCCTCGTTTGATCGCCCAGAACATGGATGAGGCAATCAGGCCCAGCCCGATCAGCGCAACACGGTCGTAAACTTGGCTCATGCTGCGCCCTCTTTGAATGCAGTGATTGCGGCGACTACCCTTCTGCAAGCGTCTTCATCACCGACGGTGATCCGAAGCGCATTCGGTAGATTATATCCCGCCACACGCCGCACAATCAGCCCTCGCGATTTCAGATAGTCATCACAGGCTTCGGCCTCGGGCTGATCCTTGAAACGCGCGAGAATGAAATTGGTGCTGGACGGATCGGACGGCACGCCGACTTTTGCCAACTCGTCCGACAGCCACACCCGAAGGCGGGCGTTCTCGGTGTGGCAAAAGGTCAGATACGCATCATCCTTGATCGCGGCTTCGGCCGCTGCCAGAGCGGTAAGTGACAGGTTGAACGGCTGACGCACCCGGTTCAACACATCTATGATGGCCTGCGCGGCATAGCCCCAGCCGACGCGCATTCCACCCAGACCATAAATCTTGGAAAACGTCCGCGTCATGATCACGTTGTCGAACCGATCAACCAGCGACGCACCACCATCGAAATCCGCAACAAATTCGGCATAGGCGCCGTCGATCACCATCAGACAGGTCTGCGGCAATGCATTGGCCAAGCGCTCCAACTCGGACTTGGGGATCATGGTCGAAGTCGGATTACCCGGGTTGGTCACAAACACAATTCGGGTCTGGTCGGTAACCACGCTCAGGATGTTGTCGACATCCACTTGACGGTCGGTCTCAGGCACCATGACCGGTGTCGCACCCGCCATTCGCGCGATGATCGGATACATTGAGAACCCGTGCTCGGTGTACATGACCTCGTCCCCCGGGCCGGCATAGGCCTGCGCCACGAATTGCAGAACCTCATCGCTGCCGACGCCGCAAATGATCCGCGCCGGGTCCAGCCCGTGACATGCGCCAATCGCCGCGCGCAAGCTGGCATGGTCAGTGCTGGGATAGCGATGCAGGGTTGCCGCACTGTCACGCACAGCCTCAATCGCCTTGGGGCTGGGACCGTGCGGGTTTTCGTTGGAACTCAGCTTGATCACATGCGCGACCCCGGCCACATGCGACTGCCCGCCCTGATACAGCGCGATGTCCATAATGCCCGGTTGCGGGGTGATCTTGTTCATATCAGGCTCCGTATGTTGGAGCCCCTCATACCCGTCTCAACGCGTTGAGAAAAGCGGCAATTCCGTCACGCCGCTTTGAAGCGGGCGGTTGCCGGGTCGGCGCTGTAACATGGCGCGAATTCCTCGGTGCGGCACGACAGATCATTCACGCTGTCGATGATGAACTGGACGGTTTCGACGCTCATCAGATACGAAAAATTCAACCGCACCCAGCCGGGCTTCTTCATCTCTTCTCCCGCGCTCAACGCCGCGTGCAATTCATCCGAAGTCGCGCGATCAATACCCAACAACCGATGCGCATATGGCCCGGCACAGGCACAACCGCCCCGCGCTTGAATGCCATAAATATCGCTCAGCATCCGGGTAAAGAGCTGCTGGTGCACCGGGCGCCCGGCATTGTCGCGAACAAGAAAGGAATAAATCGGCAACCGGTGCGGATTGTCCGCGCCCAACAGCGTAAGGTTGGGATTATCACCCCATCCCTGTATCGCCATCCGATTGTATACTGCCTCCCGCCTGGCAATCTCATCCGTGCCCACCACATCCTTGACGATGAAAGCAAGTGCTGCCCGAATGTCGCCGATCACGTTGGGCGTTCCGGCCTCTTCCCGGGTCGCCAGATCCGCGCTGTAGTCATGCCGCCAAGGCGACACAAAACTCACCGTTCCGCCACCGGGCCAACTGGGGCTGGTGCGTTTCACGGCCTGTCGGTTGACCACCAGCACCCCCGACGCCCCCGGCCCGCCCGGGAACTTGTGAGGTGAGACAACGATCGCGTCCTTGCGCGCGTCTTCCGGCCCCATGTCGATCGGCAAGTAAGGCCCACCCCCGGCATAATCCCAAACAGCCAGCGCCCCATGTGACTTAAGCAACCGGGTGACCGGGTCCGGTTCAGTGATGATCCCGGTGACATTCGAGGCCGCCGAAAACGAGCCGATGATCAGATCAGACTCAGCGTTGACCTTCAAAGCCTGCTCAAGGGCGGCCAGATCGACACCGCCGTCTGATGCTTCCGGGATTTCGATAACCTGCGCCTTGCTCTCTCGCCACGGCAGGATGTTCGAGTGATGTTCATACGGCCCGATCAATACAACCGGCCGATCAGCACGATCAACTCCCAGCAGGCTGACCAACCGGTTGAGACCCGCAGTGGCGCCTGATCCGGCAAAAATCACCGCATCCTCTTCCGAGGCTCCTATGATGCGGGCAATCTCTGCGCGCGCTTCACGGCGCAGTCGGGTCATGTAAGACCCACAATAGGAGGCTTCGGTGTGACTGTTGGCATAAAACGGCAACACATGCGCAGTCACAAATTCCTCGACCTGCCGCAACGCACGGCCCGAGGCGACATAATCCGCATATACAAGCGGTACATCCCCATGCAGACCCGGGATCAGAACGTTCTCTCCGATCAACCCATCACGCAGGTTCGAATTGTGAGCGGTGGATTGGATGTCTGCGCGAAATTGGGACAAGGTCATTGCGTGGGCTCCATATTGCATATCGAATATGATTGCTTTTCGGCGCAAATAACTCCCCTGTTATTGACTTAATTTTCTGAATCTTGTGTCATATTCTTCGAAATGGCCAAAATTTTAGATCAAATTGACAAAAGCATCCTCCGCCAGCTGCAAAAAGATGCCACCCTCTCTCAGCGCGACCTGGCAGATCGGGTCGGATTGTCCCAAAACGCGTGCTGGCGGCGGTTGAAAGCGCTGAATGACAGCGGTGTTATCACCGGATCAACAGCACAGATCGCGCGCGAGAAACTGGGGCTGAACCTTGTGGTCTTCGTTATGCTACGCACCCGACATCACTCTGCCGAGTGGTTGCAGGCCTTTCGCCGCCACGTGCTGACCATTCCCGAGGTCGTGGACTTCCACCGGATCGGCGGAGACTACGATTATCAACTCAAAGTGGTGACACAGGACATGGCATCCTACGACAAGGTTTATCAGCGCCTGATCGAAAAGGTCGAACTGGACAGCGTGACATCCTACTTCGCGATGGAAGCCATCGCCGAAGGCCGCCCATTTCCGATCTGATCCAAATCTTCATCTGGCCCCAAATACCCCGGGGGAGTCGCGAAGCGACGGGGGCAGAGCCCCCTCCAAATAAAAAGACCGCGCTGAAAGCGCGGCCCTTCATCTTGTGCAGATCGGCGAAGATTAGTTCTTCGCGTAGAATTCCACGACCAGGTTCGGTTCCATCATCACTGGATAGGGCACATCGCCCAGGCCCGGCGCGCGCACGAAAGTTGCGGTCATCTTCGAGTGGTCCGCGTCGATGTAATCCGGCACATCACGTTCGGCCAGCGCAACGGCTTCCAGAACAACGGCCAGTTGCTTGGATTTGTCACGTACTTCAATTACGTCGCCTTCCTTGACGCGGTAGCTGGGAATATTCACCCGCTTGCCGTTCACTTTAACATGGCCGTGGTTCACGAACTGACGCGCGGCGAAGACGGTCGGCACGAACTTGGCGCGGTAAACGACGGCATCCAGACGGCTTTCCAGCAGACCGATCAGGTTTTCACCGGTGTCGCCGTTCACACGTACGGCTTCGGCATAAATGCGGCGGAACTGCTTCTCGGTCAGGTCGCCATAGTAGCCTTTCAGCTTCTGCTTGGCGCGCAGCTGCAGACCGAAGTCCGACAGTTTACCCTTGCGGCGCTGACCGTGCTGGCCGGGGCCATATTCGCGACGGTTGACCGGGGATTTCGGACGACCCCAGATGTTTTCGCCCATCCGGCGGTCGATTTTGTACTTGGCAGACGTGCGTTTGGTCACGGCTGATCTCCTTCGTTCAGGTCGAGGCCCTAGGGCCGCTATGAAGGGCGTTGTCCTCTTGAGGTCTCCCCCATGACAGGTATCCCCTTGCGGGGGCCACCAACACCAATGAAGCCGCGCTTATATCCGCGCGATGGGCAGAGTCAACAGGCCAATCGCGCAGAGTCCAAATTCCTGCAAAATAACGATAAGGAAAGTGTAGTTCGCTTATTCAGCCGCAACAACGGCAACCTGCTCGGGAGATGATATCTCAACCGGCTGCGATGACTGGAACCTGACGATATTGCTCGACGCCGGCGCAGCCTGCGCAGGCTCCGTGACCTCGGTGATTGAGCTTACCCAGAACTCCTGATCCCGCGCCGGACACGCATCTTTGAAAACCAACCCAAGGAAATCATCTTCATCCGATCTGACAAGCTCTGCCATGAATCGCTGTGCGCCATTTGAAAGCTCAAGCCGGGCCTGAACCCGGACCAAACACCCCGCGCCACGACCAAGCAAAAAGGAACCACCAAACCCCGCATCTGGATCGTCCGACATGTCCATGATCGTCAAACCGGCCTTGGCACCGCACCAAGACCAGACTGCCCCGACACTCAGATCGGAAACCGATGCTGAAAGAAGCCCATCAAGTTCAGTTTGCGTCCAACAAATAGCAATAGGACCGTTGTAACCGGTTCTCATTTTACCGCCCGCACTGCTTAACATTCCACCTGTACCATGGACTGTGTATCAACGCTAAAATGGGCAGAAAAGAGACGATGACGCAGCGTTTACGTGATTGTTGCTCATAAGCACACTCAAATTGAGACAATTTCGACCAAACCCAGCTGACAACGACGGCATAAACACACGTTGGCCGGACTATACCTGTTTTCAGCGACGGGTCGTTAAGTGCGTGACGGACAAGTTTACGCTGTTTGATTTTCCGGTATCAGACCTGTTCTTGAGTTTGAGACACCTGTCCGGCAGGCCGCGAAATCGTCATCTCACCCATAGAGCGCGCGCGCCTCGGCAAATGACAACAAGCGACGGCGGTTTTCGTCCCACAAATGCAAGCGCGCGTTGGCAAGGCTTTCACGAATGGTCATTCGGTTGCTGTTCGCCAGCTCATCATGATCCCTCAGCACCTCGGTCAACCGGTAGAACGGGACGCGGCTGTACAGGTGGTGCACGTGGTGAATGCCGATATTGGCACTGAACCACTGCAGAACAGGCGGCAGGATATAGTGGGAACTGCCGTGCAAGGCTGCTTCATGCAACTGCCAGTCTTCATCAGACTCCCATGTTGTATCCTCGAACTGATGCTGCACATAAAACAGCCATACACCCGCCGTTGCGGCGATCAGCGTCGAGGGCAAAAAGATCAACAGCAGCGGCATCAAGCCGCCAAAATAATAGATGAGATAAAGCACAGCAAGAATGGCCGCATTCGTAGCCATTGCGCTGGTCCAGAATTTCAAGCTCCCCATAAGCCCAAGCGGCAGCCGGTTCTGGAACAGAAACAAATAGCCGGGGCCAAGACCGAATAGTGTGACGGGATGACGATACACCCGGTACCAAAAACGATTCATGGGTGTCAGCCTGCGGTATTCGGCCACTGTGAGTGTATGGATATCGCCCATTCCGCGCTTGTCCAGATTACCAGACGCGTTGTGATGGGTAGAGTGTGTGCGTCGCCAGACGTCATAAGGTGTGAGCGTCAGTACTCCGATCATCCGCCCGACCCAGTCACTGACGCCTCGGTTCTTGAAAAAGGCGCCATGCCCGCAATCATGCTGTATGGCAAACAGGCGCAGCAAAAAGGCTGAGTTCAGAACCGAGATCGCAAAAACCAGCCAATATCCGACTGACAGACAGATCCATGCCAAAGCCCAAAGAGCCAGAAAAGGAATGAGGGTAACCCCCAGCTCAAACCAGCTGCGCATCTGGTTCGGTTCCCGATATTTGGCAAGCGTCGTCACCCAATCCCGCGCGGCAGTTACTTTCGGGGCGTCCCGGGTCGAGTGAGTGGATAGGGTCATGCGCCTGCCGTAACTTTCTTGTTGATTACATACCGGATAGACAACCCCACCCATATCGCAATCGATTTCTGGACGAGACGCAGGGATTTGCGCTCAAATCTTGGTGTTCCCACCTAAAGAAAAACCCCCGCTTACGCGGGGGCCTTCAAATGTTTCCAAAGACGGGTTCGATCAGAGACCCGTGCTCACGTCGATGGTGTTGCCCTCTTCCAGGGTCACATACGCTTTTTTGACGTCTTTCCGACGGCCCAGCTGGCCGCGGAACCGCTTGACCTTGCCTTTGGTCACGGTGGTGTTCACCGCTTTGACCTTCACACCAAACAGCGCCTCAACGGCCTCTTTGATCTGCGGCTTGTTGCTGTCGATCGCCACTTCAAAGACAACCGCGCCGTTTTCGGACGCCATGGTCGACTTCTCGGTAATGATCGGCTTGCGGATCACGTCGTAGTGTTCTGCCTTCGCGCTCATTTCAGACGAGCCTCCAGTGCTTCGACAGCCGCTTTGGTGAGCACCAGGGTGTCACGCTTGAGGATGTCATAGACGTTTGCGCCCATCGACGGCAGGATATCCAGGCCTTCGATGTTTTTGGACGCTTTCAGGAACCCTTCGTTCACGGTCGCGCCGTCGATGACCAGAGCGCGTTTCCAGCCCAGGTTTGCAACCTGTTTGGCCAGAGCGGCGGTCTTGCCTTCGGCTTCGGCACTCTCGATCACGACCAGTTCACCTGCCTTGGCTTTGGCCGACAGAGCGTGGCGCAGGCCAAGCTTGCGGAACTTCTTGGGCAGGTCGTGGCCGTGCGAACGCACGACGGGGCCTTTGTAGATACCACCACCACGGAAGATTGGCGCGTTGCGGTCACCATGGCGTGCGCCACCGGTGCCCTTCTGGCGATAGATCTTCTTGGTCGAGTAGCTGGTTTCCGAGCGGGTCTTGACCTTGTGGGTGCCGGCTTGCGCATTGTTACGCTGCCAACGGACCACACGGTGCAGGATGTCCGCGCGCGGCTCGAGGCCGAACAGATCGGCGTTCAGCTCGATGTCGCCGGCTTTGCCGCCGTCCAGTTTGATTACATCAAGTTTCATGCTTCACCACCTTCCGCGGGCGCTTCTTCCGCAGGTGCTTCGGTTGCAGCCGATTTCACAGCAGCCGGGAAAGGTAGGCCTTCCGGTGCTTTCTTCTTCACGGCGTCCTTGACGGTAACCCAGCCCGATTTCGGTCCGGGAACAGCGCCTTTGATGAAGACCAGACCACGGTCGGCGTCGGTTTTGACGACTTCCAGGTTCTGGGTGGTAACACGGGCAGCACCCATGTGACCGGCCATCTTCTTGCCTTTGAACACCTTGCCCGGGTCCTGACACTGACCGGTCGAACCGTGCGAACGGTGGCTGATCGAAACACCGTGCGAGGCGCGCAGACCACCAAAGTTCCAACGCTTCATCGCACCGGCAAAGCCTTTACCGATCGAGGTGCCCGAAACGTCAACCTTCTGACCTTCCAGGAAGTGTTCGGCCGAAATTTCGGCACCCACATCAATCAGGCCATCTTCAGAGACGCGGAACTCGGCCAGCTTACGCTTGGGCTCGACCTTTGCAGCGGCATAGTGACCGCGCATGGCTTTCGAGGTGCGTTTTGCCTTGGCAGCACCGGCGCCCAGCTGAACGGCGGTGTAGCCGTCTTTATCAGCGGTACGCTGTGCAACAACCTGCAGGTTATCCAGGTGAAGAACGGTCACAGGGATCTGCTTGCCGTCTTCCATGAACAGGCGGGTCATGCCAACTTTTTTTGCGATAATACCAGAGCGCATAATCTATACCCTCCGATTACGACTGCAGCTTGATCTCGACGTCCACACCAGCAGCGAGGTCGAGCTTCATCAGCGCGTCAACGGTCTGGGGGGTCGGATCAACGATGTCCAAGAGACGCTTGTGCGTGCGGATCTCGAACTGGTCGCGGGATTTCTTGTCAACGTGAGGGCCACGGAGAACCGTGAACTTCTCAATCTTGTTCGGCAGTGGGATCGGGCCGCGCACGTTCGCGCCGGTCCGCTTGGCAGTGTTGACGATCTCTTGCGTGCTGGCATCCAGAACGCGATAGTCAAATGCCTTCAGCCGAATACGGATATTTTGGCTTTGCATAGATACAGCCTTTTATCAGGCGTTGAGGTTGAGAGGAGGACAGACGCGCATCGCCAACCCTCATCGAACCCAAAAGGCGGGAATCACCCCGCCTTGACGTTCTTGTTGAGAACTCGCGCGTATTAGTGGGGTTAGTGGGGTTTGGCAAGGGGGAAATGGTTGCCATACAAAAGAGAATGTTGGGTGGGTTTTCTCCAGCCCAGTGTTGCACAACCCCCATCGACATCTGAGGACACATAGCCCATCTTCCACCATAGGTAGAGTATGTCGAGTCTGGAAGCCGCCACAATGAAAATGCAGTTCTTTACTTTTGGTGCAGCTACGATCTGTGCTTCACTGGCAATCTTCATGCTACTTCGTGAAGGTACTGCTAGTGAAAATGTTCCAGACGCTCTTAGCATCGGCACAGCGCTGGCAGACATACGAGATATCCCTGTCGGCGCACCCGAGACGCGTGAATTGATGCTGCGTGGTAAACTGGCGAAGTTCTGGCAAGTCGTTGACGAAAAGGCTCCAGAAGACCTGGATTACGTTATCGACCGCTTTTTCGAGGCGAGATCGAGCCTTCGAACAAGCGAGGATGTTCGAGAGAAGCTAGACCGCGAATTGCTGGCATATAGGTTACGACTGGCCAAGTACTCTCGAGCGCTTTCGGATCGGCAGCGGGTCGATATGATAAACGCACGCATCCAGTTTCTGCGGTCATTCGATGATCCAAAAACTTGCGCACTTGTAGCTCGCCATGGTGCTGGCAAACTGAATTACCATCAACTCTCTCTGGTATATCTGGAACTGGATCAAGTCATGGCGACTATGACTTCACACCTCCTTGACGCTCGTGCAATCAACACCGGTGAGGCGAATGAACCAATACCGCCTACAAACGAAGACTTCGATCGATTGGCAAAGAGAATGAAAGACAACGGGATGACCGATTTAGATCTAGAACCTCTGTACCTTGATACGTGGAGAGCCCCAGAATATTGCCAAGTATACTTGAGCTATCTTGAGAACGTCGCCGCGATGCCCGGAAAGTCGGGGATGGCCATAAGGTTTGACGAAATCGAAGGTTTACTCAATTCCCAATGAGGTGGAAAAGCAACGTACACTTCATCGGAAAACGCTCACCCACGGCTGCTGTTCTTCATACCGGTACACCCGTTCGAACCCGTTAAAAGAGAAAAAGGCCGCCCCTGATTGGGACGGCCTTCTTTAGTTCAACGGAGTGAGCTCTCATTGCTCTTTCAGAGCAACTGCCGCCCACCAGTCGGCAGAGCCGACTTACTCGATGATCTTCGACACAACGCCGGCGCCGACGGTGCGGCCGCCTTCGCGGATGGCGAAGCGCAGGCCGTCTTCCATCGCGATGGGCGCGATCAGCTCGACGGTGAAGCCAACGTTATCGCCGGGCATAACCATCTCGGTGCCAGCCGCCAGGGTCACGGTGCCGGTCACGTCAGTGGTCCGGAAGTAGAACTGCGGACGGTAGTTCGCGAAGAACGGAGTGTGACGACCGCCTTCTTCCTTGGTCAGGATGTAGGCTTCGGCTTCGAACTTGGTGTGCGGTGTAACCGAACCCGGCTTACACAGAACCTGGCCACGCTCAACGCCGTCACGGTCGATACCGCGCAGCAGCGCGCCGATGTTGTCGCCCGCTTCGCCGCGATCCAGCAGCTTGCGGAACATTTCAACACCGGTACAGGTGGTTTTCTGAGTGTCACGGATGCCGACGATTTCGATCTCGTCGCCAACATTGATCACGCCACGCTCGACACGACCGGTCACAACGGTACCACGGCCCGAGATCGAGAACACGTCTTCGACCGGCATCAGGAACGGCTTGTCAACTTCACGCTCAGGGGTGTCGATGTAGTCATCAACAGCCGCCATCAGTTCCTTGATCTTCTCTTCGCCGATTTCCGGGTTGTTGCCTTCCATCGCGGCCAGAGCCGAACCTGCGATGATCGGAATATCGTCGCCGGGGTATTCATAGCTGGACAGCAGTTCGCGAACTTCCATCTCAACCAGTTCCAGCAGCTCTTCGTCGTCGACCTGGTCCACTTTGTTCATGAACACGACCATCTTCGGGATGCCAACCTGGCGGCCCAGCAGGATGTGCTCGCGCGTCTGCGGCATCGGGC